>NZ_JAIZVX010000246.1 GCF_021768455.1 Aquabacterium sp. | reverse complement strand
GCGACCGCGGCCGTCAGGCCGGGCACCAGGGGTGCGGCCGCAGCGCCGGCGCGCGACTGTGCCAGTGCGGCCTCCACGGCCTTGCGCACAGCCTGGTGCACTTCGCGCGAATCACGGAAGCGCACCTCGATCTTGGTGGGGTGCACGTTCACGTCCACACGCTCGGGCGCGATCTCGATGAAGAGCACGTAGGTCGGCTGGCGCGAGCCGTGCAGCACGTCTTCGTAGGCCGATCGCACGCCGTGGGCGATCAGCTTGTCACGCACATAGCGCCCGTTCACGTAGCAGTACTGCCAGTCGGCACGCGAGCGGGCGGCGTCGGGCAGACCGGCGCGGCCGTGCACGCGCATTGGGCCGATCTGCAGGTCCACCGGGCGGCTGGTGCGGATGAACTCTTCGCCCAGCACGTCCTGCACGCGTTGCTCGGCGCTGCCGGCGCGCAGCTGTTGCGTCAGCTTGCCTTCGTGCCACACCGCAAAGCCCACGTCGGGGCGGGCCAGGGCATGGCGGCGCACCGACTCCAGGCAGTGGGCCAGCTCGGTGGCATCGGTCTTCAGAAACTTGCGGCGGGCCGGGGTGCTGAAAAACAGCTCGCGCACCTCGACGCTGGTGCCCACGCTGCGGGCCGCCGGTGTCAGCTCGCCCGAGCGGGCGTCCAGGCGGTGGGCGTGGGCGTCCTGCGGCGTGCGGCTGGCGATGGACGCGTCCGACACCGAGGCGATGGCCGCCAGGGCCTCGCCCCGAAAGCCCATGGTGCCGACCTGCTCCAGGTCGTCCAGCGAGCGGATCTTGCTGGTGGCATGGCGGCGCAGGGCCAGGGGCAGCTCGCTCACGGGGATGCCGCAGCCGTCGTCTTCGACCAGGATCTGGCGCACGCCGCCGGCCATCAGCTTGACCGTGACCTGGCTGGCGCCCGCGTCCAGGGCGTTGTCGACCAGCTCGCGCACGACCGAAGCCGGCCGCTCCACCACCTCGCCGGCGGCGATCTGGCTCACGAGTTCGTCGGGCAGTTCGCGGATTTCGCGGCGCACGGGGGCGCTCCCCTGATCAGGTGTCAAAGCAGGCTGATCGTCTGGATCGGGGGCACGGGCGGGCTCAAGCGTCATCCCGACATTGTAAAAGGCCGGGGGTGATCGCGCCGCCGCTGGCATGGGCTTTGCGGCGATCGCCCGCAACTTCCCCGCCATAATCCGCGCCCATGGACATTGCACACTTCCTCATCGACTTCATCCTTCACGTCGACAAGCACCTGGCCGAATTCATCCAGGCTTACGGTGTGTGGGTCTACGCCCTCCTGTTCCTGATCGTTTTCGTCGAGACGGGGCTGGTTGTCATGCCCTTCCTGCCTGGTGATTCGCTGCTCTTCATGGTCGGCGCCCTGGCGGCGGGCGGCGCGATGAGCCTGCCCGTGGCCATCGGCGTGCTGCTGGCTGCTGCCATCCTGGGCGACCAGCTCAACTACAGCATCGGTCGCTACCTCGGCCCCAAGGTCTTCCAGTGGGAAGACTCTCGCTGGTTCAACCGCAAGGCCTTCGACTCGGCCCACCGTTTTTACGAAAAGCACGGTGGCGTCACCATCATCCTGGCCCGTTTCATGCCCTTCATCCGCACCTTTGCGCCCTTTGTGGCCGGTGTGGCCGAGATGAACCGCGCCAAGTTCACCGCCTTCAACGTGGTGGGCGCCGTGGTCTGGGTGGTGGGGCTAAGCCTGGCGGGCTACCTGTTTGGCAACATCCCCTTCGTGCAGCAGCACCTGAGCAAGATCATCCTGGCGATGATCATCGTGCCCGGCCTGATTGCGCTGTACGGCGGCTGGAAGGCCAGCCGCAGCGAACAGGCTGCTTCGGCCTGAGCCGCCGCGTTCACAGCGCCCGGTTGCGTGCCAGGGGCGGGTTGCGCGCGAAGTAGCGCTGGATGCCCGAGAGCAGGGCATCGGCCAGCTGGGCCTGGTAGCCGTCGTCCTTGAGCTTGGATTCTTCTTCAGGGTTGGAGATGAAGCCGGTTTCCACGAGGATGGATGGGATGTCCGGGGCCTTGAGCACGGCAAAGCTGGCCTGCTCGACCGTGGCCTTGTGCAGGCGTCCGATCTTGCCCAGGTTGCCCAGCACGGCGCTGCCGAGCTTGAGGCTGTCCTTGATCTGCGCCGTGGTCGACATGTCGAGCAGGGTGCGCAGCACGGTGGCGTCCTTGGCCTTGATGTTGACGCCGCCCACCATGTCGGAGGCGTTTTCCTTCTTGGCCATCCAGCGTGCTGCCGCGCTCGTGGCCCCGCCCTCTGACAGCGCGAACACCGAGGCACCGCGGGCTTCGGGGTTCATGAAGGCGTCGGCGTGGATGGAGACGAACAGGTCGGCCTGCACCCGGCGTGCCTTGTTCACGCGCTCGTGCAGGGGCACGAAGTAGTCCGATTCTCGGGTCAGCATGGCGCGCATGCCGGGCTGGGCATTGATGCGCGCGCGCAGCTTGTGGGCCACAGAAAGCACCACGTCTTTTTCGTACAGGCCGCTGGGGCCCACGGCACCGGGGTCTTCGCCACCGTGGCCGGCGTCCAGCGCGATGATGACCAGGCGCTGGGTGCTGTCGCCCCGGCCGCGCGGTTCGTTGTCCTTGTCGGAATCGCGGGCCTCACGGCTCTCACGTGCTTCCTTGGCTTCCCGGGCCTCGGCCAGGCGTTCGGCCGCCTTGTCGGCGGCTTTGTCGGTGGCCTTCTCCGAGGGCTTGCTCGCGGCGCGGGCGGCGATCTTGGTGTCGGCCTGCGGGGTGGGGCGCTTGAGCCCGCCAATGAACTCGCCCAGGGCGTCGTTCATGGCATCGGCCGCCTGGTTGGAGGCCTTGCCTGTGGTGGCGCCGGCTGCATTGGCGGCCGGGGGCAGGGCGGGGCTGGTCGGCGCTGCTGCGCCTGGCGTGGCGTTGGCGGCC
>NZ_JAIZVX010000145.1 GCF_021768455.1 Aquabacterium sp. | reverse complement strand
GATCTGCTGCGCCGCACCCGGCCAGCCGAACCCGGGCACTACGACGAGTTGCGCCTGCCTGATGGCAGCTTGCGCCCGGCCTGGGAAGCCTTTGCCGCCCACCTGGGCGCTCCGCTCGACGACCTGGGCCGCCGCCAGGCGCTGCTCACGCGCCAGATCCAGGAAGACGGCGTGTCCTACAACGTCTACAACGCCCAGGGAGGCCCCAGCCGTCCCTGGTCGCTGGAGACCTTGCCCCTGCTGATCGCGCCCGACGACTGGGCCGCCCTCGAAAAAGGCGTGGCCCAGCGCGCCACCCTGCTCAACCGCATCCTGGAAGACGCCTATGGCGAGCAGACCTGCCTGAAAAAGGCGCTGCTGCCCTCGGCGCTGGTGCTGGGGCACCCCGGATACGTGCGCGGCCTGCAGGGCGTGAAGCCCGTGGGCGGCGTCTACCTGCACGTGGTCGCCTTCGACCTCGTGCGTGGCCCCGATGGCGCCTGGTGGGTGGTTTCGCAGCGCACCCAGGCCCCCTCCGGCCTGGGCTACGTCATGCAGAACCGCCTGATCACCTCGCGGCTCTTTCCCGAGGCCTACCGTGGCCTCAATGTGCAGCACCTCGCCAGCGGTTACCGCCGCCTGGTCGACACCCTCACCAAGCTGGCCGCGCCCTGCGCCCAGGGTGGCACGCCGCGCCTGGCCCTGCTCACGCCGGGCCCGTACAACGAAACCTATTTCGAGCACGCCTACCTGGCCCGCTACCTGGGCCTGCCCCTGGTGGAGGGGGGCGACCTCATCGTGCGTGACGAGGCGCTCTACCTCAAGACCGTGCAGGGCCTGGAGCCCATCCACGGCCTGCTGCGCCGCCTCGATGACGACTACTGCGACCCGCTTGAGCTGCGCTCCGATTCCACCCTGGGTGTGCCGGGCCTGATGCAGGCGGTGCGTGCCGGCAACGTGGCCCTGGCGAACGCCCTGGGCACGGGCTTCCTTGAATCGCCCGCGGTGCACGGTTTCCTGCCGGCGCTCTCGCGCCACCTGATGGGCGAAGAACTGGCCTTGCCCTCGCTGCACACTTGGTGGTGCGGCGAGCGGGCCGCCTGGGATTCGGTGCGACCCGAACTCGACGAGCAGGTCATCCGCCCCAGTTACCCCTATGCCGGCACACCGGGCTTCGGCTCGCCCCGCCTGCGTCAGAGCTTCGATGCCGTCATCGGCCAGACGCTCACGTCCGCGGCGCTCAAGGGCTGGCTCGACCGCATCGACCACGACCCGGCCGCCTACACGGTGCAGACCTTCGTGCCCTACGCCCAGGCGCCCGTCTGGGCTGGCGACAAGCTGCACATGCGCGGCGCCTCCCTGCGCGTCTACGCCCTGGCCGATGGCGAGGGCGGCTGGCAGGTGCTGCCCGGTGGCATGACCCGCATCGCCACGCGGGACGCCGGCCCCGTCTCCATGCAGCTCGGCGGCTCCAGCCTCGACGCCTGGGTCATGACCTCCGGCACGGTGGACACCTTCTCCATGCTGCCCTCCGCGGTGCCGCTGGACGAGCTCGTGGCCCGCCAGCGACCGATCGCCAGCCGAACGGGCGAGAACCTGTTCTGGCTGGGCCGCTACACCGAGCGCAGCGAGATCCAGCTCCGCCTGGTGCAAAGCCTCATCAGCCTGCAAAACGGTGATGACGAACCCGTCGATCCGGTGCTCGATGCCCTCTCTGCCCTGGCCAAGCTCAATGGCCTGGTGCCTGCCGGCACGCCACCCCTGAAAAAATCCCCCCGCGTGTTCGAACGCGCCGCCCTCGAGGCCCTGGCCGACCCGACCGCCAAGCAGGGCGCCTACAGCCTGGCCTTCAACCTCGGGGCGCTGGAGCGCTCCTCCCAGGTGCTGCGCGACCGCTTCTCCCCCGAACACGCCCGCCTGCTGCGCGCACTGGGGGGCGACTTCCAGGCGCGCCTGAAGCAGACCATCCCGGTCGAACCGGAAGAGGGTGCCGAACTGCCCGCCAGCCTGCGCCACGGTGGTCCCAAGGGCCTGGCCCTGGCCCACGAAGCCCTCGAGCACCTGGGCATGCAGCTCTCGGCCGTCACCGGGGGGCAGACCGACCGCATGACCCGCGACCCCGGCTGGCGCCTGCTCACCGTGGGCCGCCTCATCGAGCGCCTCACCGCCTACGCCGGCTTCCTCAAGGCCTTCTGGGAGCACGACGCGCTGAACCACGCCCAGGGCTTCGATCAGATCCTGGCCCTGTTCGACAGCACCATCACCTTCCGCGCCCGCTTCCAGCGCCGGCTCGAGAAGCCTGCCTTGCTCGCCTTGCTGGTGCTCGACGAAACCAACCCCCGCGCCCTGGCCTGCGTGCTGCGCCGCCTGCGCACCGAGCTGGGCAAGCTGCCCGACCGCAGCGACCGCTCTGGCGACCTGCTTTCGCTGCTGCCGCACGAAGGCGTGGGTGCCTCCCTGGGCGAACTCTGCGATCCGGCCCTGGGCCACGAGCGCGTGCTGGCCTTGCTCAACCGCCTGATCGATGCGGGCTGGCGCCTCTCCGACGAGGTGGGCAGGCGATACTTCGCCCATGCCGAACCGACCGACTCCATGGTGAGCGCATGAGCACGCCCTTGCCTGAATCGGCGGACACGCCCGAAGCGCCCACCACCTGGGCGCGCCTGTCCGTCGAGCACGAAACGCTCTACGACTACGCCTACCCGGTGGAGCATGCCCAGCACATCGCCTGCCTGCGGCCACTGGCCGATGCGGGCCAATTGCTGGACGTGTTCGAGATGGGCGTCAGCCCCGTGCCCTCGCAGCACAGCATGCGCCGCGACAACCACGGCAACAGCCGAGCCTACTTCGCCCTGCATGCGCCCCACACCGAGCTCAAGGTCGTGGCCCGCAGCGAGGTCAGGGTGGCCGATCGCTACCTGGGCCTGCAGCCCGATGCCGGCGTCACCTGCGGCGAGGTCAAGGAGCGCCTGGCCTACCGCGCCCGCGCGCCCTTCGAGCCCGCCAGCGAGTACCTCTACACCTCGCCCTATGTGCCCCTGCATGCCGAGTTGCGCGACTACGCCAGCCAGTCCCTGCAGGACGATCGCCCCTTGGCCGAGGCCGCCATCGAGCTGATGCACCGCATCTACACCGACTTCGATTACGCCCCCGCCTCCACCGACATCTCCACGCCCATCCTCGACGTCTTTGACCAGCGCAAAGGCGTCTGCCAGGACTTCGCCCACCTCATGTTGGGCTGCCTGCGCGCCTGGGGCCTGGCCGGGCGCTACGTGAGTGGCTACCTGCTCACCCGCCCGCCACCGGGGCAGGCGCCCCTGGTTGGTGCCGATGCCTCCCACGCCTGGGTCAGCGTCTGGGTGCCGGGCCTGGGGCAGGCCCTGGCCGATGACTGGCTCGACCTGGACCCCACCAACGACTGCGTGCCCTCGACCATGCACGTCCGTGTGGCCCATGGCCGTGATTTCGGTGATGTCACCCCCCTGCGCGGCGTGATCCGAGGCGGTGGTGAGCACACCTTGTTGGTGCGTGTGACCACCCGATCGCTGGACGACAAGGCGGTTGAACCCTCGCTTCGCACCAAAACAGGAGCGTGATGCACGGGCTTGTGGCGTCGGGATGACGCCACGCCCGAAACTTGTGCTTCGTCATCCAAGCGTCTGGGCAGGCTGGCACACTCCATGCATTAGCAGGTGTGAAGCAGCTTTCCAAGGAACGCCCCACAGGGGGATCAGACGATGAGATTCTTTGACGAAATGCACGCGTCCGGCGAGGACGTCCGCGACCATTACCAGGCTTACCAGCGCTGGCTGAGTCGACAGCCCCAGGAGCTCATGCGCTCCCGCAGGGCCGAAGCCGAAATGATCTTCCGTCGCGTCGGCATCACCTTTGCCGTCTATGGCGACAAGGACGAAGACGGCTCCGGCACCGAGCGCCTCATTCCTTTCGACCTCATCCCCCGCATCATCCCCAGCCACGAGTGGAAGGAGATGGAGAAGGGCCTGAAGCAACGCGTCACCGCGCTCAATCGCTTCCTGGAAGACGTCTACCACGGTCAGGAAATCCTCAAGGCGGGCATCATCCCGGCCGAGCCCATCCTGAACAACGCGCAGTTCCGCAAGGAAATGGTCGACCTCAAGGTGCCCGGCGGCATCTACTCGATCATTGCCGGCATCGACATGGTCCGCGCCTGCAACCCCGATGGCAGCGGCACCTACTACGTGCTGGAAGACAACCTGCGCGTGCCCTCGGGCGTGAGCTACATGCTCGAAGACCGCAAGATGTCGATGCGACTCTTCCCCGAGCTGTTCGCCGAGCACCGCGTGGCCCCCGTGGCCCACTACCCCGACCTGCTGCTCGACACCCTGCGCGGCATGGCTCCGGCCAACGTCAACGAGCCCACGGCCGTGGTGCTCACGCCCGGTCAGTACAACTCGGCCTACTTCGAGCACGCCTTCCTGGCGCAGCAGATGGGCATCGAGCTGGTGCAGGGCCAGGACCTGTTCGTGAAGGACGACTTCGTCTACATGCGCACCACCCGTGGTCCGCAGCGCGTCGACGTCATCTACCGCCGCCTTGACGACGACTTCATGGACCCGGAAGTCTTCCGCAAGGACTCGACCCTGGGTGTGGCCGGCCTGCTGCGCGCCTACCGCGCCGGCAACGTCACCCTGGCCAACGCCTTTGGCACCGGCATCGCCGACGACAAGTCGATCTACCCCTATGTGCCCAAGATGATCGAGTTCTACCTGGGCGAAAAACCGATCCTGCAAAACGTGCCCACTTACGTGTGCCGCGAGAAGGACGACCTCAAGTACACGCTCGACAACCTGGCCGATCTGGTGGTCAAGGAAGTGCACGGCGCCGGTGGCTACGGCATGCTGGTGGGGCCGGCCTCGACCAAGGCCGAGGTCGAAGATTTCCGCAAGGCGCTGCTGGCCAACCCCAGCAACTACATCGCCCAGCCCACGCTCTCGCTCTCGACCTGCCCGACCTTTGTGGACAGCGGCATCGCACCGCGCCACATCGACCTGCGCCCCTTCGTGCTCTCCGGCAAGGAAGTGCGCATGGTGCCGGGCGGCCTGACCCGCGTGGCCCTGAAGGAAGGCTCGCTGGTGGTCAACAGCTCGCAAGGCGGCGGCACGAAAGACACCTGGGTCCTGGAGACCTGAGCGCCCACGATCAAACACTCACGGAGGTCACCCATGCTCAATGAACGCATCGAACAACACCTGCCCTCCCACCTGATCGAGACTGACACCGGGGCGATTCGCCAAGCAGCCCCGCTTACGGAGATAAAGCCCATGCTGTCGCGCACCGCTGACCACCTCTTCTGGATGGCCCGTTACATGGAACGGGCCGAGAACACGGCTCGCCTGCTCGACGTGAACTACCAGACCTCGCTGCTGCCGCAGTCGCAGGAAGCCGCGCTCAATGGCTGGAAAGGCCTGCTGAGCATCAGCGAACTGAGCCAGGACTTCCAGAAAAAGCACGGCGAGATCTCGCCCGCCAAGCTCATGGCCTACATGGTGAGCGACGCGGCCAACCCCTCCAGCATCCTGAGTTGCCTGCGTGCCGCGCGTGAAAACGCCCGGGCCGTGCGCGGTGCCCTGACCACCGAGGTCTGGGAAACCACCAACCAGACATGGCTGGAATTCAACCGCTTGCTGAAAGACGGCCTGCTGGAACGCGATCCTGCCGAGGTTTTCGAGTGGGTGAAGTTCCGCTCGCACCTCTCGCGTGGCGTGACCGTGGGCACCATGTTGCAGGACGAGGCCTTGCATTTCCTGCGCATCGGCACCTTCCTGGAGCGCGCCGACAACACGGCCCGCCTGCTGGACGTGAAGTTCCACGCACGCAACACCGAGTTCTTTGGCTCGGGGGCTGGCAACGAAGGCAAGGAAGTCGACTTCTACCACTGGTCGGCCGTGTTGCGTTCGGTTTCGGCCTTTGAGGTCTATCGAAAGGTCTACCGCAACGTGATCCGCCCGGAAAAGGTGGCCGAACTGCTCATCTTGCGTGCCGAGATGCCGCGCTCGCTGGTGCACTGCATGGACGAGGTCGTGAGCAACCTGCGCGCCGTGGCCAACGACCACAGCCACGAAACCCTGCGCCGTGCCGGCCGCCTGCGCGCCGACCTGCAATTCAGCACGATCGACGAGATCACGGCCACCGGCCTGCACGCCTACCTCACGCAGTTCCTCGACCGCGTGGGCGACCTGGGCTATGGCATCAGCCGCGACTTCCTCATGCCAGCGGCCTGACCGGCCTCGCTTCGAGCCCCGGCAAGGTGCCCGTCTGAGTGATCAGGCGGGCACTTTGTCCATCTGGCTCAGCACCCAGATCAGGCCCAGCGAGGCCAGCGGCCCGAACAGCGGGTGCACGATGGAGGCCACCAGGGGCACCACCATCAGCAAGGCCCGCAGACCCCAGCCGTAGAGCAGGCCACCCTGGCGCACATGGGCCACGGCGGTGTCCTGCCAGCGCTCGCGCTCGGGCGAGCCCACGGGCATGGCGCTGACGAAGCCCACATGGTTGAAGTAGCGCATGGCCATCACCGAACAGGCCAGGGCGGCGAAGAGCGTGGCCATCAGCGCCAGTTCGAGCAGCAGCCGCGGCGTGAGCGAAGGCCAGGCCACGCCCGGGCTGCCGAAGGTGTTGTGCAGCGAGGCGGCCGAGAGCGTGACCGTGCCCATCAGGCCCAGCACCGCGGTGGAGGCCGTGAGGGTGGCCGCCATCATGGCGTTGCGCAGGGTCTGCACCCCGGTGACTTCGGAGCCCGGATGCCGGCTGGCCGCACGCAGCCAGTCTTCGCGCAACTGGGCGTGGGCCGCGCGGGCGAGCCTGCGCGGCTCGCCTCGGTGGCGTTGCCGCTGCACCCCTTCGTAGGCCGCGACCAGGCCCACGGTGGCCGCGGCCGCCAGCCAGACCAGCAGATCGGCTTGCAGGAAGGTGCTCATGCGCGACGCTCCAGCCAGTCGAACAGCCCCATGCCAAACAGCATTGCGGCCACAAAGAGCAGGGCCGGGCGCTGGCCGCTGCCCAGCGCGACCAGGGCCGGGCCAGGGCAGTAGCCCGCCAGGCCCCAGCCCACGCCAAAGGCCAGGCTGCCCAGCACCAGGCGACGGTCGATGCGGGTGGCGGTGGGGAGCTTCATGGGCTCACCCAGCAGCGAAGTGCTGCGGCCTTTGGCGAGCCGAAAGCCCAAGAGGCCCACGGCGATGGCACCGGCCATGACCAGCGCGAGCGAAGGGTCCCAGGCCCCGGCGAGGTCCAGGAAGCCCAGCACCTTGGCCGGGTTGGCCATGCCGGAGACGATGAGGCCGATGCCGAACACCAGTCCGGCGATCAGGGCGCTGAGAAGCGAGGCGGGGCGCATGGGAGATCTCCTGTGTGGAACCAGCTGTGGGCTCAGAAGGGCAGGGCGTGGCGCAGCAGCCCCACGGTCAGAAACCCGGTGGCCATGAAGGCCAGCGTGGCCGCCAGCGAGCGCGGCGACAGGCGTGAAAGCCCGCACACACCGTGACCGCTGGTGCAGCCTGCGCCATAGCGCGTGCCCACGCCCACGATCAGGCCGGCCAACACCAGCATGGCGTCCGACGCTTGCACCTGCACGGCGGGCAGCGGCGCCCACAGCGTGTAGACCCAGGACGATCCCAGCAGGCCGATCAGGAAGGCTGCGCGCCAGGCGGTGTCGCCTTTCACGGGGCGAAGCAGCCCCCCCACGATGCCGCTGATGCCGGCGATGCGGCCATTCAACAGCGCCAGTCCCACGGCCGCAAGGCCGATCAGGGCGCCGCCGGCCAGGGCGGCCCATGGGGTGAAAGCAGGCCAATCGATGTGCATGGTGTCGTCCTTCGCTCAGGGCTGGAGGGGGCTGGCCTGCATCGCAGGGGGGCAGTAGAGCTGGTAGAGCAGCTGCAGGATGGTCAGCGCCCTGTCGTTGCAGACGCGGTAGAAGATGTGTTTGCCCTCGCGCCGGGTCTGCACCAGGCCTTCCTGGCGCAGCACGCCCAGTTGCTGCGAAAGCGTGGGCTGGCGGATGCCCAGGCGGTTTTCCAGATCGCTGACGCACTGCTCGCCCTGGGTGAGCTGGCACAGCAGCAGGAGGCGGTCCGGGTTGGCCAGCAGCTTGAGCATGCCCACGGCCTCGCCGGCTGCGGCCTGCAGGACGGCGATGTCGAGGGGCGGGTGCGGCGCTTCGGCGGCGGAGGGGGCTGCGCGGTCGTCGGTCATCGTGTGAAGCGAAGGGGTACAGGCGTTGACAACACTTTATAAAAATACATATTATGTGTCAACAGATTGATTGATGCATCCACGGATGCCCCACCCAGCAGGAGCCACCATGACCCTCCACCACCTTGCGCACAGCCAGGTCGAAGCCTTTTTTGATCCCGCCACCTGGACGGTCAGCTACCTCGTGCTGGACCCGGCCACCCGCCAGGCGGCCATCGTCGATCCGGTCCTCGATTACGACCCCAGGTCCGGCCGCACGCACACCACGTCGGCCGAACGCATCCTCACCCGGGTGCGCGAGCAGGACCTGAGCGTGGCCTGGATCCTCGAGACCCACGCCCATGCCGATCACCTTTCGGCCGCCGCCTGGCTCCGGCAGCAGACCGGCGCCCGGGTCGCCATCGGCCGGGCCATCCAGCAGGTGCAAAAGACCTTCAAGGCGCTCTTCAACCTGGAGCGCGACTTCCTGCCCGATGGCCGCCAGTTCGACCACCTGTTTGACGATGGCGAGGTCTTCCAGATCGGCAGCCTGCAGGCCACGGCCATGCTGGTGCCAGGGCACACGCCCGCCGACATGGCTTACCAGGTTGATGGCGCGGTGTTCGTGGGCGACACCCTCTTCATGCCCGATGTGGGCTCGGCCCGTGCCGATTTCCCCGGTGGCGATGCGGCGCAGCTGTACCGTTCCGTCCAGCGCCTGCTGGCCCTGCCGCCCGAGACCCCGCTCTTCATGTGCCACGACTACCCGCCTGCGGGCCGCGCGCCCGCCTGGGTCAGCACCGTCGCCGAGCAGCGCGCCCACAACATCCACGTGCACGACGGGGTGAGCGAAGCCGCCTTCGTGGCCATGCGCCGCGCGCGGGATGCCACGCTCGACATGCCCACGCTCATCCTGCCATCCATCCAGGTGAACGTGCGGGCGGGCGAGTTGCCGCCCCCTGAAGACAATGGCGTGCGTTACCTGAAAGTGCCGCTCAACGCGCTGTGACGCTGCGAATCACCGTCAGCCAAGAAAAAGCCGACCCTCGGGTCGGCTTTGTCGTTCCGGCCATGTGCATGGCCTTGCGGTGGGCGCCTCAGGCCGCAGGCGGCACGTAACCCTGCACCTGCTCGGCGCCGGCGCCAAAGAAGAACTGCTCCATCTGGCGGGCCAGGTACTGGCGAGCGCGGGCGTCGGCCAGGTTCAGGCGGTTTTCATTGACCAGCATGGTCTGGTGCTTGAGCCACAGCTGCCAGGCTTCCTTGCTGATCTCGTTGTAGATGCGCTTGCCCAACTCGCCGGGGTAGGGCGCGAAGTCGAGGCCATCGGCTTCCTTGTTGAGGTGCTTGCATTGGATGGTGCGTGCCATGGTTGTCGTCCAGAGAAAAAAATCAGATCACTTGAGGTGCTTGACCAGCACTTGCGAGCGCCGGTCCCACTTGTAGCTGCGCTTGCGGGCTTCGGGCAGCCAGTCGGGGTCGACCTGCGCAAAACCGCGCTTGATGAACCAGTGCATGGTACGGGTTGTCAAAACAAACAGTGTCGACAGGCCCATTGCCCGAGCGCGTTGCTCGATTCGCTTGAGGATGCGTTCGCCGTCGCCCTGGCCCTGCACGCTGGGCGAGATGGTGAGCGCGGCCATCTCGGCGGTGCTGGCTTCAGGGAAGGGGTAGAGCGCCGCGCAACCGAAGATCACGCCGTCGTGCTCGATCACGGTGTACTGCGCCACATCGCGTTCGATCTCGGTGCGGCTGCGTTTGACCAGGGTGCCGTCCTGCTCGAAGGGCTCGATCAGTTGCAGGATGCCGCCCACGTCGTCGGGGCTGGCTTCGCGCAGGCTCTCGAGCTTTTCATCGACGATCATGGTGCCCACGCCATCGTGCGTGAACACCTCCATCAGCAAGGCGCCATCGACCTTGTACGGGATGATGTGCACACGCTCGACGCCCCCTTCGCTGGCCTTGACCGCATGCTGCAGGTAAAAGCCGGTGTCGGTGGGCTGCAGCGGGTTGGGCAGGGCGGCCAGCAGGCGCTTGGCGTCCAGCAGGGCCAGTTCTTTGTCCACTTCCTCGTCGGGGTCGTGCTGCTTGGCCTCCAGGGCGGCGGCCTGGCTGGGGTCCTGCACGATGCTTTGCAGGATGCCGCGCACCTCGGTCACGAAGATGAGCTTGTCGGCCTGCAGGGCGATCGCGGCACTGGTGGCCACGTCTTCCATGCTCAGGTTGAAGGCCTCGCCGGTGTGCGAGAAGCCAAAGGGCGAGAGCATCACCATGGCGCCGGTGTCGATGGCGCGGCGCACGGCCATCGCGTCGATCTTGCGGACCAGGCCGGTGTGCATGAAGTCGACCCCGTCGACGATGCCGACCGGGCGGGCCGTCACGAAGTTGCCCGAGATCACGCTGACCGAGGCGCCCGCCATGGGCGTGTTCGGCAACCCCAGCGAAAACGCCGCTTCGATTTCGTAACGCAGTTGGCCCGCGGCTTCCTGGGCGCAGTCGAGTGCAACCGCGTCGGTGATGCGCATGCCGTGGCTGAACTTCGAGACCTGCCCTTTGGCGCGCAGCTGTTCTTCGAGCTGGGGGCGAAAGCCATGGGCCAGCACGATGCGGATGCCCATGGCCTGCATCAGCGCCAGGTCCTGCACAAAGCTTTCCAGCTTGCCGGCGGCCACCAGCTCGCCGGAGAGCCCCACCACGAAGGTCTTGCCGCGGTGCGCGTGGATGTGCGGTGCCACGGAGCGAAACCAGGGCACGAA
>NZ_JAIZVX010000023.1 GCF_021768455.1 Aquabacterium sp. | reverse complement strand
CAGTTGGTCAGCACCAGCTTGACCGGGTCTAGCACGGCCATGCCGCGGTGGGCCTTGTTCTCGAGGTCCTCGCGCAGGCAGCCATCGAGGGTGCTGTAGTCGATCCAGGAATCGGACTTGGTCACGCCAATGCGTTCGGCGAACAGCTGGATGGCCTCGGGCGTGTAGCCACGGCGGCGCAGGCCGACGATGGTGGGCATGCGCGGGTCGTCCCAGCCCTCGACCACCTTCTCGTCGATCAGCTGGCGCAGCTTGCGCTTGCTGGTGATCACATAGGTGAGGTTCAGACGGGCGAACTCGTACTGACGTGGCACGGGCTGCTGCAGCAGGCCCAGCGTGGCCAGGTTGTCGAGCAGCCAGTCGTAGAAGGGCCGCTGGTCTTCGAATTCGAGGGTGCAGATGGAGTGGGTGATCTGCTCCAGTGCATCTTCGATGGGGTGGGCGAAGGTGTACATCGGGTAGATGCACCAGGTGTCGCCCGTGTTGTGGTGGGTCGCACGGCGGATGCGGTAGATGGCCGGGTCGCGCAGGTTGATGTTGGGCGAGGCCATGTCGATCTTCGCGCGCAGCACGGCGGCACCATCGGCCAGCTTGCCATCGCGCATCTCGCGGAAGCGCGCCAGGTTCTCGTCCGGTGTGCGGGTGCGGAAAGGGCTGTCCTTGCCGGGGGTGGAGAAGTCGCCACGGTTGGCGCGCATCTCCTCGGGCGTCTGCTCGTCCACGTAGGCCAGGCCGGCCGAGATCAGGGCCTCGGCAGCGCGGTACATGAAGTCGAAGTAGTCGCTGGCGTAGTAGAGGTGGCTTTCGGTCTTGCCGTTGTAGGCCGAATCCCAGCCAAAGCCCAACCAGGTCACCGCGTCGAGGATGGAGTCGACGTACTCCTTCTCTTCCTTCTCGGGGTTGGTGTCGTCAAAGCGCATGTGGCAGACGCCACCGTAGTCGCGCGCCAGGCCGAAGTTCAGGCAGATGCTCTTGGCGTGACCGACGTGCAGGTAGCCGTTGGGCTCGGGCGGAAAACGGGTGCGGATCCGGGCGGGATCGGGTTCACCGGCGGCGTGGTGGGCGGCGTCGCCCGGGCTGCCGGCCCAGCGGCGGCTGGCATAGGTGCCCTGTTCCAGGTCGCGGTCGATGATGCCGCGCAGGAAGTTGCTGGGTTTGGAGGGAGCGTTGGTGTCGTCGGTCGGGGCGTTCATGCAGGGATTCTATCGAGGCCCATGCCCGACCGGCTCACATGCCTTTGAAGAGGTGCGCATAGAGCCGGCTGACCCCGACGGGCTCAGCGCGGCCCTGCAGGCTCAGGGTGCAGCGGCCGTTGTCTTCGCGGCGCACGGTGCGGATGGCCTCCGCCCGAACCAGGGTGCCGCGGTGCACCTGCCAGAACACGCCGGGCGGCAGGCGCGGCATCAGCTCCTTGAGCGAGGTGCGCAGCAGGTGCTCTGCGCTGGCCGTGAGCACGCGCACGTACTTGTCGGCAGCCTCGAGGCACAGCACCTCGGCCACGGGCACCAGGTGGATGGTGCTGCCGACGCTGGCCTGGAGCACGGTGAGGGGGGGCTCGGTGGCGGCGGGCGTCGCGCGGTCAGCGTGGCCAGAGTGGGCGGCGCTGTGGGCCAGCAGGGCGTGGAGTTGGCGCATCAGGGCCTCGGCTTCGCCTGAGCCCTGCGGGCGTGCGGATACAGAGACCGATGCGGATGCGGCGGCCGCCACAGCGGCTTGCCTCGACAGTGCCGCCTGCAGGCGCTCACACGTGCGCTGCAAACGCTCGGGCTGGGCGGGCTTGAGCACGTAGTCGATGGCGGCTTGTTCGAAGGCGGCCACGGCGTGCTGGTCGTAAGCGGTGACGAACACGATCAGGGGCAAGGGCGGGCCATCGTCCGGCCAGTCTTCGCTCAGGGCCTGGGCGGCCTGCAGGCCATCGAGGCCGGGCATGCGGATGTCGAGGAAAACGATCTGCGGGCGACGCTGCAGGGCCTCGGCCACCGCCGCATCGCCATCGCCCACCAGGGCCAGGACTTCGAGTTCAGGCCAGCAGCGGGCGAGCTCCTGCCGCAGGGCCTGGCCCAACAAGGGTTCGTCTTCGGCGATGAGGGCGGTGGCGTGCATGGGAGGGGTCGCGCAGAGGGGCGGCATTCATTCAGCTTGTCAGGAGCCGGTGCCAGCGGGCAGGCGAGGCAGCCGGAGTGTGGCCACGGTGCCGCCTTCGGCCGCGGGCACCAGTGTGAACGTGGCCTGCTCGCCCCAGGTGGTGGCCAGGCGCTCGCGCACCTGCGTGAGGCCAAAGCCGGTGCCGGTGCCGGTGCCGGTGAGCGCCGAAGGGCCACCCGTGTGCCCATCCTGCACCGCCTTCACCAGCCCCAGGCCGGTATCGCGCACCGTGAGGCACAGGCGTTCGCCGTCCAGGGTGGCGCACACGCTCAGCATGCCGCCTTCGCGCTTGGGCTCCAGGCCATGGCGGATGGCGTTCTCCACCAGAGGCTGCAGCAGCAGTGGCGGCACGGGCCAGTCGCGCAGGGCCTCGGGCAGGTCCAGCCGGGTCTGCAGGCGCGGGCCCATGCGCACCTGCATCAGGGCCAGGTAATCGGCCAGGCGGGCGAACTCGTCGGCCAGCGGGTGGGCGCTCTGGCGGCTGGCGCTGAGGGTGGCACGCAGGAAGGCGATCAGGCTGTCGAGCATGGCCTGGGCCTGGGTGGCGTCCAGGCCGATCAGGGCGCGCAGGTTGGCCAGGGTGTTGAAAAGCATGTGAGGCTCCAGCTGGGCCTGCAGCAGGCGCAGCTGGCTTTCGGCGGCCAGGCGGCGGGCGGCTTCGGCCTCGGCGCGGATGTGGGCCAGGCGGTGGCGAAAAAAGAAGAAGGCCGTGGCGCTCACCCCGGCCATCAGGCTCAGCGAGCCTTCCTTGAGCCACTCGGGCCCCACTCCCTTGCGCAGCTGCCAGCCCGGCCGACCGAGCAACACATCGGCCAGGCTGTGACCCAGCAGGTATCCCACCACCACGCAGGCCGGCACCAGCAGCAGCCACAGGGCACGAGATGACACGCCGCGCCGGTCCAGCCAGGTCGCCAGCGGCTCGACCAGCAGCCAGATCGTCAGGCCGATGCACTGTGCGTGCACCCAGACCAGCGACCAGGGCTTGCCGGACTGCAGCGCCATCAGCACCGACATCACGCTGTTGAACGCCAGCACCATGAGCCCGTGGCGGACCCAGCGTGACGCCAGCAGGCGGTCGATGGCGTGGGGGGGCGGGGTGATCGGGCTCGTCGACATCGGGACAGTATCGCCGCAGGCCGGGGCCTCAGCGACCCGCGGCCTCGCGCTCCAGGGCGCGGCGCTCGCGCTCGACCAGCTGGCGCATGAAGCGGTCGCCCAGGCGGGGCCAGACCACCAGGGCGTGGATGCCCAGGCCCAGCCCCCAGCCCAGCAAGGGGCCCGGGTGCACAGGGCGGCCGCGCCAGAGCGCCCAGGCGATCAGCATGGCATTGACCAGCACGTACACGCTGGCGTGGGTCAGCACACTGGCCTTGCGGGCGGCATGGCGGCGGGCGAGTTCGTCCAGGGTGGCGGTGTCGGCAGACAGGGTGGCGTTCGACATGACAAGGTCCTCTCGGGTTGCAGGTTGCAGGTTGCGGGGTGACAGCGGGACATCTCTCGCAGCGGCGCTCAGGCCACCGGCTTGACCACCATCCACCAGATGGCGGTAAAAGGGATCACGGTGGCGACGCTGCCCACGGTCATCCAGATGCGGCCGAGTTGCCAATAACGTTCGGGGATGGGGTCGCCGTCCGCGAAGGCGCGGGCCAGGCGGGCCTGTTGCACCTGCACCGGGATCAGCACGGCCACCCACAGCACCCCGGAGACCATGAAGCTCCAGTAGCCCCAGGCCAGCCAGCGCACGTGCTGGTGGTCCAGCCCATGCAGGTGGGCGTTGCCCAGGCCGCCGATGGCCAGCAGCGTGGCGCCTCCGGCCGTGAACACCCAGTCGGTCAGCGTGACCTGGCGCTGGGCAAAGGCCACGATCTGTGGGTGGCGGGTGCGGTCGGCCATGACCTTCCACCAGCCGGTGACGACGATGTTGCCCAGAAAGAGCACCACGCCGACGAGGTGCAGGGTCTTGAGGAGGAGGTAGGGTGAGGTGTCCATGGGCCCATGGTGGCGGGCCAGGCGACGCGTCACCAGGGGCGCGCGACGAAACGCGCCTCGGTGGGCGCGAATGGCGGCCTTGGCGGCGCGGGATGCAGGGCCCCGGCCCTGGCCGATGGGCTCAGCCCACCGGCGGCGCGGGCGGCGTCACGCCCTCCCGGGCGCGTTCGGCGTAGCGGTTGAAGCGCCACGCGCTGGCCTCGAGCGTGATGCGGCGCCAGGTGCCGCGCTTTTCGGCGGGCGTCATCTCGGGCCAGAGCTGCACCTCGTCAAAGGTGCGGCCACAGCCCTTGCACAGGTCGTCACCCTGGCTGGTGGAGCAGATGGCGATGCAGGGCGTGTCGGGCGTGGTGTCGTACCAGGCCAGCCAGGCCTCGCGGGCGGCGCGCGGCATGGTGTCCTCGTCGCACTGGGTCTCTTTGAAATAGACCAGCAGGGCGTAGACCTCGGCCAGGGCGCGCAGGGGCTCACACAGGCCCAGGCCCTCGGTGGTCGAGGGCTCGCGTTCGCGCCACCAGTTGATGGCGGCCTCGATGTCGGTGATGTGGATGCCGGGCATGGTGTCTGCTGCGGACGAGGCGGAGGGGGCGCCGCCGCTCAGGCGGCGTCGGCCAGCGACGCCAGCAGCGCCGCCAGGGCCGCCTCGACCTCGGCCTGCGCCACACCATCGGCCAGGGCCACCGGGCCCGCCAGGGCCTCGCTCAAGGCAGCAGCCCCTTCGGTCTTGAAGCGCTTGACCCAGCCTCCGGCGGCACGGCCATCGGCAAAGGCCTGGCTCTGCAGCAGCAGGCGGCCGTCGTGCGCGGCCAGCTTGAAGTAGAACTGGCCATCGGCCTCGCGGTACTGCTTGAAGACGGGCACGGCCGCCTTGGCCTCGCTGGCCTCGGCCTGGGCGGGGGCGCGCAGGGCCACCATGCGACGCAGGCCCACGGCCTGGCGCAACTCGTTCACAAAAGGTGTGGCGATGGCGCGGGCCTTGGCGGCACCAGCCTGCAGGGTCTCTTCGATCTGCTCCGGGTGGGCGATCAGGGCCTCGTAGCGCTCGCGCATGGGGCCAATGTGGTCTTCGACCAGGTTCACCAGGCGCTGCTTGGCCTCACCCCAGCCCAGGCCACCGATCAAATCGGCGCGGAAGGCCGCACGCTGGGACTCGTCGGCAAAGGCGTCGAACAGGGTGACCAGGTGGGCGCCTTCGGGGTCCTTGGGCTCGCCGGGCAGCTTCGAATCGGTCACGATGCGAGCGATGGCCTCTTTCAGGGCCTTGCTGCCGCCTTCGAACAGGGGCACGGTGTTGTCGTAGCTCTTGCTCATCTTGCGGCCGTCGAGGCCGGGCAGCACGGCCACGTTGTCGTCCACCTCGGCCTCGGGCAGCACGAAGTACTCGCGGCCCTTGCCGAAGACGTGGTTGAAACGCTGGGCCACGTCACGCGCCATCTCGATGTGCTGGATCTGATCGCGGCCCACGGGCACGCGGTGCGCGTTGAACAGCAGGATGTCGGCCGCCATCAGGATGGGGTAGCAGTACAGGCCCATGGTCACGCCGGCATCCGGGTCTTCACCGGCGGCCACGTTGGCGTCCACCGAGGCCTTGTAGGCGTGGGCACGGTTCATCTGGCCCTTGGCCGTCACGCAGGTCAGCAGCCAGTTGAGCTCATTGGTCTCAGGAACGTCGCTCTGGCGGTAGAAGGTGACACGGCTGGTGTCCAGGCCGGCGGCCAGCCAGGTGGCGGCAATGGCCAGGCGCGAGCGCTCGATGCGGTCCGGGTCGTCGCACTTGATCAGCGCGTGGTAGTCGGCCAGGAAGAAGAAGCTCTCGACCCCGGCTTCGCGGCTGGCCTGGATGGCCGGCCGGATGGCGCCCACATAGTTGCCCAGGTGGGGGATGCCGGAGGTGGTGATGCCGGTGAGAACGCGTTGGGTCATGGCGGGCGGAGGCAAGGAGTGCGCAGGGAAGCGGGATTGTAGGACGCGGGCCGTCGCAGCACAGGCGCAAGGTCACCGCAAAATCTTGGGTTTGGAGACGCTGAACCAGGTGCGCGCCTGGTGCTTCCGATGCCATTCGATCTGGGTCGTCAAGCGAGCGTTTTCCCGTTCAAGCCGGGCCAGTTTGGCCAACAGTGCCCTGATGTCATCCGGCGGCCATTGCAGGTCAAGAGGGTCGAAGTTCGCCAATTGCTCGTCGCGAGCCTCGACCACGGGCCAGTTGTGCGACCACGCATCGAGATTGTCGATGCGCTGCACGTCCGGTTTCAGCCCGACGGCATCAAAGGCCCACCAGGCCGACAACTGGTCACGTCTCGAGTAGCGAAGCACCAGTTCGTACCACCTCGACATGGCGCGCTGCACAAGGGGAAGGTGATGGTCCCTCAACAGCATGCCGCCCCAGATGGGCCGCCTCGACAGCATCTGGGGCTGCAGACGCCTCATGAGGCACAGCCACTCCATCACCCGGCTCGGGTCATCCCGACGCAGCCGAACCACCTCGGCGCACTCATCGGCCACGGTCTTGCGAAAGCTGTGCTCACAAAGCCGCAGGCCAGAGGAGCCTGCCCAACGGGCGTCGATTTCCTCGGGAAGGGCTTTCAGCATCACGCTGTTGTCGATGTACAGGGAACGATCGAACTCCGACAGGTAACGGTGGGGCAGCAACTTGGCCTCGCGCTGGCTCCTGGGCAGATCACCGGGCAGCGCTGGGTCGATCCGCCGGATCTGCCACGTCTGACTGACCAAGCAGGGGTCATCCGTCAGGCAGATGAAAGGCCAGCGCGAGTTTGCTGCCAGAGGCTGCTCGTTGAGTCGCTCGTATCCCCCCAAGAGCACCGTGTAAACGCAAGCAGCCATGTCCCTCCTGTTTGGCAACGCCGTGACGACATGGGCAACGGTGCAGGGTGGCGCACCGCCTGCGTCATGCTCGCCGGGCCGTGCCTGCGGATTGTTCCTCGTGCCACCTCGGCTTGCGCAGGCACCGCACCATGGGCCTACACTTCAGGCCGCATGAAAAACATCGTCATCCTGATCTCCGGGCGAGGCTCCAACATGGAGGCCATCGTCCAGGCCTGCGCGCGCGAGGGCTGGCCCGCCCGCGTGGCCGCCGTGCTGAGCAACAAGGCCAGCGCCGCCGGCCTCACCTGGGCCGCGGCCCAGGGCATCCCCACCGCCGCGCTCGACCACAAGGCCTTCGACAGCCGCGAGGCCTTCGATGCCGAACTCGCCCGCCTGATCGACGCCCACCAGCCCGACCTGGTCGTGCTGGCCGGTTTCATGCGCATCCTGAGCGAAGGCTTCGTGCGCCGCTACGAGGGCCGCATGCTGAACGTGCACCCCTCGCTGCTGCCGGCCTTCCCCGGCCTGCACACCCACCAGCGCGCCATCGACGCCGGCTGCAAGCTGGCCGGCGCCACCGTGCACTTCGTCACGGCCGAGCTCGACCACGGTCCCATCGTGGCCCAGGCCGCCGTGCCCGTGCTGCCCGGTGATTCGGCCGACGCCCTGGCCGCCCGCATCCTGCCGCAAGAGCACCTGATCTACCCGCGCGCCGTGCGCTGGTTCATCGAAGGCCAGCTGAGCGTGGCCGAAGGCCGCGTCACCCACAACGAAGGCGCCTCCCAGGTCGTCTGGGGCGGCTGAAGCATGGGCCGACTCTGGCAGATCGCCCTGCTGGTCTTCGGCGGGCTCAAGTTCAGCAAGGTGCTGCTCTCGGGCGGGACCATGCTGATCTCGCTGGTGGTCTATGCCTTCATCTTCGGCTGGCGTTATGCCGTGGGCTTCATCGGCCTGCTCTTCGTGCACGAAATGGGCCACTACATCGCGGCCCGCCAGCGCGGCCTGCCCGTGGGCCTGCCCACCTTCATCCCCTTCCTGGGCGCGTGGATCGAGCTCAAGCAGCTGCCGCACGACGCCGAGACCGAGGCCTATGTGGGCCTGGGCGGCCCCCTGCTCGGCAGCCTGGGTGCCCTGGCCTGCTACTTTTACGCCCGTGACATGGCGCCCGACACGCTGTGGCTGCTGGCCGTGGCCTACAGCGGCTTCTTCCTGAACCTGTTCAACCTGATCCCACTGTCGCCACTGGATGGCGGGCGCATCACGGCCGTGCTCTCGCCACGCCTGTGGCTGCTGGGCGTGCCCATTCTGCTGGGCCTGTTCTGGAACGACCCCAGCCCGCTGTTGCTGATCATCGCCCTGCTGGCCGCGCCCCAGGTGATGCAGGCCTGGCGCTTCCGCCATGGCGACCCGGCTCACGCCGGCTACTACACCGCCTCGCCCCGCACCCGGCTGGCCTACGGCGGCATCTACCTGGGCCTGCTGTTCTTCCTGGCCGTGATGACGCACGACGTGCACCAGATGCTGGAAGCGGCAGCCGGCCGTTGACGCGGCACCACAACCCAGGGGATGCCTGCCCTGGCACGGCGCCCGTGGCAGCTTATATTCCGGCCCTTGCCGGGCGCCCTCACGCCCGCGCGCCACGCTCCTCCGTCATCGCCCATGAAGCCCAGCCTGACCGATCTGCCGCGGCGCCCTCGCGCACGGCGCCTCCTGCCTTGCCTGCTCGCCGGCCTGATCGGCCTGGCGCCCGCCTGGGCCGCCGCCCAGATCCGCATCGGGCAGCCTGCGGGCTTCACCGGGGCGGTGGCCCCGGGGGTCAAGGAGGCCACCGAAGGCGCCCGCCTGGTGTTTGACGCGGTCAACCGCAAGGGTGGCGTGCACGGCCAGCGCATCGAGCTGCTCTCGGTAGACGATGGCTTCGTGCCCGAGCGCACCGTGACCTTGGCCCGCCAACTGATCGACGATGGCGTGATCGCCCTCTTTCTGACCCGCGGCACGCCCCACAACGAGGCCCTGCTGCCCCTGCTCAAGGCCCAGGGCGTGCCCCTGGTCGGCCCGTCCAGCGGCGCCATGAGCCTGCACAAGCCCGTGCACCCCTGGGTCTTCAACGTGCGCAGCAGCTACCAGGGCGAAACGCGCCGCGTGGTCGAGCACATCGGCCTCAGCGGCATGACCCGCCTGGCCATCGTGCAGGTCGACGACAGCTTTGGCGCAGACGCCGTGCAGGGCGCCATCCTGGCCCTGAGCGCCAAGGGCGAAACGCCCGTCAGCTGGCAGAAATACAAGCGCGACAAGCCCGAGTTCGCCAGCCTGATGCCCGCCCTGAACAAGGCCGATCCCCAGGCCGTGCTCTTCATCGGTTCGGCCGCCCACGTGGCCGAAGGCATCCATGCCCTGCGGGCCTCGGGCAGCCACGCCCAGGCCTTCACGCTGTCCAACAACGCATCGGCCGGTTTCGTCAAGGCCCTGGGCGATCAGGCCCGCGGGGTGGTGGTCACGCAGGTCTTCCCCTCCGAAAGGCAAACCCGCCACCCCTTCGTGCGCGAGGCGGCAGCCCTGGTCGCCCCCCTGCCCGGCATGGTGCTCAGCCAGGCGACGCTGGAAGGCATGGCCGCGGCCCGTGTGCTGGTCGAAGGCCTGCGACTGGCCGGCAAAAACCCCACGCGCGAGAGCCTGCGGCAGGCGCTGGAAGGCATGCGTCTCGACCTCGGCGGCCTGGAGGTCGCTTACAGCCCCAAGGACCACACCGGGGCCAGCCTGGTCGACATCGCCATCATCGACCGCGACGGGCACTTTCAGCGCTGAAGGGCCCACCGTGCCCACCGCGCCCCTGCTCTACACCTTCCGCCGCTGCCCTTACGCCATCCGTGCGAGGCTGGCCATCGCAGCCTCAGGGGTGGTGGTGCAACAGGAAGAGGTGGCGCTGAAGGCCAAGCCGGCGGCCATGCTCGCGATCTCGCCCAAGGGCACGGTGCCGGTGCTGCAGTTGCCCAGTGGCGAGGTGATCGACCAGAGCCTGGCGATCATGCGCTGGGCCCTGGCGCAGCACGACCCACACGGCTGGCTGGAGGGCGCCGACACACCAGAGGCCCAGGCCCTGATCGCCCAGAACGACGGTCCCTTCAAGCGCCTGCTCGACGCCTGGAAATACCCCGAGCGGCACCCGGCACAGCCCCAGTCGGCCTGGCGGGACCAGGCCGTGGCCGACGTGCTGGCCCCGTTGGACGCCCGCTTGCGCGACACACCCCAACTCCTGAGCGAGCACCCCACCCTGGTCGACATGGCCCTGCTGCCTTTCGTGCGGCAGTTCGCCATGGTGGACGCGGCCTGGTGGGTGCAAGCGCCGCTGCCTGCGTTGAAAGGGTGGCTGGCGGGGCATGTGGCCTCGGCGCTGTTCACCCAAGTGATGAGCAAAAACCCAACACCCCCGCAGCACACCCCTTGAACAAGGGGGCCGCAAGTGGCGCGCACTGCCAATTCAAGGGCAAATTCAACGCTGATTCAACGATGCATTTGGATACTCCAACGCTTTGGCGCGCCCCCCAGCGTCATGGTGAATGGAGTGCTGAGGCATGTTGGATTGGAAGGCAACGGGAACGCCCCGTGAGACATGGGTCATCCAGGCGCGTCGCCACGCGGTGTGGTGGGCCTGCGGGCTGACTTTGTGCGGACAGGTCTGGGCGCAGGTTGGCGGTCTGGGTGCCATCGAAAGGCAGTCCGAGTTGCTCCAGAGGCAACAGCAAGAGCGGCTCAAGGCCTTGCAGGATCAGGCCAAACCCGCGGAGTCAGCCGTGCAAGGCGCCGACCTGCGCCAGCCTCCGCTCCCACCTGCCACCGGTCAGGCCCATGCCCCTTGCTGGCCCATCGACGAGATCGCCTTGCGGGGCGCCGACCACCTGGGTCGCCAAGCACTGATGGAGATCCAGGCCTCGCACGCAGGACGCTGCCTCAAGGCAGCCGACATCCAGCACCTCATGGGCGAACTGACGCAGGCCTACGTGAGCCGAGGCATGGTGACCACTCGGGTCTACCTCCCTGCACAGGAACTGGGCAGTCGCCGGCTGGTGCTGGACGTCGCCGAGGGGCGCATCGAGGCCTTCCGCATCGAGGGCGATGGCGGCTCTCGCCTCTGGTTGACGGGGCTCTTCCCGACAGAGGTTGGCGAAGTCCTCAACCTCCGCGACCTCGAACAAGGCATCGAGCAGGCCAATCGCCTGGGCTCGAACAACACGACGATGGAGATCGAACCCGGCACACAGCCTGACCGCAGTGTGGTCGTGTTGCGCAACGCGAAGCGCCCTGCGGTGCGAGGACAGCTCTCCTTCGACAATCAGGGCTCGAAGAGCACGGGGCAGGATGCGCTCTCTCTGAACCTCACGGCCGACGCGCCACTTGGCCTCAACGAACGCTGGGTGCTCAGCCGTCGCCAATCCTGGCTGGACGGCCGCGGCAAACATGCCTCGACCAGTACGGGCCTGGACGTCTGGATGCCCTGGGGCAACCATTCGCTTGGACTGAATGTCTCGGTGTCCGACTACGTCAATGTGCTCAGCCTGCCATCGGGTCAGGCCGTGCGCACAGACGGTGACACCGCCACAACGAGCGCCAACATCGAGCGGGTGGTCTACCGTGACCAATCGTCACGCGCGCAGCTGCTGGGTCGCTTGAGCACGCAGGAGACCCGCAACCGCCTCGCAGGTGAGCTGTTGAGCACCAGCAGCCGGACGCTCACCCATGCCGAACTGGGCGCAGGCGGCAGCACCGTGGTCGCACAGGGTTTCCTGACGGGACAGCTGGTGTACGCCCAAGGCCTGAACTGGCTGTCGGCCAAGCGCGATGCCGACGGTCTGGATCGCGAAGCACCCCGTGCCCAGTTCCGCAAGGCCACCGTGGACGTTTCCTACAACCGGGAGTTCTGGGCTGGTGAGACGAGCCTGGGCTGGTCCAGCCAGCTGAGCGTCCAGCATGCATGGGACACCCTGTATGGCGCCCAGCAGATGCTGATTGGCAGCCTGTCAACTGTGCGTGGCTTCACGCGCAACACCTTGAGCGGCGACCGAGGGGTGGTCTGGCGCAACGAGCTCTTTGTGCCCACGCGCTTTGGCAGCGGCTCCGAGGCCGTGAACGGCCGTGTGTACACCGCCCTGGACATGGGCCACGTGCGCAACCGCGCCACCGGTGTGCCCTCGGGTGGACTGGGAGGCATCACCTTGGGCGCCAGCGCCGTCTGGCAAGGATTGTCGCTGGATGTGTTCGCCAGCCAGCCGGCCTGGCTGCCTTCGTCCATGCAGCGTGAATCCACCCAACTGTGGGCTCGCCTGGCCGTGTCCTTCTGAGTCCTTGTACCGCAACGAAAGCAGCTCATGAACCACATCTTCCGTGTCGTCTGGAATGCAGGCCTGGGTGCCTGGGTGGCCGCATCCGAATGCGCCAAGGGCAAGGCCTGCAGCCGTTCTGACGGCGTGCTGGGCAGCGTCGCACTGTCCATTGCCACCTTTGGCCTCACGCCACTGGCATGGGCCGCCGGAGCGGGCCAGCCCACCGTACAGTCGGTGACCGCGGGGACCACCGCGTATGTGGCCGACAACGGGGTGACCGTCTTCCACATCGCCAACCCGAACGCTCAAGGCCTCTCTCGCAACCAGTTCACGCAGTACAACGTCGATGCAAAAGGGCTGGTGCTCAACAACGCCACCACCAGCGCCGGGCTGACCGCTGTTTCCACGCTGGCCGGCCGCGTGGCGGCCAACACCCAGTTGCAAAGCAGCGCCACCGTGATCCTCAACGAGGTGGTGAGCAACAACCGATCGACCCTGGCAGGCTTCACCGAGGTCCTGGGCAACAAGGCCGACGTGATCGTGGCCAACCCCTACGGTATCACCTGCTCGGGCTGCGGCTTCATCAACACAGACCGGGTGACCCTGAGCACCGGCACACCGCGCTTTGCCAGCGATGGTCGCTTTGAAGGTCTTGACGTGAGCCGTGGCGACATCCGCATCACCGGCGACGGACTCAACGCCAGTGCTCAGCAAGTGCTGGACCTCGTGACCCGATCCGTGTCGATCGAGGCGCAGGTGCACGCTCAGGACCTCATGCTCACCCTGGGCAGCCAGGGATGGCGCTATGCAGACCGCAGCGCAACCGGCCAACTGACCACGGCAGGAGAGACCCCGCTCTACGCCCTGGACAGCACGGTGCTGGGCGGCATGTACGCCGGGCGCATCCGTCTGCTCGCGACCGAAGCCGGGGTGGGTGTGCGCATGCGGGGTGATGCCGTCACCAGCCAGGACGAGATCCAGGTGAGCAGCGCAGGCCGGATCGAACTGTTGGGCCGCCTGTCGGCCAACACCTCGGTCAAGGTCAGTGGACAGGCCGATGTGCAGTTGGCCAGCGCTTCGGTGGCCGCGCGTGACGACATCGCCTTGAGCGCAGCAGGTGCCTTGAGCTTGAGTGACAGCAACCTGGTGGCCGAGCACGACCTCACCGTGAGCGCGGCATCGCTGTCTGACCAGGCCAGCGGCAGTGAGCGCGGGCTCCGTCAGGCCGGCCGCAATCTGGATGTGGACGTGAGCGGTGCAGCGTCGGTGGATGGTGCCAATTGGCTGTCCGCTGGGGACTGGTCGGGGCGGTTTGGCGTGCTCACCTTGGGCTCGGGGGCCTTCAGCGCAGGGGGCATCATCGACTGGAACGCACAAGGCCCGATGGAGCTGGGCCGCGCCGCACTGCGCTCGGTGGCCGACCTGAGCCTGCGCTCCGGTGGCGTGATGAGCGACCTGAGCGACGCCGGACAAGGCATCCAGAGCACGAAGGGCAACATCCGGGTATCGGCCTACATCTGGCGCCATGCGGGTGAGTTGAGCGCCGACGCTGGCAACCTGACGGTCCAATCCGATGTCATCGAGCACTCGGGCAACAGCGTGGCCAAGGGTGATGTCCAACTGGCCGGCTGGTCCAGTGCGTCGGTTGGCTTGGTGAGCAACAGTGGCCTGCTGCAGGCCGACGGGCAGTTGGACATCGAGGCTGGCCGTTTGGAGAACCTGGCCAGCGGGTGGATTCAGGCGGCACAAGGCTCGCAAGTGAAAGCAGGGAGCCTGCTGCAAGCGGGCACCTGGTTGCTGTCCACAGAAGCCGCCGCGGTCAGCCGCGTGACTTCTGGCGACGTGGTCAACAGCGGTGCCATGCAGTCCGCAGGCAGCTTCACCTTGTCGGCATCCAGCCTGCGCAACCAGGGCCAGCTCCTGAGCCAGGGTGATGTGACGCTGTCCCTGAGCGACAACCTGAACAACGAAGCCGGTGCCTCACTGCAAACCCAAGGGCGCTTGAGCCTCACCACGGCTTTGTGGACGCAGGCTGGCGCCGTGTACGCCAGCGCAGGTCTCAGCGCCAACGCAGGCAGCAACCCGTCGCCCATGACGTGGGTGAACTCGGGCCTCACACTGAGTGGCGCAGACCTGAGCGTGCAAGCGGGCAAGGTGAACAACAGCGGCCAAGTTCAGGCCGAAACGGGCTCTGACCTGCAGGCCTCTTCTCTCGCACAAAGCGGCACGTGGATCCTGTCCACAAAGGCGGGGGGTGGCACCGACCAGCTGACGGTGACGGGCCAGCTGGACAACGCCGGCAATGTGCAGTCGGCCCAGTCTCTGGCTGTGGTGGCAGCAGGGCTGCACAACACGGGCTCGGTGGCGACTGAGGGCGATCTGGGCCTGTTGGTGCAGGGCGGCACCTTGCTCAATGACAAAGGGGCGCAATTGGGGGCCAAGGGCACCTTGAGCGCCACCGTGCAGGGCTACAACGCCCTGGTCAACGAGAGCGGCGCTCAGATGGCAGGCGACACGGTGAAGCTGCACAGCGACACCGTGACGGTCAACCGGGGCTCGGTGCTGGCCACCCAGGCCGTGGAGGTGATCACCAACAACATGGACAACCAAGGCGTGGTCTACGGTGGCAAGCGGGTGACACTGGCGGGCCTAAGCGGTCTGGCCAACTCGTTCTCCAACACCAAGCAATGGCTGAGCGGCGGCGACATGACCCTGGCCGCGCGCACGCTCTACAACGGTGTCGACGCAACGGTGCAGGCTGGGCAGGGCATGTCGGTGCAGGGCGGTGATTGGCTGAACTCTGGCCTATGGCTGACGTCCACCCAGGCTTCGGGCCAGGTGGACACCTTCGCCTTGACCGGTCAGGCCATGAACTGGGGCACCCTGAGCTCGGCCCAGGACGTCTTGCTGACGGCAGACAACTTGTTCAACGCCAAGGACATGGTGGCCGGTGGCCAGATGAACGTCCGGCTGACTGGCACGGGCAGCATCCTGTTGACCAACCTGAAAACAGGCTGGATCCAGGCCAAGGGCATGGTGGTGAACAGTGCGCATGGCGTGAGCAACACAGGCACCATCGCGGCCGACACCGACGCCCTGACCGTGAAGGCCGAGTCGCTGGACAACCTGGGCACGCTCTATGGCGCCAGCGCACTGAGCTTGACCACGGCGGGCGAGGTGCACAACGCAGCCAAAGCCCTGATGAACACCGCGGGCATGCTGTGGCTGGATGCTGGGGCATTCGTCAACGACCTGAACGGTCGTGTGCAGGCCACCACCGGCACGGTGGCTGACCTGGGCAGCCTGTCCCAGCATGGTTCGTGGGTGCTGTCCAGCGCTGTGACAAGCCAGACTTGGCCTTCGGCCCTGACCGTGTCTGGCAACGCCGCCAACAGCGGCAGCATCGACAGCAGTGGTGACGTGACGTTGACGGCCGCATCGTTGGACAACAGTGGACAGATCTCTTCGGCAGGGCGCCGGCTGACCGTGGATGTCGGTGCGGGCACGCTGCACAACAGCAAGCTGATGGTCGCCACCACTGGCACCATGGACGTGAAGGCCAAGGTGCTGGACAACGAGGGCACATTGCTGAGCCAGGGCAGCTTGACGGTGGACGCTGCTCAGACCCAGCAGTCCGACAACGGCAAGATGCTGTCATTGGGCGACCTCACCATCAATGGCGGAAGCCTCGACAGCACGGGGCGTTTGGGCGCCAACGGCCAACTTACCGTGAGCCTGACCGGCGCACTGCGCAACAGCGGTGAAGTGCAGGCTGCACAAGCCCTGAGCGTGGAAGCACAAAGTCTTGAGCTGTATTCGGACGGCCTGCTGCAGGGCGACAGCGTGCACATCAAGACGGGCGTGGCAACGCTGTCAGGGAAGGCCACCGTCCGCGCTCAGCAAAACCTCGACCTGACAGCCAGCAGCCTGACCCTGCAAGACAGCGACAGCCGGGTGCTCGCAGCCATGGGGGCAGCGGAGGGCGATGGCGGCACCATCTCCGTGGCGGGCAGCTTGAGCAACCAGGGCCTGATCTACTCGGCTGGCGCGCTGGACGTCCATGCCGGCAGCATCGACAACGCGCAAGGCGCGGCCATCTCGGGCGCAGGCACCACGACCGTGAGTTCGGATGCAAACTTTGCCAACCAAGGCCTGTTGTGGAGCGGCGGTCTGCTCACGCTCAACGCCCTGAAGGGCACGTTCAGCAACGTGGGCACGGCTGACGAGGCCGTGGGCCAGGTGGAAGCCAAGGACCTGGCCATCAACGCAGACCAGATCCTGAACACCAGCAGCATCCATGCCAGCCAGGACGCCAACCTGAAGGCGCGCGTGTTCAGCAATCGCATGCTGGGAGACTTGTCGATCAACGTCACCTACTACAGCGATCAAACGAAGGTCGAAAACTGGACAGTGGACGGTCCCGCTCTTGATCTGTGGGAGTACTGGCGCTTTACGCGCACGTGGGTCGCACAAGAATCTTTTGCCAGCGGTGTACCGGCCTTCAGACCGTTGATTTCGGCTTCTGGCAGTTTGAGCATCACTGGTTTTGACACCGCGACCAACCTGGGCGGCACCCTGTCGGCGCAGACGATGAACATCGTGGGGGCGCAGGCCAGCGCCACGTTTGAAAACCGTGAGTTGGTGCTGCACCGCTACAACTACACGCAAACGTACACTGTCTACACACATTGGGTGACAGGCGCCAAAATCTCCGCCCATGAAGCGAATGTTCGCGGCGCCACCGTCACCAACCGCGTTGAAGCCCCCAATTCTCGCCAGACTTACGTGGCGGGTCTCTACGCAGGCACGCTCAACGCCTCGGACTTCAATCTGAGCCTCAGCGGCGGCACCGACAAGGTCCAGTCCACGGTGGCCTCGCAGCCGTCAGCCAATGGTGGTGCGGGCTCGGGCACCCCATCGGGCTCGGCCTTCAAGGATGAGGGCTACCAGAGTGCCAGCGTGGAGGCTGACACCGCCCCCAAGGACTCGACAGACATCACCCCGGTCGACAACCCTCAGCCCAGCGCAGGCACGGTGGCCCACAAGCTTGACCCCAAAGACATTGGCCTGCCCTCCGGTGTGAGCCAGGTGGACTTTGGCGGCCTGAGCCTCAACCTGCCGCAAGGCAGCAATGGCCTGTACGTGACCGTCGGCTCGCCTTCGGCCCGATACCTGGTCGAGACCAACCCGTTGTATCTGTCGTCAGGCAGCTTTGCGGGCTCGGACCTGCTCACCTCGGCGCTGGGCTATGACCCGGACAAGCTGATCAAGCGCCTGGGGGATGGCAACTACGAGGCCTACACCGTGGCCCAGCAGGTGTTGGCCCAGACCGGCCGCAACTGGTTGGCGGGCAAGGGCTACAGCGATGCCGAGCAGATGAAGGCGCTGATGGCCGATGCCTCGCAACAGGCCAAGGGCCTGGGCCTGGTGTATGGCGAGCCGCTGAGCAGCACCCAGCAAGCCAGCCTGGCGCAAGACATCGTCTGGATGGTCAAGACCCAGGTGGGCGACCAGGTGGTGTTGTCGCCCGTGGTGTACCTGTCGCCCAAGACGCTGGCGAGCATCCAGACGGGCTCGGTCATCGCGGCCAACGACATGAACCTCAACCTCAGCAGCCTGACGAACACCGGTGGCACCTTGTCGGCCAGCAAGTCGATGACGGTGGTGTCGGCGGGGGACATCCGCAACCTCTCGGGCACCATCACGGGCGGCAACATCAGCCTGACGTCGACCCAGGGCAGCATCGTCAACCAGACGCTGGCACAGGAGATCAACGGGCAGACCGTGCTCGCGCGTGACGCGGCCATCGCCGCCTCGGGCAACCTGGCATTGGACGCGGGCCAGGCGATCAAGAACATCGGGGCGCAAATGAGCGCAGGGGGATCGGCTTCCTTGGTGGCCAAGGACTCGATCACCTTCGACACGATCGCCCAAAAGTCGACCAGCAGCACCAGCAGCCAAAGCAGCAAGGACGGCAAGACCACGGTGGCCTCCAGCACCACCGAAACCGTGACCCAGCACAAGTCCGGGCTGACGGTGGGGGCTGACCTCATCATGGACACCAGCAAGGAGATCGTGCTGGCGGGCACCGACGTGACTGCTGCCGGCAACGCCAAGCTGCAGGCCAAGGACGGCATCAGCGTCATCAACCGCATGGACACCACCCAAACCACCAGCCAGAGCAAGGAAGAAGGCTGGGGCGTGGGCGGCGGCGTGTGGGGCACCAGCACCACCAAGGAAACCACCGACAAGGGGCGCACCGTGGCCAGCACCTTGAAGGTGGGCGGTGACCTGACTGCCAAGACAGACAAGGACATCACCATCCAGGGCGCCAAGGTGGACGTGGGCGGCGCGGGCGATCTGCAAGCTCAGAACATCAATGTGCTGGCTGGGCAGGACTACGACCGCAGCACCAAGACGACCAGCACCACGAGCCTGCTGAAGGTGGTGAGCGGGCAGACGCAGGGCGAATCGGACGCTTCGGCACAAGCGAAGTCCAAGCACGATGGCAAGACGCAGGAGGCCCATGCCAGTGCGGGGGCCGAAGCCTCTGCCTCGGGCAGTGGCACGGGCGGCCTGGCTTTCGTGTCCAACACCGAGACCACCAGCACGCGCAATTCGGAGCGCAGCCGCGGCAGCAGCCTGAGCTTCGGGCAGGGCGCCAGCATCCAGGCCAGCAAGGACATCACGCTGGAAGGCTCGTCGCTCAAGGCGGGAGGCGACCTGGCCTTGTCGGCCGAGAACGTCACCGTCAAGGCTGGCCGCAACGTCGACACGTCAAGCACCAAGACGACCGAAACCAACATTGGGCTGATGGCTAAGACCGACAGCGACGCGGGAGCCAATGCCGGCGCGCGCGCCGGTGCCGACCGCGTCACCAGCGTGACGGGCAACGCCAGCGCATCGGCTGAAGCGGGCGCGCAAGCCAACACCGAGTCGGGCGTGCGCTTTGTGGACGTGAAGTCCACCACCACCACCACCGACAAGCTGACCCACGATGGCAGCGTCATCGAAGGGGGCAACGTCCGCATCAAGGCAAACAACAAGGTGGCGGTCGAGGGCTCCAGCGTGAACGCCAGTGGTGACCTGGCCATCCAGGCCAAGTCACTGGAGGTGAGTGCCGTAGCCGACCATGACATCAGCAAGACCGAGAAGGTCGACGTGGGCATCGGCCTCATGGGCAGCAGCAAAAATGGCGTACAGGGAGGGGTGAGTGCCAGCACGGGCAATGTCACCAACGCCTCGGCCACCGCAGAAGGAGAGGCCAGCTCGGCCAACAAGCTGAGCTGGCTGCGGGCCGAAACTTCAACGGAGACCAGCAAGACCGTGACCCACCAAGGGGCCAGCCTGGGTTCGGGCGGCAACCTGAAGGTCGACGTGTCAGGCGATCTCAAGGTCAAGGGCTCCAGCTTGTCGTCCGAGGGCTCGGCCACCATCCAGGCGGCCAATCAGAGCTTCGAAGCGGTGCATGACGTGAAGGAAACGTCGCGCACCACCAATGTCACCACCGCCGGCATGTACCTGGATGCCAGCGCCAAGGCGGGTGCCAAGGGCCAGGCCATGGCGGGTGCCGATGCATCGGCCTCGGTCGAGGTGGGGGGCTTCGTCAACAACTCGGGCAGCAGCAAGACCGAAGGCGCCACCACGGCCAAGGTGTCGACGATCACCACCAAGGGCGACCTCACGCGCATCGCCACAGGCGAAATCAAAGACGTGGGTACGGCCATCGACGTGGGCGGTAACCTCACCCAGAAGGCCGAAACCATCGTGAGCAAGGCCGCTGCCGACACCACCTACAGCAGCAGCGGCGCCCACGCAGCCGAGGGACGCTATGGCATGTACGCCGGTGCTTCGGCCGAAGCCAGCGTGACCGGTGGGGCCGATGCCGACGCGTCGATCGGTGCGCGCTGGCGTGCCGATTACAGCCAGTCCAGCAGCAGCAGCACCAGTTCCACGGCGGTGGCCTCCACCGTCAAGGTGGGTGGCAATGTCGACAGCCGCTCCAGTGGCCTGACCCATCTGGAAGGCACCAAGCTGGACGCCGGTGGCGACGTCACCATCGGAGCGGGTCAGCTCAAGGTGACTGCTGCGCGAGACACCACGACCAGCCAGAGCACCGAGGGCAAGGGTGGGGTGGCCGTCACGGTCAACGTCAACGCCAAATCGGTGCTGGGTGGCGAAGTGAGCGTGGCTGGCGAGGGCAGCAACAGCCAGTCGGCCAGCAGCACGGCCCAGGTGGCGAGCCTGAGCAGTGGCGGCAAGCTCAAGATCGTGTCGACTGGCGACGCCAACTTCGAAGGCACGGTGCTCAAGGGCAAGGAGAGCGCCAGCATCGATGCCGGTGGCAAGGTGAACTTCGATGCGGCCACCAGCACCAGCAGCGAAACGACGCACACAGCGGGCGCATCGGTGGGCATCGGTGGATCGACCGGGGGCAAGGCTGACAAGGACGCCAAGAATGGCACCGTGTCGGCTGAGGCGAATTACCAGTACACCAACGCGCAATCGGCCACCCAAACGGCTGGCAGCATCGAAGGTGGCACGGTGTCCATCTCCAGCGGGGGGGACACGCGACTGGTCGGCACCACCATCACGGCGGAGCGTGATGTCGGCATCGCTTCAGGGGGGGCGCTCACCATCGAAGCCAAGCAAGACAAGTCTGAAAGCCAAAGCGGCGGCTTCGGCATCAGCATGGGTGCCAGCGGAGGGACGAGCAAGGCCGCCACGGCAGGCGACACCCAGACCGACAAGAGCGTCACCGGTGGCACGTCGGTGAACGTGGACGTGGTCAAGACCACCGATGCTCAGGGTGCAAGCATCACCAGCAAAGGGGGCAATGTCAGGCTCTCCTCCGGCAAGGACACCACCCTGGTCGGCACCCAGGTCAGCGCGGAACAGGGCAAGGCATCGGTGCAAGCCGGCGGCCAGGTTCTGCAGAAGGAAGCCCGATCGACGCACGAAGCAGGCGGGGCCACGGTGGGGCTGACCATGGAGGTGTCGGAAACCAGCACCGCCCCGGCTGGCACCACGCCCCCACCAAAGGGCAGCACCAAGTCAACCAGCAAGGCCCGGCCCAAGGACGTCAAAGCCGGCTTCAACGCCAACCGGCGGGACCAGAGCCAGGCCACCAAGGTGAAGGCCCAAACCGTGGAGATCCAGGGGCAGGTCAAGCCTTGAGGTCAAGACCATCGCGGGCCATCTGGAAGTCCGGCAGGGGTGCGCCGTCGTCCAGTCGGGCCAGACAGGCCTGCAACGCATCGTGGGCTGGCCCCCAACACGGTGCACGCTGCGTTGACAGGCGAGCCAAGCTGGTCTGAAGGCGCAGGACCAGCCCCCAGGCCCCCTGCTCCTGGGCGATGGCCAGGCCCTCTTCCAGCGTGGCCTGTGCGGCGGACAGGTCGGGGGAACTCTGGCGAGCCAGGCGCTCGCCCTCCAGGCGCAGGAACTCGGGCAGGAGGTAGACGTCCGGGATGGCGCGCGCCTTGGCCATGCCATCGGCCAGCACGACCGCGGCTTCCTCATCCTGCCCCAGCTGACACAGTGCATCGGCCAGGAAGGCAATGAAGGTGGTCTCGACCGCCGCCATGGCCTGCTGGGCGCCAGCCAGACCCATGCGGATGGGCACGAGTCCTTCGGCCTGTCCCAGGCTCGCCAGGGCCCAGCCCTGCAGCGACGCCGCGGCGGCCTGCCACAGGCGCAGACCATGGACATCGGCCAGCTGCCCGACCTGCCGCGCCAATTGCAGCGTCTCCTGCGGCATGCGCAGGTAGCGATGCAGGGTGCAGGCAAACGTCAGGGCAAAACACAGGGTGTGGGCATGGCCGGTGCGGCGTGCCTCGTCGATGGCGGACTGCGCCTGGCGCAGGGCCTGGGTGGGGCGGCCCTCCAGCCAGTCCAGCCAGGACAGAAAGGCCATGGCGCAGACATGACTGGCCTCGCCGTACAGCACGATCATCCGGCTGATGTCCACCGACCGTCCAAGGGCCACGGCCTGGTTCAGGCGCGCGCGGGCCTGAGGGTACTGTCCCAGCCAGAAGTGGTTATTGCCATAGGCGTAGTGCACCTGGAGCCGAACGCCAGGGTCCTCGCTGCCACGGGCGGCATGGGCGAGTCGATCGGCGAAGGCCAGTGGCGGCGACTGGTCCGCCACGGTTCGGCTGCCCAGCCAGAGACCCCACATGACCTGAAACAGGTCCACGTCGTCGGACAGCCGGTCACACAGTGCCAGCGCCTCGCCGTACGCCGCACGGCTTTGCTGGCTGCCATAGCCATGCAACGCCACGCGCGTGTTGCCCAACTCCACCCAGAGTCTGAAAGCCATGTCGTAGCGCGGTGGGGCATCGGCCATATGGGACAAAGCCGCCAGGCCCTTCTCGAGGTGATGGCAAGCGGCGCTGGGCTCCGACACCCGGTTCATGCTGCGCGCGGCGGCCAGCCAGGCTGCAGGAGCGTCAGGGCTGATGCCAAGGTCCAGATGATGGGCCAGTTGCTCGGGGTGCGCACGAACCCGGTCGGGCAGATGGATCCGCATCAGCTCGCCCAGGCGGCGGTGGGCGGCTTCTCGGCTGGCTCGAGGCATGGCCGCGCAGGCTGCCTCCTGGATCAGGGCATGGCGGAACACCAGCCCCCCATCTTCGCCCCGCTGAAGGATGCCGTCTTCCTGCAGGGCGTCCAGGCTGTGCTGAAGCGCTTCGGGCTGATCGGCCCCGTAAAGGTGGATCAGCGGCAGGTCCACCTGGCGACCACTGAGGGCAGCCAACTGCGCCACATGCCGGTGGGGGCCCAGGCCCACGATGCGTGCCACCAGGAGTTCACGCAAGGTCGGTGGCACGGCCTGGGTCTGAGCCGAACCGGAGGCCAGTGCGAGCACGAGTTGCTCCAGATAAAGGGGCACACCGTCGGCCCGCGCCACGATGGCCGCCAGCGCGGCCTCGTCCAGCCGCCGTGCACCCTCCACGGCATGGCAGCGCGCATCGACCAGCAAGCGTGCATGGTGTGCGCCAAGGCTGCCGAGCGAGAGGGTGTGCGTGGCACGGGTAGACGGTCCACCCGGCCTCGCGGTGCTCAGCACCATCCAGGGCTGGGCCGCTTGCCCTGGCTCACTCAGGCGATGCAGGACGGCCAGGCTGGCGTCGTCCAGCCAGTGCGTGTCTTCCACCACCAACAACAAGCCCCCCTCCAAGGCCACTCCACTGATCAAGGCCACCAGCCCCAACTCCAGATGCAGGCGCACCTGCCCTGGCTCGGCGGCCAGCGCATCCAGGTCGGACGGCATGCCCAGCAGGCGGCGGATGACCGCTGCCTGGGACACCCATGCATGCGAGAGGCGGCACAACACCCGACGCAGGCTGCGCTCACGCCGCGCCACAGAGGTAGACGGCCTGTCTCTCAGCACCTGCTGCAACAACTGGATGATGGGCTCCCAGGGCTGGTGAATGGTTGCCTCGTCAGCCACCAGCAACCAGGCCCGCTCGCCCCGACCACGGACCTGCCTCAGGAAATCCGTCACCAGGCGGGTCTTGCCCATCCCCGCTTCAGCCATGACCTGAACGTGCAAGGACTGCCCTCCACGCGCCAGGGTCCACAGGTTCTGCAAGCGTGTCAGCTCTGGTTCTCGGCCGATCAGGCGAGAGGGGTCATGGACGGGCAACGACGATGAGCGAGGCCGATCTGGCCCCGCCAGGGGAACGCGCACACCCTGCTGCTCGCACTCGGTGAGCCCCTGGGGCAGCCGCCCCTGGACTGACAACAAGCCACGGACCGACGCCGCCAGGTGGAGCCAACCGCCCTGCCCTGCCAAGGCAAGGGACAAGGCCTCGTTGAGCACCTCTCCCGTGGCGTCTGGGCACAGCACCCCGGGATGCGGCTCGGTCCAGCCGTGGGCCAGGCCCATGGCAAGCTCTGCATGTCGCCAGCTGGCCCGAGGCGGCACCGTGGCCAAGGCAACCTCCCAGCCTCGGCCTGGCGTGTCCTCCAGGGGATGCGGAACACCAAAGCAGCTCACCCAGAGACTGTGGGTCAGTGGCAGGAATTGCCCGCCTTGCTGCCGGGTGAGCGCGGCAAGGCGCCCATGAAGCTGAGCCCGACGGCTGGCGGAGGCCGCATCGGTGGGCCCTTTCAGCCACCGCGTCACCAGCACCGTCAGCGGTTGCCGTGGTTGGTCCGTGCGCAGAGGCAGGCTGGGTTGTTGCCGCTGGGTCTCGAGGTGTCGCCAAAGGGCCAGAGTTTGCTCACCCGGCCCCTCGCCCGTGGCCTGCCTAAGGCTGTGCTCACAGGCATCCAGGGCCTGTTTGGCCTCGTCAAACCGACCGGCATCGCCCAACAGGCGAATCAGCTGCCGGTGCCCTGCCTCACTGGCCGGTGACAGGGCCACCCTCTGGCGGGCCAACTCGATCAAATAGGGGGTGTGACCGCCCGCCAGCTGGCGCTGGATGTGGACATCGAGGCGGCGCAAGGTGTGCTGCCTGAGCCGCTCCTCTTGCGCTTGCGCCCATTGCGCAAAGGCTGGGGCATCACCCAGGTTCAGTTCGCCCAGGAAGGGCCGCCAGTGCAGCCATGGCGCATCACCCAACTCGTCACAAAGGAGCTGCATGGCGTCCACCACCAGGCCAGGCGTGTTCAACAGCGAAACGTGTCGGCGATCGGCCTGCAGGAGTGGCTGCGCCATGGGCGTCAGCATTTTGCGCAGGTCGAACAAGGCGCGCCGCAGGTTGCCAAGGGCCGCCGAGCCATCGCTGTGGGGCCACAACATGGAGGCCAGAGCGTCCCTGGCGCAGGGCACCCCAGGCTGCATGGCCAGGAAGGCCAACACGGCCTTCAACTTGTCATACGGAAAAGCCTGAAGGGGCTGCCCCCCCAATGACAAGGTCACGCCGCCAAGAAGGCGGATCTGCACGGTGTTCACCAACATCTCACTTGCTCACGACGCTCTGACCACGCTCACCCGCGCCATCCCCTGCCGCGTCGCCGTCTTCACGCTGACCTCGAACACCGCACCCGAAGGCATCCTGCAGCGGCTGCGCACCGCCAGCCAGGGCCCGGTCTGGTCGGTGCCACCATGGGTGGCTTCAGCCTCCAGCACCTCGGCCTGGGCGCCATCGAACAGGCACTCGCCCTGCGCGCCCATCAGGCGGGCGCCCCGTCGCAGCGCATGAGCCTCGGCTTCCAGGCGGCCACGCTGGCTCAGGTAGTACCAGGCGCAGCACCCCACCAGCAGCGCCAACAGCGCCAATTCAAAAAACATGGGCCGCCTTCACAGCACCACCGTGCCCTGGTGGTAGACCATCTGCCAGCCTTGCTCGGTCTGCGTCCACAGCGTGGCACGCTTCGACACGCGCGTGGGCTGGTGCAGGGTGTAGCTGAGCAGCCAGTGCGCCGGACCGACAGCCTGCAGGTAGTGGCCGCTGGTGGACCAGGCCTCGTCGCGGGGCGACCGCTGGCGGGCTTCGAGCACATCCAGCACGTGTGCGCGGCTGTAGGCCACCCCCGAGGCACCCACCTCCCAGAAACCCGGGGCCAGCAGGCGTTCGAAGTGCGCACGGGGCAGGCCCCCATTGGCGGCGTAAATCAAGGGCTCCAGCGGGCGCAGGGCCTCCAGCACGGGCAGCAGCGCGGTGTCGGTCTCAAGGATGGGCGTCATGCTGTGGGCCCTTCAGGCGCTGCGCGGCGCCATCACGATGATGCCCATGCCCAGCAGCGCCACGGCCGCGCCGACCACGTCCCAGGCACTGGGTCGGATGCCGTCAACCGCCCACAGCCAGGCCACGGCCACCGCAATGTAGACGCCGCCATAGGCCGCGTACACGCGCCCCGAAGCCTGGGGATGCAGCGACAGCAGCCAGGCAAACAAGGCCAGGCTCAGCGCGCCCGGTACCAGCCACCAGGCGCTTCGGCCCTGGCTGAGCCACAGGCTGGGCAGGTAGCAGCCCACGATCTCGGCCAGGGCGGTGACGAGGTAGAGGGCAAGGGTTTTGGCTTCAGGCATGGCGTGACATCGCGGTGGGCTCCGCATTGTCGGCGATGCCCCTCAATCCCATCCGCCCCAGAACGGCGAGGGCGGTGAGGGCGCCAGCGGGGAGACCGGGTAGCGGTGCATCCCGGGGTACAAGCGGCTCCACACCACGGCAACCGACAGCAAGGCCAGCAAGCCGGGCAGCACGGTGACCCACAAGGTGGACCAGCCCGCGTGCACATGGATCATCAACATGGGATTGGCCCCGGCCGGGGGGTGCATGGTGCGGGCCAGCATCATCCAGGCCAGGGTCAGGACCTGAGCCAGGGCGTACACCGGCAACGCGTCACCCAGGCACTGGTAGCAGGCGATGCCGATGAACGCGCCCCCCAGGTGTCCACCCAGCAAGGAGCGGGGCTGCGCAGCAGGCGCCTTGGTCAGGCCAAACAGGAACACCGCCGATCCCCCCAGTGAGGCCAGCAAGAAAGGCGAGGCCGGGGGCCCCACACACCACAGCGCGAGCGACACCCCGACGGCCATGCCGATCAGGCACCAGCTCAGCCTGGCCAGATGCCGTCGCCGCTCGGCGTTCATCGTGGCGTGAAACCAGGCGCTCAACCCGGCAGGTGACGGGGCCTCGGCGTTGACGGCTGCGGAGGGCGAACGGCAGGATCGGTCCATGGGGTGCGCGCAGGGCGAAGGCAAAAGCCACCCGCTTGCACGAACCGTGCCTTGATGCCTGCATGGGGGTGGGCACCCCTCATGGCATCACCACCTGCGCCTGGCCCAGCTGCGCCTCGCTGGCCAGCGGCGCCAGCGAAGGGTTGCCCGGGTAGCGCCGCCCGTTGAAGCGCATCAGTGCTTCACCGTGACCGCGTGCGTGCACGATCAGGGTGGCCCAACCGTGGCGGCGCTCACTTGCCAGCACACGCAAGGGCTCGCCCGTCACGCTGCTCACCGACACACGCTGGAAACGACCGCCCACGCCGCGCCACACCAACAGTGTGCAGCCACCCGAGCCGCACCAGTCGGGGCCGGTGAGCAGCACCAAGGCGTCGTCCTGCCCGTCGCGATTGAGGTCGAACAAGGCATGGCGAAAGCCTGACACATCGCCGGCGCCCTGGCTGCGCGCATAGGCCCGGACAGCGGCTTCCAGCGAGGCTGGCGACCGTGACTGGGCCTTGACCAGGCCGGCCTGAAGCGCGACACACAGGCCTGCGACGACCAAGAGCGAGAAGCGGCGGCTCGGGCAGCGCATGGGCGGCTCAGGCAGCGAAGTGCGCGGCCTGACGCCAGAGCAGGAAAGCGCACGAGCCCAGCAGGGCCGTGAAGGTCAGCATCATGCCGGTGATACGGAAGGCAAAGGTCTCTTTCACCTGGCTGACGCCGTAAGCGTGCGCACACCGCCCCAGCAGCAGGCACAGCCCCAGCGCGTGCACCAGCAGCGCGGGCGCCCCCTGCGACTCCACCAGAAAAACCAGCACCAGCACCAGCGGCACGTATTCGGCAAAGTTCGAATGCACCCGCACGGCCCGCAACATCTCGGGGCTGTCACCCGTGCCGATGCCGATCTGCAGCCTGCGGCGCACGCCGATGGTCCGCACGCTCAGGTAGAAAAACAGCAGGCCCAGGAGGGCAGCGTAGAGGGGGAGGATGCTTGGCATGGATTCCTTGAAGCGCGGCTCACTCAACACGAAGGCGACGGATACACCCAGCGGTTCTGGAATCCGTCGTACCTCGGCTGCACCTGCACGCGCATCTTGCAGCCATTCTCATACGACACCGCGCAATCGCCCCTGATCCTCATGCGAGCGCGTCGATGTCGTTGGAAACCTCAATGAGATTGAGGTCGGGGTCGCGAAAGTAGATGGACATGATGGGCCCCAGCGCACCGGTTCGCCTCACCGGCCCCTCCACCACGCTGACGCCTGCGAGACGAAGCTCGTCAACGACCTCATGGATGGGGGTTTCGGTGATCAGGCACAGGTCGATGGAACCCGGAACAGGCTTGTGGGCTTTGGGCTCGAACTCCTTGCCAGCCTCATGCAGGTTGAATTTCTGCTCGCCAAATGAGAGGGCTTTTCGGCCCTCGCCAAAGGTCACCACCGCCATGCCCAGGGCACGCTGGTAAAACTCGGCCGTCACATCGATGCTGCGGACGGTGAGCACGATGTGGTCAATTCGGGAAATCTTCATGGGGCGTCTTCCATGCGCTCAAGGCACCAGCGTCAACAACACGAACGCGGCAAAGATCACCAGGTGCACCGCACCCTGCATGATGGTCGTGCGGCCCTGGGCCATGGTGAGGGTGCCGATGCCGAAGGTGACGGCCAGCAGCACCAGGTCCTTGCCTTCGATGCCCAGTTGCAGCGGCAGCTTGAGCCACACGGCCACGCACACCACGGCCGGGATGGTCAGGCCGATGCTGGCCAGGGCCGAGCCGATGGCCAGGTTCAGGCTGGTCTGCAGACGGTTGGCCATGGCGGCGCGGGCGGCGGCCACGGTTTCAGGCAGCAGCACGAGCAAGGCGATCACCACGCCGATCACGGCCTTGGGCAGGCCATGGGCCTCCACCGCCCCTTCGATGGCAGGCGAGAGCACCTTGGCCAGGCCGATCACGGCCACCAGTGACACCACCAGCAAGCCCAGGCTGGCCCAGGCCTGGGCGGCCGTGGGCGGGTGAGCGTGGGCGTCTACGTCGGCCGCATCGCCCACAGGCAGGAAGTAGTCGCGGTGGCGCACCGTCTGCACGAACACAAACACCAGCCACAGCACCAGCGAGGCCACCCCCGCAAAGGCCAGCTGGGCGGTGCTGTAGGTGCCGCCCGAGGTGGTGGTCGTGAAGGTGGGCAGCACCAGGGTCAGCGCGGCCAGGGCCATGAGGGCGCTGAGCGCGGCGTTGGCACCATCCGCACGGAAGGTCTGCTCGCGGTGCTTGACGCCCCCAATCAGCAGGCACAAGCCCACCACACCGGTGCAGATGATCATCACGGCGGCGTAGACGGTGTCGCGCGGCACGGCAGCGGCCTTCTCGCCCCCGGCCAACATCATGGTGACGATGAGGGCCACCTCGATCACCGTCACCGCCAAAGCCAGCACCAGGGTGCCCAGGGGCTCGCCGAGCTTGTGGGCGATGAGTTCGGCGTGGTGCACCGAGGCCATCACCGCCGCCACCAGGCCCGCACCGATCAGCAGGAGCATGGGCAGACTGCCGCCCAGCCAGCTGGAGGCTCCCAGCAGGACGCTGGCGCCGATGGGTACGAAAAGCGGCCAATTCGCCATGGATGACACCGGTTGCGGGTTGAAATGCAGCCCATTGTAGGAACAAGCGCGCGCGGCACCTCAAGTCAATCGATCACATCCCGATATGAGCGTCAACAGCTGGAATGCTGGCTGTCCAAGACAAAAGGGATTTGCGATGAACGCACTGCGCCAATGGCCCATCGGGGCAAGGCTGGGTCTGGGCTTTGCCCTGCTGATTGCCGCCATCCTGCTGTTGGCAGGCATCACGACCTGGAAGCTCAAGACGGTCAACCAGGAAGTCAGCCATCTGCTGGACGACCGGATGGTCAAGGTGGAGCAGATCACCCGCCTCAAGGACAACGCCAATGTGGTGGCCAGGGCCGTACGCAACATTGCCATGCTGGCCGAGGTGGCCGACCAGAACAAGGAAAAGGCGCGCATGGCCGAGATCCGTCAAGACAGCGACGCGATCTACGCGAAGCTGGAGGCAGGCATCCAGCACGAGGATGGACGTCGGGCGCTTGCTGCCTTGGTCGAGGCGCGCAAACCTTACGTGACGGCCATCAACGAAAGCGTGACCCTCAGCAGCACAGGCCGCCGTGACGAGGCGGCCGCCATGCTCATCACCCAGGTTCGCCCGCTTCAAACCAACTATTTCAAAGCACTGGACGACCTGCGCACGCTGCAGACCCAAAAGATGAAAGCGTCGGCTGCCACGGTGGGCGCGCTGAACGAGGCCGTGATGTGGACCGCTGGCCTCACCGCCCTGACCGCCGCCATGGTGGGCGCAGGCCTGGCCTGGGCCATCACCCGGTCGATCACGCAGCCGCTTCACCAGGCCATGACGGTGGCACAGGCCGTGGCCCAGGGCGACCTGCGCTCGCCCATCCCCGGTGGCGGGCAGGACGAAACCGGCCAGCTGCTGGGCGCCCTGCGCGGCATGAACGACAGCCTGCTGCGCATCGTGAGCCAGGTGCGCCAGAGCAGCGACTCGATCGCCACGGGCACGGCACAGATCGCCACCGGGAACAGCGACCTCTCTCAGCGCACCGAGATGCAGGCCGCCAACCTGCAACAGACGGTGGCCTCGATGGAAGAACTGGCCTCGACCGTGCAGCAAAGCGCCGACACCGCCCGCACCGCCAACCAGCTGGCCCAGACCGCCAGCGAGAGCGCCAGCCGCGGCGGTGCCGTGGTGGCCCAGGTGGTGCAGACCATGGATGGCATCACGGCCAGCTCGCGCAAGATCAGCGACATCATCGGCGTGATCGACGGCATCGCCTTCCAGACCAACATCCTGGCGCTGAATGCCGCGGTGGAAGCGGCCCGCGCCGGCGAACAGGGCCGCGGCTTCGCGGTGGTGGCGAGCGAGGTGCGCACGCTGGCCAGCCGCTCGGCCGAGGCCGCCCGCGAGATCAAGTCCCTGATCGGCCAAAGCGTCACCCAGGTGGAAAGCGGGGCCGCCCTGGTCAACCAGGCGGGTGAGGCCATGGGCGACATCGTGCGGCAGGTCCAGCGCGTGTCCGACCTGATCGGCGAGATCAGCGCCGCCACGCAGGAGCAGACCCAGGGCATTGCCCAGGTGGCCAGCGCGGCCAGCCAGCTCGACGAGGTGACCCAGCAGAACGCCGCCCTGGTGGAGGAATCGGCCGCCGCCGCAGGCAGCCTTCAGCAACAGGCCGGCAGCCTGGCGCAGATGGTGGCAGTCTTCCGCGTGTGATGCACACCGTCCACAACACCCCGCAAACCCGTGCTTATTGCCGCTTTGGCGACGCCGCGGCAGGCCAGACTCAGGTGGTCTGAAACCTGCGCGGCCCGGCTGGGCGGCCGACCGCGCACATGCCCACGTGGCATTGGAGTGCGCCTTGAACTTGAACGATTTCCGCATGGGCCAGCGCCTGACGCTGGGCTTCGGCCTGACCCTGGTTCTGATGGCCGTGCTGGTGGGCGTGAGCTACCACCGGCTGGGCGCCCTCCAGGGCGAACTGCACTACCTGCTCTCGCTGCAGACACGGGCCAACCTGGCCGACAACTGGCGTTCCATGACGGTGCTCAATGCCACCCGCACCATCGCCATGGTCAAGTCCAACAACCACGCGGCGGTCTCGGAACACTTTCAGCCCCTGATCAAGGAAACCTCCGAGCGCATCAGCGCCGTGCAGAAGGAGCTGAGCGGCCTGATCGACAGCGACCAGGGCAAGGCCCTGCTGGCCGACATCGCCCTGCGCCGTGAAACCTATGTGAAAGCCCGCAACCAGGTCTTCGATGCCCTGAAGGCCAAGGACGGCGAAACCGCCATGGCCATGATCGAGGGGCAGATGCTGCCTGCCGTGGCCGCTTACGACCAGGGCATCAGCACCCTGGTCGACTACCAGCGCCAGCGGGTGAGCCAGCGCATCGCCGCCAATGAAAGCGATGTGCGCCGCACCGAGACGCAACTCATCGGGCTCATGGTCACCGCCATGCTGCTCGGCGGCGCGACCGCCTGGCTGATCACCCGCTCGGTGACGAAGCCGCTGGGGCACGTGGTGGCCGAGACCACCTCGATTGCCGAGGGCGACCTGACCCGCGAGATCCGCGTCAAGGGCCGCGACGAGCTCTCCGAGCTGCAACGCGAGCTGCAACTCATGCAGCGCTCGCTGCATCAGCTGGTGAAATCGATCCAGGAATCGAGCGAATCCATCGGGACCGCCAGCTCTCAGATCAGCATCGGCAACACCGAGCTGTCGACCCGCACCGAGCAGACCGCCAGCCACCTGCAGCAAACCGCCTCGGCCAGCGAAGAGCTGACCGGCACCGTGACGCAGACGGCCGAATCGGCCCGCATGGCCAACCAGCTGGCCAACTCGGCTTCGGCGGTGGCGCAGCGCGGCGGCGAGGTCGTCTCACGCGTGGTGAGCACCATGGGCGACATCAGCGAGAGCTCGCGCAAGATCGGCGACATCATCGGTGTGATCGACGGCATTGCCTTCCAAACGAACATCCTGGCGCTGAACGCCGCGGTGGAAGCCGCCCGCGCCGGTGAACAAGGGCGTGGTTTTGCCGTGGTGGCCGGCGAGGTGCGCAGCCTGGCGCAACGCAGCGCCGAGGCCGCCCGCGAGATCAAGAGCCTGATCACCGGCAACGTGGAGCGCGTGGCCGAAGGGCACCGCCTGGTGACCGAAGCCGGCGAGACCATCCAGGAGGTGGTGACCTCCACCCAGCGCGTCAACGACATCATTGCCGAGATCGCCGCCGCGGCCCGCGAACAGGAAACTGGCCTCGCTCAGATCAACCACTCGGTGGCCGACCTGGACCAGATGACCCAGCAGAACGCCGCCCTCGTGGAGCAATCGGCCGCCGCGGCCGAGAGCCTCAAGGAACAGGCCCACAACCTGGTGGGCCTGACGCGCGGGTTCAAAGTGGCCTGAACGCCAGCGCCCCCGTCAGGGCGCTGGCCTGGCCCATCAGGCCGCGGTGCGGAAGGCCGCAACGGCGCGCACCAGCCCTTCTGACTGGTGGTTGAGGCTGCCAGCCGCTGCCGCGATCTGCTCCACCATGGCCGCGTTCTGCTGCGCCGTGGTGTCGATCTGGATCACGGTTTCGCCGATCTGGCTGACACCGGCGCGCTGGTCCTCGCTGGATTCACTGATCTCGCTGACGATGTCGCTGACCTTCTGGATGGCCTGAACGATTTCCGACATGGTGGCCCCGGCCTCGTCGACCAGGGCCGCACCACGGCTGACCTGCTCCACGCTGCCGGTGATCAGCGTCTTGATCTCGCGGGCAGAGGTGGCGCTGCGTTGCGCCAGGCTGCGCACCTCGCTGGCCACCACCGAGAAGCCCCGTCCCTGCTCGCCCGCCCGGGCCGCTTCCACCGCGGCGTTCAGCGCCAGGATGTTCGTTTGGAAGGCGATGCCGTCGATCACGCCAATGATGTCGCTGATCTTGCGCGAGCTCTCGTGGATGCCGCGCATGGTGTCGACCACCTGGCTGACCACCTCGCCGCCCTTGCCGGCGACGGCGCTGGCCCCCACCGCCAGTTCGCTGGCCTGGCGGGCGCTCTGTGCGTTGTCGTTGACCATGCTGCCCAGCACGTCCATGGTCGCCGAGGTCTGCTGCAGGGCGTTGACCTGCTCTTCGGTCCGATGGCTCAGGTCGTTGTTGCCCTGGGCGATCTCGCTGGTGCCGTTGGCAATGGCTTCCGAGGCCTCGCGCACCCGGCCCACGATGTCCGACAGGCTGCCCTGCATGGCGCCGAGCGAGGCCAGCACGCTGCCACGCGGGGCCGAGGCCATGCTGGCCACGGGCTGCAGGTCGCCATCGGCCACGCGCTGGGCCAGCAGGCCGAGTTCATGCGGGTCGGCGCCCAGGTCGGCCATCAGGCTGCGCGTGATCACCACCCCGGCAGCCACGGCCAGGCCCAGGGCAGCGGCACAGCTGACCAGCAAGATGGCACGCTGGCGGGCGGCATAGGCCTCGGCGGCATCGGCCACCTCGTGGGCGCGGCGCTCGGTGAGGGCGGTGTAGTCCTTCAGCACGCCCGAGAACTTGGCCAGCAGGGGCATGCAGTCGGTGTTGAGCACCACGATGGCTTCCTCGTCCTTGTCCTGTGCGGCCAGGGTCGCGATCTTCAGGGCCACCGGGCCATAGCGCGACTCGATCTCGGCCATGTCGGCCACGAGCTTGCGCGCCTCGTCGGACGTGTCTGTTGCGCTCGCAATCATGGTCTGCAGCTGCTTGAGCTGGGTCTGCACCGCCTCGTGGGCCGACTTGACCTCGGCCTGCAAGCGTTCGTGCTCGGCCGGGTTGCTGGCCAGGACCAGATCGCGGGCGGCCAGGGCGCGGCGGTAGACGGCATGGCGCACATGGCCGCTCACCTCGGCGCGGGCATTGACCCCGTGGATATAGGTGGTGAAGTGCTCGGTGCCATGGGTCAGGGCCAGCAGCCCCAGCGTGCCCACCAGCAGCACGAGGGCCGACAAGCCCCCAAAGGCCCAAGCCAGCTTGGCCTTGATCGACGCGTTCCGGAATCCCATGCTCAACCCCATCAGGTGGTGCCCTACACGGATCGCCCCAGGCGGCGTGTTCGAAAGGCAGACAGACAATGGTCATTTTTCGGACAAATACCCGGCGCCTTGAGCGCCACCTGCGTCGACACCACTCTGCCGAACGTGCCATGGGTCACGGTACGGCCGACTAACATCGGGGGCATGACCCACTCCACCCTGCACCGGCTCCAGGCCGGCGAGCTGGCCGGTGCCCGCGAGCTGAAGCTGAGCGCCGACCTGCGCACCGTGCCCGACGCCCTGCGCGACCTGGCCCCCACGCTGGAGGTGCTCGACCTCAGCGGCAACCAGCTCACCACCCTGCCAGACTGGCTGGGCGAGTTCACGCGGCTGCGGGTGCTCTTTGCCTCGAACAATCCCTTCACCGTGCTGCCGCCCGTGCTGGGCAGCCTGCCCGAGCTCAGCATGGTGGGCTTCAAGGCCAACCGGATCACCCATGTGCCGCCCGAGGCCCTGGCGCCCACGCTGCGCTGGCTGATCCTGACCGACAACGCCCTGACCGAGCTGCCCGCGCGCATCGGCCACTGCGCGCCCATGGAAAAACTGATGCTGGCGGGCAACCGCCTGCGAACCCTGCCCGAATCCCTGGCGCAATGCCAGGCACTGGCGCTGTTGCGGATCTCGGCCAACCAGCTCGATGCCCTGCCCGGCTGGCTGCTCACCCTGCCGCGCCTGGCCTGGCTGGCCTGCGCCGGCAACCCCTTCAACGCCGCCGCCGAGTCCCGCGCCCTGGCGCAGGCCCAGGCCACG
>NZ_JAIZVX010000003.1 GCF_021768455.1 Aquabacterium sp. | reverse complement strand
AGCGGGCCAGGTCGCCGGTGAGGCCCTTGAGGGTCTTGGCTTGCGCGTCACCCACCAGGGGCATGAGCTGCAGGCGGTAGGCGGCCTGGGCGAAACGGCCGCCCAGGATGGCATCCCCGATGGGGCGTGCGCCGGAGCCTTCGGCGCCCTCGCCCAGTGCCTGCCAGCGCGCCAGCTGGTCGATCAGGCCGCCGAGTTCGGCCGGCAGGCTGAGGGTGTCGAGCGTGCCGCTGGCGGCCTCGGCCGGCGGTGGCAGGCCGGCGGCGCTCTGGGCGTTCGGGCGGTCGCGTTCGAATTCGCCTTCGGCCACGTCCAGCAGGTCGTGCTGGCTGACCATGACCGGGCGCACCGGGACCGAAAGGGCCTCGCCCACGATCTCGTAGAGGGCCGGGTGGCGTTGCAGCCAGGTGCGCACGTCGGACGTGGTCAGGCCGGTCGAGCCCAGGGTGACGCGCTGGCGGTCGGCCTGCTGCAAGGCTCGGGTGAACTGGCTGGCCATGGAGAGCAGGCGGGCCTGCTCCTGGCCGATGGCGCGGGCTTCGCGCTCCAGGCGGGGGTCTTCGTGTTCGGCGCGGATCAGGGCCGTGAGCGCCTGTCCCGCGCGCTCGACCAGGGCCAGGGCGCGGTCAAAGCGGGGCTGGGCGGCGCGCAGCCGGGCTTCCGAGCCGCTGGCAATCGCTTCCGAGAACTCGTCGTGCAGGCGGGCGAGCTGGGCGTGCAGGTGGGTGAGCTGGTTGGTGCTGACCAGGCCCAGTTGCTGGGCCCCGGCGACCTGGGCCAGCAGGGCGGCCATCTCGTCGTACTCGGCCGTGGGGGGCGTGGTCAGGGGGGCCAACAGGCCGTGCACCTCCTGCGCCAGGGGGCTGAGGTGGTAGTCCTGCGCGGTGGCGTCCCAGACCAGGAGGTCGAGCTCGCGCAGGCGCTTGAGCGCCGCATCGAGCGAGTCGGGCAGCAGCACGTGGAAGAGCCGGTTGACATCGTCGCGGCTCAGGCGCGCCTGGGGCTGGCTGGCCAGGGCCATGAAGCACCACAGGCGCAGCTGCACGCTGGCCTGGCCGCCGCCGAAGAGGCCGCGCAGGGCATCGAGCAGGGCCATGCGCTGGCCCAGTGCCCAGGCCAGGGGCTGCTCGGGCGCGAACTCGGGCTCGCGGAAGTGGCGCTCGAAGCTGCGGCCGTCGGGGCTGTCTGGGGATTCGGAGAGGGGCGCCTCGGTCATAGGGGGTGGATTGTGCCGGATGGGGCCCACGCCCTGGCCACTGTGGCGCCCAGCCCCCATCCCGAGGGAAATGCCGGGCCTTGTGCGCTTTCACCTTGGATTGACGGGCGGCGCCGTGCGATAGTCTGTTCAACAGGCCCTCACGCGTGTCGCACCGGGCCTGACAAGGAGGCCTTATGCAGACGCTGGACGAGATGCTCGCGATGAACCTGCTGACCCCTGACCAGCATGGCGAGATCGCCAGCTGGGTGCGGCACCAGAAGTCTCCCGAGCGCATCATGCAGATGCCGCCCCACCTGTGGCGGGCGCTGGAACTGGCCAGCGTGTTGATGGACTTCGACGTGAGCGGCGCCGCTGCGCCGAACTAGCCGGCCCACTCAGGGCTGGGCTTCTTCCTTCAGTCTGGTCGGGTCGTAGCCCTGTTCGCGCAGCCGTTGGTCGATGGCGGCACGGTCGCTGGCGCTGAGCCGAGGCGTGCGTGCCAAGATCCACAGGTAGGCGCGATCCGGTTCGCCGACCACGGCGTAACGCAGGTCGTCGGCCAGCTGGATGACCCAATAGGGGGCCCACACCGCGGGCCACCACGACAGCCACGCCGGTGCGAAGCGCACCTCCAGCTGGAACGGCGGTGTGGTGCCCGGCGCCTCGCTCGCCAGGCCGCGCGGCTTGCGGGCGATGCCGACGGCCTCGCTGAGCTGGCCCTCGGCGGTCAGGCAGCGGTTGGTGACCTGCACGCGCCCGTCGGGCAGCAGGGCGTAATCGGCCATGGTGGCGGCCACGCACTGTCGCTGGAAGCGGTTGGGGTAATGCGCCACCTGGTACCAGCGCCCCGCATAGCGGGACAGCTCGATCGCGGGCACGGCCTCGAGGGGCGCATCCGGTGCCGCCTGCGCGGGGCTGGCGATGCCGCCGAGCAGCAGGGACAGGAGCGCGGCGGCCCAGGGGGCCTGGCGCAGCGTGCGGGTGTGGGCGGGCGTGTGGGCGGCATGGCGCATGGGCTGGACGAGGGTCTTGCGGGTGACGACGGGTGTCAGCGGCGCAAGTCGGCCATGAGCGCGGCAAAACCGATGAAGGCCCCGCCGGTGAGGCGGTTGAACCAGCGTTGCACGGTGGCGCGCTTCAGGTAGCGCGCGGCGCGGTCCCCCCCAGCGGCGTAGACGCCGTACCAGGCCACTTCCACCACCGAGAAGGTGGTGAGCAGGATGGCGAACTGCGGCAGGGCCGGCGCATCGGCCTGGATGAACTGCGGCAGGAAGGCCGCGGCAAACAGGATGGCCTTGGGGTTGCTCGCGGCCACCAGCACGCCCTGGCGGTAGAGCGCGCGGGGCGTGGCCTGGGGCCATGAGGTGCCAGGCGTGGGGGCCGCTGTGCTGCGGGCCTCGGCCGTGTCCTGCACCGGGGCGCGCCACTGCTGCAGACCCAGCCAGGCCAGGTAGGCCGCGCCCAGCAGGCGCAGGGTGTCGAACACCGCCGGGAAGGCCTGCAGCAGCGCCCCCAGGCCCGCGGCCGAGAGGCTCATCATCGCGATCAGGGCGGTCATGCAGCCGGCCATGGTCGCCACGGCCGCACGCCAGCCTTGCCGGGCACTGGTGCCCATCACCAGCAGCATGTTGGGCCCCGGCGCGGCCGAGACAAAAAACGTCATGAGCAGGAAGAGCCACCAGGTGTGCAAGGTCATGCGCCGATGGTAGCGCCTGCAGGCTCCGCTCTGCCGGTTCAGAAGAAGGCCTGGATGCCCGTCTGCGCCCTGCCCAGGATCAGCGCGTGCACATCGTGCGTGCCCTCGTAGGTGTTGACCACCTCGAGGTTGACCAGGTGGCGCGCCACGCCGAATTCGTCGCTGATGCCGTTGCCGCCCATCATGTCGCGGGCCAGGCGGGCGATGTCGAGGGCCTTGCCGCAGTTGTTGCGCTTCATGATCGAGGTGATCTCGACCGCGGCCTTGCCTTCGTCCTTCAGGCGGCCCAGGCGCAGGCTGCCTTGCAGGCCCAGGGCGATCTCGGTCTGCATGTCGGCCAGCTTTTTCTGGATGAGCTGGTTGGCGGCCAGCGGGCGGCCGAACTGCTGGCGATCGAGCACGTACTGCCGGGCGCGGAACCAGCAGTCTTCGGCCGCGCCCATGGCGCCCCAGGAGATGCCGTAGCGGGCGCTGTTCAGGCAGGTGAACGGCCCTTTGAGGCCGCGCACCTCGGGGAAGGCGTTCTCTTCGGGGCAGAACACCTCGTCCATCACGATCTCGCCGGTGATGCTGGCGCGCAGGCCCACCTTGCCGTGGATGGCCGGGGCGCTCAGGCCCGCCCAGCCCTTTTCCAGCACGAAGCCGCGGATCTCGTCCTGGCCTTCCGCGTTGGCACACTGCGCCCACACCACGAACACGTCGGCGATGGGCGCATTGCTGATCCACATCTTGCTGCCGCGCAGGGTGTAGCCGCCGTTCACCCGGGTCGCGCGCGTGACCATGCTGGCCGGGTCCGAGCCGTGGTTGGGCTCGGTCAGGCCGAAGCAGCCGATCCATGTGCCTGCGGCCAGCCCGGGCAGGTACTTCTGGCGGGTGGCCTCGTTGCCGAACTCGAAGATGGGCAACATCACCAGCGACGACTGCACGCTCATCATCGAGCGATAGCCGGAGTCGACCCGCTCGATCTCGCGCGCGATCAGGCCGTAGCTCACGTAGCCCAGGTCCGAGCCGCCATAGGCCGCAGGCAAGGTGGCCCCCAGCAGGCCGAGTTCGCCCATCTCGCGGAAGATGGCCGGGTCGGTCGTTTCATGGCGGAAGGCCGCGGTCACGCGCGGCAGCAGGCGCTCCTGGGCATAGGCACGGGCTGCGTCCTGCACCATGCGCTCTTCGGGCGTGAGTTGCTCGCTCAGCAGCAAGGGATCGGCCCAATGGAAGGTGGCTTTGCTTTGGCTCATGGATGGCTTTCGGGTCATGCGATGGGGTGGCATTCAGGCGGGCTGGCCCAGCGCGATGAAGCGCGCCAGGTGGTGGTCTTCGTCGCCCAGCTGGTGGTCGATCAGGATCAGGCGCTTGGCCATGTGGGCCAGGGGCAGCTCCCAGGTCATGCCGATGCCGCCATGCAGCTGCACGCACGCTTCGGCCACCAGGGTGCCGATGCGGCCGATGCTGTGCTTGGCCGCCGACAAGGCCTTCTCGCGCGCAAGGCGCTCGCCATCGAGGGCGGCGGCCGCGTTGACGACAGCCGATCGGGCTTGCTCCACCTCGATCAGCAAGCTGGCCATGCGGTGCTGAAGGGCCTGGAAACGGGCCAGGGGCTGGCCAAACTGCATGCGGGTCTGCAGGTGGGTGATGGTGGCCGCCTTGGCCGCCTCCATCAGGCCCAGGGCCTCGGCGCACAGGGCCAGGATGCCGCGCCCGATGGCCTGCTCCAGCAGGGCGTGGCCCCGGCCTTCGGGGCCGATCAGGGCCGAGGCGGGCAGGCGCACCTGGTCGAGGTGCACGGTGGCGGTCTGGCTGCCATCCAGCGTGGGCGAGCCTGTGCGGCGCAGGCCGGGGGTGTCGGCGGGCAGGGCGAACAAGCCGATGCCATCGGTGTCGGCCACCTCGCCCTGCGTGCGTGCGCTGAGGATCAGCCACTGAGCCTGTGCCCCAAAAGGCACGGCGGCCTTGGCGCCCTGCAGGCACCAGCCCTCGGCCTCGCGGGTGGCGCGGGTGGCCACGTGGGCCGGGTCGTAGTGGGAGTCGGCTTCTTCGTGGGCCAGGGTGGCGAGCACCTCGCCTTGCATCAGGCTGGACAGCAAGGCGGCGTGCGCGGGGTGTGCGCTCTGGGCCAGCACGCTGCCGGCCAGCAGGTTGGGCAGGAAGGGCTCGACCACGAGGCCCTGGCCCAGAACCTCGAAGACCACGGCGATGTCGAAGCCATGGCCACCCAGGCCACCGTGGGCCTCGTCGAACAGCGCGCCCAGGGCGCCCAGTTCGGCCAAGGCGCGCCAGTGCGTCGGGCTGTGGCCCTCGGCTGACGCGGCGAGGCGCTGGCGCATGGCAAAGGGGCATTGCGTGCTCACGTAGCGCTGCAGCGTGTCGGCCAGCATGCGGCGTTCGTCGGTGTGGGTGAAGTGCATGGTGGGGCCCTCGCTGGCTCACAGGCCCAGCATCGTTTTGGCGATGATGTTCTTCTGGATTTCGTTGCTGCCGCCAAAGATCGACAGCTTGCGGTGGTTGAAGTAGCTGGCGGCGGCGAAGCGGGCTTCGGGTTGCCCCAGTCCGTCGGGATGGCCGCTGGCTTCCGCGGTTTCGGGCACAAAGGGCAGGGCATGCGGGCCCATGGCCCGGCGCAGCAGCGAGGTGAGCTCCTGGCGGATCTCGGTGCCCTTGACCTTGAGCATGGAGCTCTCGGCCCCGGGTGCCCCGCCATCGGTCACGGCCGCGATCACGCGCAGGTTGGTGGTTTTCATGTTCTCGAGTTCGATCTCGACGCGGGCCAGTCGGGCGGCAAAGAGCGGGTCGTGCAGCAGGGGCCGCCCACCCTTCATGACGCGGCCTGCCACGGCCTTGACGCGTTCGAGGGCGGCCACCGAAAAGCCCACGCCCGCGATGTTGGTGCGCTCGTAGGTGAGCAGGAACTTGGCCACCGTCCAGCCCTGGTGCTCGGTGCCCACGAGGTTGGCCACGGGCACCCTCACGTTGGTGAAAAAGACCTCGTTGACCTCGTGCGTGCCATCCAGCGTGACGATGGGGCGCACGTCGACGCCGGGTGACGCCATGTCGATCAGCAGGAAGCTGATCCCGGCCTGTTTTTTGGCCTCGCGGTCGGTGCGCACGAGGCAGAAGATCATGTTGGCGTGGTGGCCCAGGGTGGTCCAGGTTTTCTGTCCGTTGACCACGTAGTGCTCGCCCTGGCGCACGGCCGAGGTCTGCAGCCCGGCCAGGTCAGAACCGGCGCCGGGTTCGGAGTAACCCTGGCACCACCAGTCGTCGCCCCGCAGGATGCGGGGCAGCCAGTGCGCCTGCTGGTCGGGTGTGCCGTGGTGGATCAGCACCGGCCCCAGCATGTTGACGCCAAAGGGCACGGTGCGAGGGCAGTGGGCGAGGGCGCAGTCGTGCTCGAAGAGGAAGCGCTGGATGGGGCTCCAGCCCGGTCCACCATGGGCCATGGGCCAGTGGCTGGCCAGCCAGCCCCGGCTTTGCAGCAGCGCGTGCCACCGTTCGTGGTCGGCCTTGCTCAGGGCGAGCCCGTGCTTCACCTTGTCGGTCAGCTCGGTGGGGACGGCCTGGGTGAGGAAAGCCCGCACGGTCTCGCGGAAGGCGAGTTCGTCGGGGGTGAAGTGCAGGTCCATGTCGGGCTCCTCCGGGGCTGAAAGCCATTCTTGGAGGGGCCGTGCACATTTGGCAATCAGGGCTTGCCTTGGTCCTCTGTGGGGGATAGCACCCGCTTCAGCCAGGCGTTGATGTCGTTGACCTCGTCGAGGCAGAGGCTGTGGCCCATGGGGTAGTCGTGCCAGCGCACGGGGTAGTCCAGGCTCAGAAGGTGAGCCAGAGAGCGCTGGCCGCGTTCCGGCAGGACGACGTCGTCATGGGTGCCGTGGGCCATGAAGATGGGCGTGCGGCGGTTGGCGCGGTGGGCCTCGGCAGAGGTGGTGTCCGGCAGGGGCAGGTAGCCCGAGAGGGCGATCAGGCCGGCCAGTCGGTGGGGCTGGCGCAGGCCGCACATCAGCGTCATGGCACAGCCTTGCGAAAAGCCCATGAGCACGATGCGCTCGGAGGGGATGCCGCGGCCGATTTCGCGCTCGATCAGGGCATCGACCAGGGGCAGGGTGGCGCGCAGGCTGGCCTCGTCTTCGCGCTTGGCGTCGTTGCGGGGCAGGATGTCGTACCAGGCGCGCATGGGGTAGCCGCCGTTGAGGCTCACCGGGATCACCGGCGCGCTGGGCATGACGAAACGCATGGGGCCGATGCCATCAAGGTCGAGCTCGTGGCAGAAGGGCACGAAGTCTTCGCCATCGGCGCCCAGGCCATGCAGGATGATCAGGCTGGCCGTGGGCGAGGGGGCGGATTCGATCTCGAGGGTCTCAAGCGACATGGGGGCTCCGGACGGGGCGACCACCGAGGCGCCCACTGATGCCCATCCTGACACAGCCTGGGGCGCAGTGGGCGAGCGGCGGGGCTCAGGGTGTGCCGGAGGCCGGGCCGGGCGGTGCGCAAACCTGGTTGCGCCCCAGGGCCTTGGCCCGGTAGAGCTGCTCGTCGGCCAGCTTCAGCAGCGTCGCGGGGGCCTGGTTGCCATCCGGTTGGACCACCGCCACCCCGGCGCTGAAGGTGACCACCTCGGCCACGCTGGAGCCGGCGTGGTGCAGGCCCAGCTTGAACACGGCCTCGCGCATGCGGTTGGCCACGAGCAGGGCGCCAGCGACGTCGGTGTCAGGCAGCAGGCATGCGAACTCTTCGCCCCCGTAGCGGGCGATCACGTCTGCCGGGCGGCGGCCCGCACCCTTGAGCGCCCCGGCCACGGCCACGAGGGCGTCGTCACCGGCCTGGTGGCCGTAGTGGTCGTTGTAGGCCTTGAAGAAGTCGACGTCGATCAGGGCCAGGCCCAGGCTGCGCTGCTCGCGCACCGCGCGCGACCACTCCATGGCCAGGCGGTCGTCGAACAGCCGGCGGTTGAAGGTGCCGGTCAGCCCGTCCATGAAGGCCATGTGGCGCAGCTGATCGGCCTGGCGCTTGAGGGTGAGGTGGGTCTTGACGCGGGCCCGCACCACATCGGGGTTGATGGGCTTGGGAATGAAGTCGACGGCGCCCATGGCCAGGGCCTTGGTTTCCTGCTCCGGGTCACTGTGGGCGGTGATGAAGAGCACGGGGATGTCGCGGGTGTCGGGCGAGGCCTTGAGGCGGGCGCAGACGGTGTGGCCGTCCATGCCGGGCATGACGACGTCGAGCAGGATGAGGTCGGGCTGGTGGCGCAGGGCCGCGGCCAGGGCCTGCTCGCCATCGGTGGCCATCAGGACCTGGTGGTCGGCCTCGAAGACGCGGTAGAGCACCTGGATGTTGGCGGCCTGGTCGTCGACCACGAGCAGCCGGGGGCGGGTGGGGGCGTCCAGGAGGACGGCATGCATGCGTTCTTCAGCAGGGCACATGGTCGGTCTCTGCCTGGAGTTGGGCCATCAGGGCCCGAGTGTGGAGGGTGGCGGCGCCGAAGTCCAGCGCGTCCATCGCGGTCTGGAGCGCGGTCTGGACGGCCCGGTGCTCGGGCCCCAGGGTGGCCTGCAGCGTCTTGTGCACTTCGGTGGCCGCCATGTCGCTCTGGTCCAGCAGGTGCAGCAGCCGGGTGGCCGTGCGCAGCAGGGTGAGCGTGTCGGCGGGTGGGGGGGGCGAGGCCTGTGGGCTGCGCTGCAGGTCTGCTGCCAACTGGGCCTGCAGGGGGCGCAGGCGCTGGCCTGCAGTCGTCAGGGCTTCGTTGACGGCGAGAGCCCAGGCCGAGGCGGCCTCAGGCTGCAGCAGGCGGTCGCCCAGGCGGAGGGCTTCTGCGTGGGCCTGGCCGATGGCCGCGGCCAGCCGTGGGTCGCCCAGCGTGCCGGCGAGGCCCTTGACCGTGTGGCTCCACTGCTGCAACGCGACCACGTCGCCCTCGGCGAACCAGGCCTGGATCTGACCTGGGGCGGCCTGCAGGTCGCGGCTGAAGTTGTCCAGCAGGCGCAGGTAGACGTCGAGCCGGCCGCCCAGCCGGTGCAGGGCCCGTTCCAGTTCCAGGCCCTGGGTGCCCGCCAGGGCCAGCAGGGTGGCCGAGGGGGGCGTGGCCTCGCGGGGCGGCACGACCTGGGGCGTGCGGTCGGTGTGGGTGCAAAGCACGTGCACCAGTTCGTCGAGGTCGAACGGCTTGCCGATGTGGTCGACCATGCCGGCGGCCAGGCTGGTGTCGCGGTCGCTGGCGGCCACGTTGGCGGTCATGGCGACGATGGGCGGGGCCAGGTCGCCCAGTGCCTCCTGGATGAGGCGGGCGGCGGTGAGGCCGTCCATCACGGGCATCTGGATGTCCATGAGCACGATGTCGAAGGGCTCGCTGGCCTGCAGCACCGCGCCCACCCCTTCCTGGCCGTTGCAGGCCAGTTGCACCTCGGCACCTTCGTCCTGCAGCAGCTCCTGGGCCACCTGCTGGTTGTTGGGGTTGTCCTCCACCAGCAGCACGCGCAGGCCTGGCAGGCGCTGGTCGCCGGGGGGCGGTGGGGGCATGCGCTCTTCGGTGAGGCGGTGGGGGCTGTGTTCGCTCAGGGCGCGTTGCAGCAGCATGGCCGTCACGGGCTTGATCAGGTAGGCATCGAGCAGGCTGGGATCGGCCTCGCTGCGTTCGGCCAGGGCCTCGCGGTCGTGGGCGGTCACCATCACGATCAGGGGGGTGACCGGCGCCGGGGTGCTGTCGCGGATGTGGCGGCTGGTCTCCCAGCCATCCATGCCGGGCATCTGCCAGTCGACGAAGACGGCGTCATAGGGCACGCCCGCTTGCACGGCCTCGTCCACCATTTTCAGCGCAGCCGGTCCGCTTTCGGCGCCATCGGCCTGCCAGCCCAGGGCTTCGGCCTGGGCCATCAGCAGCATGCGGGTCACGTCGTTGTCGTCGACCAGCAGCACCCGTTTGCCCTCGCCGTCGGGCTGGACCAGCGTGGCCGGATGCTCGGGCACCCGGCTCAAGGGGATGTCGAAATAGAAGGTGCTGCCCTTGCCCGGCACGCTTTCGACCAAGAGGGTGCCGCCCATGAGCCGCACCAGGCGCTGGCTGATGCTCAGGCCCAGGCCGGTGCCACCGAACTCGCGCGAGGTGTGCCCTTCTGCCTGGGCGAAGCCGTCGAAGATGCGCTGCAGGGCCTCTTCGGCGATGCCGATGCCGGTGTCGCGCACGGAGACGCGCACGGTCACGTCCTTGTCGCTTTGGCGAACCAGGCGCATGCCCAGCACGATCTCGCCCTGGCGTGTGAACTTGATGGCGTTGCCGCCCAGGTTGATGAGGATCTGCTGCAGGCGCAGGTCGTCGCCGACCAGGGTGTCGGGCAGGCGCGGGTCGATGTCGTAGGCCAGTTCCACCGGCTTGTCGGCCAGGTTGGCCGAGAGGATGACGGAAAGGTCGCGCAGCAGCTGTTCCAGCTGGAAGGGACGGGGGTCCAGCGTCATCTTGCCGGCCTCGACCTTGGAGAAGTCGAGGATGTCGTTGAGCAGGGCGAGCAGGGAGCGCGCGGCCCGTTCGGCCTTGCCGGTGTAGTCCTGTTGCCGGCGGGCCAGCGGGGTGCGGCGCAGCAGCTTGAGCATGCCCAGCACGGCGTTCATGGGCGTGCGGATTTCGTGGCTCATGTTGGCCAGGAACTGGCCCTTGGCCTGGCTGGCCTTTTCGGCCCGCTCGGTGGCCAGGCGCAGGGTGGCTTCGTGGGCCAAGCGCTCGGTCACGTCGTGGGCCGCGCCCAGGTAGCCGATCACCTCGCCCGACAGCGAGCGCATGGCCGTGACCACCAGCGAGACGCGCAGGCGGCTGCCATCGCGGCGCAGGTAGGTCCATTCGTGCGGCTGGCCTCGCACCACCGGATCGGTGAAGACGTTGGCGGCGGTGAAGGGGCGCCCGTGCTGTGCGCTCAGCTCGGCGCAGCGTTGCGCCACCTCTGTCGCGTCGTGCAGGAACAAGGGGGTCTGGCGGCCGGTGACGTCGGCGGCCCGGTACTGCAGCATGCGCTCGGCGCCCGTGTTGAACAGCGTGACGCGCAGGTCCAGGTCGGTGGCGATCACCGAGAAGGCGGTGGTGGCGTCCAGCACGCTGCTCAGCAGCGAGCGGGTGTGGCTCAGGCGCTCGCGCGATTCGTGCAGCTCGGTGATGTCCTGGAAGGTGCCCACCAGGCGGACCACGCGGTCACCCTCTCGCTCGGCTTCGCCCACCGAACGCAGGCGAATCTGCCGCCCCTCGCTGGTGACGGCGGGCAGCTCCATGTCCCAGGTCTGACCGTGCTCGATGGCCCGCACGGCGGCACGCTGCAGCCGCAGGCGAGCGCGCTGCCCCAGGTGCATCATCACGTCGTCCAGGTGGTGGCGTGGGGCATGGGGGCGGTCGAGGAGGCGGCTGAGCTGGCCCGTGACGGTGAGCCGGTCGATGCCCAGTTCGAACTGCCAGCCTCCCACGCGGGCGAGGCGCCCGACGCGATCGAGCAGGGCCTCGTCGGCGCGCAGCTGCTGCTCGGAGGTCTTGAGCCGCGTGATGTCGGTGCGCACCGAGATGAGCTTGTCGATCTGCCCGTGGTCGTCCATCACAGGGATGACCACGCTGTTGACCCAGTAGAGCCGGCCATCGCTGGCGCGGTTGCAGACCTCGCCGTGCCAGGACTGCCCGGACTGCACCGTGGCCCACATCTCGGCCCAGAAGCCAGGGGGGTGATGGCCTGAATTGAGGATGCGGTGATCCTGACCGATCAGCGCCTCGCGCGGGTAACGGCTGAGCGCGCAGAAGGCGTCGTTGGCCTCGGTGATGAGGCCGTGGCGGTCGGTGGCCGAGACGATGGCGTACTGGTTGAGGGTGGTCAGCAGGGCCAGGTGGGTGCGCAGGGCCGGATCGGTCTGGGCGCCACGCATGGCGGGGCGTGGGTGGCCTCGGCCCAGCAGGGTGCCGAGGGTCTGCCTGAGGTGATCGAACACGCGTGTCATGGCCCTGTTGCTCGTGGCATGGTTCGGGCCGTGGCGCCAGGTGGACGCTGCCCGCGGGTTTCCCCTATTCGGACATTGTGGGCCGGGGCGGCGCGCTCTGGTCCCCGTGAAACACCCCAGTCCGTGCGCTATTTCGCGTTCACGGTGCGCCGATCAGGCCAGCCACTCGATGCCCGGCAATTTGGCGCACTCGCTGCGGATGATCTGGGCCATGTCCTGCATGTAGGGGCGGGTGGCCTGCGCCTTGGGGCAGATGGCGTGCAGCTCGCTCCACAGGCCTTTGGGGCCGATGGGCAGGGCCTTGACGTAATCGTGCTGCAAGTAGCTCTGCAGGCCCCAGTTCGGCAGGGCGGCGATGCCGCGGCGACTGGCCACCAGCTGCACGATGGCCACCGTCAGCTCGGCGGTGCGACGCGGCAGGCTCAGCCCGGCGGGCCTGAGCACCTCGCGGATCAGGTCGATGCGCTCCTCGGGCACGGGGTAGGTGATCAGGGTCTGGTCGGCCAGGTCTTTGGCGGCGAGGAAGCGCTTGTGGCGCAGCGGGTGTTCGTTGGCCAGCACGGCCAGGATCTCGAAGCGAAACAGCGGCGTGACCGACCAGGCCCGCAGCGCCTTGGGGCGCGAGCCGATCACCAGGTCGGCCTTGCCCTCCTTGAGCAGGGTGAGCGGGTCGGCGTGGAAGCCGGCCACCAGGTCGACCTCGACCTCGGGCCAGCGCTGACGGAAGGCGTGCATCACCGGCATCAGCCAGTCGAAGCAGGTGTGGCACTCCAGCGCGATGCGCAGCTCGCCGGTGGTTTCGCCCTTCATGCGGGCGAGATCGCGCTCGGCCGCGCCCACCTCGGCCATCACGCTGCGGGCGAGGGTCAGCAGCCGTTCGCCCGCGGGCGTGAAGCGCAGGCCCTGGCGGGTGCGCTCGAACAGGGGCAGGCCGTGGTGGTCTTCCAGGGCGCGGATCTGGTGCGACAGCGCCGACTGGCTCAGGTGCACCCGGTCGGCGGCGGTGGCGAGCTTGCCGCTGTCGGCAATGGCAATGAGCGAGCGCAGGTGGCGGATTTCGAGCATGAGCGAGATGATGCCTGATCCGGCTGTGCATGCGCTGCATTCATGTCGCGCTGCCGGGCCGCGCTTGGCTTACAGTGCGGCCATGAGCCTGGACTACCTGATCTTCGATTACAGCGACAGCACCGATGGCACGGGCACCTTCGAGGCCATGGTCTCGGTGGGCCCGCAGCACGTGCCGGCCGTGCACGCCGAGGTGGCGGCCGTGCTGGCCTGGTGCCATGCCCGCTTCGGCTCCGATTGCGGCCCGGTGGGCGAAGGCTTCACCTGGGACGCCGAGCTGCAGGGCCAGCAGGAGTTCAGTGCCCGCGAAGACCTGCACTTCGACGTGGCCACGGGCCGGCTGAGCGCCCGCCTGATGCCGCCCGGCACACCGCGCCACACCCTGACGCTCACGCTCACCGGTGACGAGGCCTTCTGCGAGGCGCTGCGCAGCCACTTCGCACTCGACTGAGTCGCCCCGATCGCCTGGCGCCCAGGGCGCGGGCCGGCGTCCTTACAATGGCGCCCCTTTCCGCCTGGGGCCCTGTGGCCGCCAGGCCCTTTCCCTTTGCCCTGCTGCCTGCCATGAACATCACGGTCAACGAAGACCTGCGCGCCTACATCGACCCGCTCACCCCCGAAGAACACGACGCGCTGGAGCGCAGCATCCTGGCCGAAGGCTGCCGCGATGCCCTGGTGCTGTGGGGCGATGTGCTGGTCGACGGCCACAACCGTTATGGCATCTGCACCAAGCACGGCCTGCCTTTCCAGACCGTGCAGAACACGCGCTTCAAGTCCATGGAAGACGTGCACCTGTGGATGATCGACCAGCACCTGGGCCGCCGCAGCGTCTCGGACTTCCAGCGTGGCGTGCTCGCCTTGCGCAAGAAGGAGATCCTGACCACGCGCGCCGAAGCCGAGGTGAAGGCCAAGGCCGATGCCGCCGCCGCGGCCAAGGCGGCTGCCGAGGCGGCGACCCCGGTGACACCACCCGCCGAAGCCGAGCCTGCGCCCGCGCCCCTCACGCCCGAAGAGCGGGCCGAGGTCGCGGCCCTGGCCAGCCGCGAGGCCCTGGCCCGCGCCGCGCGCATCAGCCCGGCCACCGTGGCCCAGATCGAGAAGATCCAGAAGCTGGCCGCGCCCGAGCTGGTGGAGGCCGTCAAGCAAGGTGCCGTGTCCATCAACACCGCCGCCACCGTGGCCACCTTGCCGGTGGCAGAGCAGGTGGCCGCCGTGGGCGAAGGCAAGAAGGGCCTGCAGCAGGCCGCTCGCCAGGTGCGGGATTCGCGCAAGAAGGAGCGCGAGGCCCGCAGCGCCGAGGTGGTGGAGATGCTGTCCGAAGGCGCCGCCCCCTGGGACGCCGAGGGCGCACAGGACGGCCCGCGCGAAGGCGAATCCCCCGAAGACACCATCACCCGCCTGCTGGCCACCGTGGCCGGTCTGCGCCAGGAGCGTGCCGCCCTGCAGGCGCAGCTGGCGGCCCTGCAAGCCTGATGCGGGCCGGAGTCAGGCCGCCCGCTTCAGCCCGGCCTGGTCCGTGCCTGCGGCCACTGGCTGGCTGAAAACCAGGGTGCCGTCGTCCACGTTGTGGCCCTTGAAGGCCAGCACGTCGAGCAGGTAGTTCTGGTGCATCTTCCAGGGCAGTCGGTTGCCCTGGTTGGGGAAGCGGTTCAGGCTGCGCAGCACGTAGCCCGAGGTGAAGTCCAGCAGGGCTTCGGGCTTGAGGTCGGCAGGGGCGACCGGCGTGGCCACGGGCTGCCCGGTCTTCTGCATGTGGTTCAGCACCTTGCAGACCAGTTCGCTGGTGAGGTCGGCCTTCAGCGTCCACGAGGCATTCGTGTAGCCGAAGGCATAGGCCAGGTTGGGCACGCCCGAGAGCATCATGCCCTTGTAGCTGAAGGTGCGGCGGGGCTTGACCACCTTGCCATCGACCACGATGTCCATGCCGCCAAAGGCCAGCAGGTCCAGGCCCGTGGCGGTCACGATCACGTCGGCCTCGAGGTGGGCGCCCGATTTCAGCTGGATGCCCGTGGCCGTGAAGCGCTCGATGTGGTCGGTCACGACCTCGGCCTTGCCGCTGCGCAGGGCCTTGAACAGGTCGGCATCGGGCACCAGGCAGACACGCTGGTCCCAGGGCTTGTAGCTGGGCTCGAAGTGCCGGAGCAGGTCCTTGCGCGGGCCCAGGGCCCGGGCCACGCCCTTCAGGATGTAGCGCTTCATCATCTCGGGGCGCTGGCGCGAGAGCTTGTAGAACAGCATCTGCATGAGGACGTTCTTCCAGCGCGTGATGCCGTAGGCCAGCTTCAGCGGCAGGGTCTCGTTCATCCAGTTGGCCAGCCTGTCGCTGCCCGGGCGCGCCAGCACATAGGTGGGGGAGCGCTGCAGCATGGTGACCTGCGCAGCCTGTTCGGCCAGAGATGGCACCAGGGTCACGGCCGTGGCGCCACTGCCGATCACCACCATGCGCTGGCCCCGGTGGTCGAGGTCCTGCGGCCAGTGCTGCGGGTGCACGATGCGGCCCTGGAAGTCGGCCGCGCCGGGGAACGCGGGCGCGTGGCCCTGTTCGTAGCGGTAGTAGCCGGTGCAGAGGTAGAGGAAGCGGGCGCTGATCTGGCGCAGCGTGCGCTCCGGGCCCACCTCCACGTCGACCAGCCAGCGCGCGTTGGCACCCGACCAGCTGCTGCGCACCACGCGGTGCTGCAGGCGCACATGGCGTTCGAGGTCGTGCTCGCGGGCCGTCTCTTCGATGTAGGACAGGATGGCGGGGCCGTCGGCGATCGCCTTGGCCCGGGTCCAGGGCTTGAAGGCGTAGCCGAGGGTGTACATGTCGGAGTCGGAGCGGATGCCGGGGTAGCGGAACAGGTCCCAGGTGCCCCCGATGGCCGCGCGGCCCTCCAGGATGGCAAAGCTGTGCCCGGGGCAATGCTGCTTCAGGTGCACGCCCGCGCCAATGCCCGAGAGGCCACCCCCCACGATCAGCACGTCCAACTGCTCGATGCCCATCTTTTCACTCCTCATGTCCTGCGACCGCGCGCCATGACCGCGATCAAAGACGGCGATTGTGCGGGCTGCCCGGGCGCCGCGTGGGGTGCGGGCGCGACACTTTGGCGGCGCGCCCCAACCCCTGGCTGGGGCATCGTGCCGGGGTGCCCGCCGCGTGCCATGATCTCTCCATGTCCATGCCTTCTGTTCCGAGCCCCATGGGCCCCACGGGGCCTGCTTCGTCGCCCTGGTGGCGCCAACGCCGCACCCTGTGGTGGCTGCTGCTGGCCGTGGCCCTGGCCGGTGGCGCCTGGTTGCGCTGGCGCCCGGCCGAGGTGAGTGCCGTGGTGCTGCGCAGCCAGCCCCTGACCCGCACCCTGCAGTTCACCGCCCGCGTCAAGACGCCGGCCCGCGTCGAGCTGGGCAGCACGGTCACGGGCCGCGTGTGGAAGGTGGCGGTGAACGAGGGCGACAGGGTGCAGGCCGGTGCCATCCTCGTGATGCTGGAGGCCGACGAAGCCCGCGCCAACCTCCAGCAAGCCCGTGCGGCCCTGGTGCAGGCCGAGGCGAAGCTGGCCAGCCAGCAGGCCTTGTCCCTGCCCAGCGCCCAGTCGGCACTGGCCCAGGCCGATGCCAATCTGCTGGCGGCCCAGCGCGACCTGGTCCGCACCCAGGAACTCGTGGCCCAGCGTTTCTACAGCACGCAGAAGCTGGACGACAGCCAGCGTGCGGTCGACGTGGCCCGCGCCCAGCGCGACGCCGCCCGCGCGCAGGTGCAGGCCAACCAGCGCGGCGGCGAGCGCGGCGCGGCCGAGGCCCAGGTGGCGTCGGCCCGGGCGGCGGTCGAGGTGGCCCAGGCCCGCCTGGACCAGACCACCCTGCGTGCGCCCGCAGCCGGCCGCGTGCTGCTGCGCACCGTCGAGCCCGGCCAGATCGTGCAGGCTGGCAAGGCCTTGCTGACCCTGGCCGTGCAGGGGCGCACCGAGTTGCTGGCCGATGTGGACGAGCGCTTCCTGGCGCAGCTGCAGGTGGGCCAGACCGCCCGCGTGCTGGCCGATGCCTACCCCACCCAGCCCTTCAGCGCCCATGTGGACCGACTGGGCGCGGCGGTCGACGCCCAGGCCGGTTCGGTCGAGGTGACCTTTGTGCTCGATGCCGCGCCACCGGCCTTCCTGCGCGAAGACATGACCCTGTCCATCGAGGTGGTCACGGGCCAGCGCGCCCAGGCCAGGGTGCTGCCCCTGCGGGCCCTGCGGGGGGCGGCCGATGCCACCCAGCCGGCGCGCGGCAGCGTGCTGGTGGCCGAAGGGGGGCGTGCCGTGCTGCGCGAACTCACCCTGGGCCTGCGCACCCTCGACCAGGCCGAGGTGCTCGCAGGCCTGAAGGATGGCGAAGCCGTCTTGCTCGACGCCACCGTCCAGCCCGGCCAGCGCGTGCGCGCGGTGCTGGCATCGCCCGCCACTCCAAACGCCACTGCGCCGTGAGCCGCGGGCACAAGCCATGAGAGAACACGGCGTCCTGGGCGTGGGCTTCGAACTGAACGTGGCCGTGCGCTTCCTGCGCGAGGGTCGCTTTCAGAGCCTGTTGATCATCGTGGGCGTGGCCGCCGGTGTGGCCGTGGTGGCCTACATCTCGGCCCTGGTGGTGGGCCTGCAGCGCAACACGCTGGAAAAAACGCTGGGCGCCCAGGCCCATGTGGTCGTGTCCCCGCTGGACGACAAGGTCGCGCCGGTGCTGCCGCGTGCGCCCGACCAGGCCGTGATCGCCGACATCCAGACCCGCGCCCAGCGCCTGCGCACCGTGGTCAACTGGCCGGCCGTGGTGGCCGCGCTCGACCGGCGCGAAGGCGTGGCGGCGGTGTCGCCCATGGTGGGCGGTGCGGCCCTGGCGCAGCGCGGCGAGGCCACCCGTGCCGTGGCCATCACGGGGGTCGACATTGCCCGCTACGACCGCATCGTGGGTCTGGGGCAGAAGCTCGTGGCCGGCAGCCTGCGCCTGGGCCCGGGCGAGACCATCGTGGGCCAGACCCTGGCCGCCGACCTGGGCGTGCGCGTGGGCGACCGCCTCACCGTCACCGTGGGCACGGGCGCCACCGCCCGCAGCGAAACGCTGCGGCTCACCGGCCTGGTCGACCTGGGCATCAAGGACCTGAACCGCCGCGTGCTCATCGTGCCGCTGCGCTCGGCCCAGAGCATGCTCGACCTGGCCGGCGGTGCCACGCAGATCGACCTCACGCTGGACGACGTCTGGGCGGCCAAGGCACTGGCTCAGTCACTGAGCCGGGAGCTGCCCTACAAGGTCGAGAGCTGGCAGGAGACCAATGCCCAGCTGGTGACCGCGCTCAATGCCCAGGGCATCAGCACCCTGCTGATCCGCGTGGTGGTGATGATCGTGGTCATCCTGGGCATTGCCAGCGTGCTGGTGGTCTCGGTCGTGCAGAAGCAGCGCGAGATCGGCATCCTGCGGGCCATGGGCGCCACGCGCGACCAGGTCATGCGCATCTTCCTGATCCAGGGCGGGCTGGTGGGCGCCATCGGCTCGGTGCTGGGTGTGGCGATGGCCGCGGGCATGATCTGGGTTTTCACCCACGCCGTGCTGGGCGCCGATGGCAAGCCCCTGTTCGCCATCACCCTGCCGCCCCGCATGGCCCTGCAGATCGTGGGCATCGCCTGGCTGGCCGGGGTGCTGGCCGCGGCCGCACCCGCCCGCCGTGCGGCCCGCATGGACCCGGCGCAGGCCATCCGCTCCTGAACACGCCCTGAACTTGCCATGACCACGCCCCTCATCCAGTTGCAGGCCTTGCGCAAGGTCTACAACGCCGGCCAGCCCAGCGAGGCCGAGGTGCTCCACGGCCTCGGGCTGCAACTCCAGCGGGGCGAATTCGCCGCCCTGATCGGCCCCTCCGGTTCGGGCAAGAGCACCCTGCTCAACATCCTGGGCCTGCTGGAGCGCCCCAGCAGCGGGCAGTACCTGCTGGCAGGGCAGGCCGTGCAGGCCCTGCCAGACGATGCGCTCACACGCCTGCGCCGCGACACCCTGGGCTTCGTCTTCCAGTTCCACCACCTGCTGCCGGCCTACTCTGCGCTGGAAAACGTGGCCATGCCCGTGCTGGTGCGCGACGGCAAGGTCTCCGCCGCAGCGAAGGGCCGTGCCCGCGAACTGCTCGATGCCGTGGGCCTGGGTGGGGCGATGGACCGCCTCTCGGGTCAGCTCTCTGGCGGCATGCAGCAGCGCGTGGCCATCGCGCGGGCCCTCATGCTCTCGCCCGCGCTGGTGCTGGCCGACGAGCCCACGGGCAACCTCGACACGGCCTCGTCGAACGAGGTGTTTGCGCTGCTGCGCCAGATGCACGCCAAGGAGGGCACCACCTTCCTGGTGGTGACCCACGACCCACGCATGGCGGCCCGCTGCGACCGCGTGATCGAGCTGGTCGATGGCCACATCGCCCACGACGGGCCACCCCGAACGGCCACCCTGTGAGGACATGAATGGCATTCATGTGAGTGTGAAAACATCTCGCTTGATGCAAGCCAGCCGAATCGCGAGACTGCGTGCCATCGCATCGATTCGGACCTTTTCCCCATGGCACACACCCACCTTCTCGGCTTCCCGCGCATCGGCGCCCAACGCGAACTGAAGTTCGCCCAGGAGGCCTTCTGGCGCGGCGACCTGGCCGAGCCCCAGCTGCGCGAACTGGGCGCCACGCTGCGCAGCCGCCACTGGCGGCTGCAGCGCGACGCAGGCGTTTCCCGGGTCAGCACCGGTGACTTCGCCTGGTATGACCAGACGCTCACACTTTGCGCCACCCTGGGCGCCTTGCCCAGCCGCTTCGGCTTCGACGCCCGCACGCTCACCTTGAGCCAGTACTTTGAACTCGCCCGTGGCAATGCCGCCCAGCCGGCCATGGAGATGACCAAGTGGTTCGACACCAACTACCACTACCTGGTGCCCGAGCTCTCGCCCGAGAGCCGCTTCGAGGGCGGTGTGGACTGGCTGTTCGACGAGCTCGACGAGGCGCTGGACCAGGGCTTCGAGGCCAAGCCCGTGATCCTGGGACCCCTGACCTTCCTGTGGCTGGCCAAGTGCCATGGCGCCTCGGCCGACTTCGACCGCCTGAGCCTGCTGCCCCGCCTGGTGCAGGCCTACCGCCGCATCCTGCGTGGCTTCGCCCAGCGCGGCGTTGAATGGGTGCAGATCGACGAGCCGGCCCTGTGCCTGGACCTGCCCGCCAACTGGCTGGCCGCCTATGCCCCGGCCTACCAGGACCTCACCGGCACCGGCGTGAAGCTGCTGCTGGCCACCTACTTCGACACCGCGGCCGACCACGCCGTGCTGGCCTGCCAGCTGCCCGTGCAGGGCTTCCACATCGACCTGGTGCGGGCCCCGCAACAGCTGCCGGCCTGGCGCACCGCACTGCCTGCCGACGCGGTGCTCTCGGTCGGTGTGGTCGATGGTCGCAACATCTGGCGCACCGACCTGCGCAAGCAGCTGCCCGTGCTGCAGGCCCTGCATGCCGAGCTGCAAGACCGCCTCTGGGTGGCGCCTTCGTGCTCGCTGCTGCACGTGCCCTTCAGCCTGGCGCAGGAGCGCAAGCTGGACACGGACGTGCGCGCCTGGCTGGCCTTTGCCACCGAAAAACTGGGCGAGTTGCAGACCCTGGCCCGCGCCTTGAATGAGGGCGAAGACGCCGTGGTGGCCGAGCTGGACGCGGCCGATGCCGCCGTGCGCTCGCGCCAGACCTCGCCGCGGGTGCGCCATGCCATCGTGCAAAAGCGCCTGGACCGCCTCACGCCCGAGATGGCGCAACGCCACAGCCCCTTTGTGCAGCGCCAGGCGGTGCAGCGCGAAACGCTGGGCCTGCCTTTGCTGCCGACCACCACCATCGGTTCCTTCCCGCAGACCGCGGCCATCCGCCAGACGCGCGCCGCCCACAAGCGCGGCGAGCTCAGCGCCCAGGCCTACCTTGAACGCATCCGCGAAGAGATCGAACTGGTGGTGCGCAAGCAGGAAGCCCTGGGCCTGGACGTGCTGGTGCACGGCGAGGCCGAGCGCAACGACATGGTCGAGTACTTTGCCGAGCAGCTCTGGGGCTATGCCTTCACCGAACACGGCTGGGTGCAGAGCTACGGTTCGCGCTGTGTCAAACCGCCGGTGCTCTATGGCGATGTGGTGCGTCCCGAGCCCATCACCGTCGAGACCACGCGGTATGCGCAGTCGCTCACCGTCCGGCCCATGAAGGGCATGCTCACCGGCCCGGTCACCATGCTGCAGTGGTCTTTCGTGCGTGACGACCAGCCGCGTGAGACCACGGCCTTCCAGCTGGCCCTGGCCATCCGCGACGAGGTGGCCGACCTGGAAAAGGCCGGCATCCGCCTGATCCAGATCGACGAGCCTGCGTTCCGCGAAGGCCTGCCGCTGCGCCAGTCCGACTGGCCCGTCTACCTCGGCTGGGCCGTGCGGGCCTTCCAGCTCAGCGCGGCCTGTGTGCAGGACAGCACCCAGGTCCACACCCACATGTGCTATGCCGAGTTCAACGACATCCTGCCCTCGATCGCGGCCATGGATGCGGACGTGATCACCATCGAGACCTCGCGCTCGGCCATGGCCTTGCTGGATGGCTTTGGCGACTTCGCCTACCCCAACCAGATCGGCCCGGGTGTCTACGACATCCACTCGCCCCGCGTGCCCAGCGTGGCCGCCATGAGCGCGCTGCTGGGGCGGGCGCTGTCGGTGATCCCGGCGGAGCGGCTCTGGGTCAACCCCGATTGCGGGCTCAAGACCCGGCACTGGCCGGAAACCGAGGCAGCCCTGGCCCACATGGTGCAGGCGGCCCAGGCCTGGCGGGAAAAGCTCGCGGCCTGAGTGGGTGTGGTCTGGCGATGGGGCGCCGGCGCCATCCGCTCAGGCCGGCAGGCTGCGGGGCAGGGTCACGGTGAAGCAGGAGCCCTGGCCTGGTGTGCTCCACACCTGCACCTGCCCGCCCATGCCCTCGACCATCTGCTTGACGATGCACAGGCCCAGGCCGCTGCCTTCCACGTGGCGGGCATGGCGCTCGATGCGCTGGAAGGGCTTGAACAGGCTCGCGACCTCGGCTTCGCTCAGGCCTTCACCGGTGTCGGCAAAGCCCACGGAGACCTGGGTGTCCGTGGCGCAGAGGGTGAGGGTCAGCGTGCCGCCCGGGCGGTTGTACTTGCAGCCATTGCTCATCAGGTTGAGGAAGACCTGTTGAAGACGTCGGCCATCGACCAGGGCCAGCAGGGGCTCGCCCGGCGCGGGGGGGCGCAGCGCAACGCGGTGGCGTTCGGCCACGTTGGCCACGATGGGCAGGCAGCTGTCCAGCAGGGCGCGCACATCGGTCGGCTGCAGGGTCATGCCGATCTCGCCCGCCTCCACCTTGCTCAGGTCGAGCACGTCTTCCACCAGCCGCAGCAGCTGCTGGCCCGCGTCCCGGATCAGCCCGATCTGCTGGCGGTCGCGCTCGGTGTGGTGGCGGTTTTCTTCGCGTGCGAGCAACTGCGCAAAGCCCAGGATGGCGTTGAGCGGGGTGCGCAATTCGTGGCTCAGGCGCGAGAGGAAGCTGCGCTGGGCCAGGGCCACGCGCCGGGCGGTTTCGCCGTCGGCCAGGGCCTGGGTGCGGAGGCGCTCGGTCGTCACGTCGCGCGAGACCCCCAGCACCTGGCCGGTTTCGGCGATGAGCTGGCCGTGGCTTTCGATGTGGCGCACCTGGCCGTCGGGCCACACGGCGCGGTAGTCCAGCCGGCCGATCCGACCTTGGCGGACGATGGTGTCCACGCCCTCGCGGGTGGCGTCCATGTCCTCGGGGTGCAGGCGCTCGCGGATGTCCTCGCGGTGGATGGAGACGGGCCCGGCCAGGCCGTGCAGGCCCGCCACGTGGGCGTCCATCCAGTAATGGCCACTGGCCGGGTTGAGTTCGAACAGGCCCATGCCGGCGCACTGCAGGGCCAGCGCCGTGCGTTCGTTGGCGCGCTGCAGGGCGCGCTGGCGGGCCTCGATGTGGCGCACGGCGCGCCGTGTCGTCCAGATGCACAGCCCACCCAGCAGCAGGCCCAGCGTCAGCTGCGTGCCGGTGATGAGCCGGTAGGTGAGGCGGCCGGAGTGTGCGAGGTCCACCTGGGTCTGGTGTTCGTTGCGGTCCATGTGCTGGCTGAGCGCGTCGATGCGGGTCAGCCAGCGGCGCGTCTGTTCGGCCGATGGCGTGATCCCCTGGAGCATGGCGGCGTCGATCTCGGCCCCCACGGCCAGCATGGCCTGGGCACAGGCCTCGGTCTGCTGCCAGCGGTCGCGGATGGGCTGGAAGCTCGCCATCCTCAGGATCCAGCCATAGACGCGCACCAGCTGGTCGGCGTCATCGGGCAGGGCGCCGCTGCGCACCAGGCCGGCGCGGGCCTGTTCCAGGTTGCCATCAGGCCGGTTGAGTTCGCGCAGGGCCAGGCTGAAGCCCTGCAACTGTGCCGCGCGGGCCTGCGCCTGGTCGTGTGCCTCGGCTGAGGGCAGGGCCGCGTGGCGCAGGAAGGCCATGCTGGTGGCATTGCGGGTCATGGACCAGCGCGCCTGCATGCCCGTGATGGCCCGTCCGGCGTGCTGCACATAGAGCAGGACGAGGCAGGACCCCGTCAGCACGACGAGGGTCAGCAACATGGGCCACAGCACGCGGTAGGTGCGTGCCGAGCTCATGTCGGCGGGAGCCTGAGACACCATGGGTGAAACTGCCTTGCATGGGGCTCCTGGCCTTCAGGGCTCTGTCGGCCCTGCGCTCCCTGGCCAGGGGCGGTCTCAGTCGGCTTGAACGCGCGCGGTCACGGCCTTGCCGCTCTTCAGGCCGAGCTTCTTCATCAGGGCCTGGTCGTTGTCGAAGGCCGGGTTGCCGGTGGTCAGCAGCTTGTCGCCGTAGAAGATGGAGTTGGCGCCAGCCAGGAAGCACAGGGCCTGCACGGCCTCGCTCATGGCCTGACGACCGGCCGACAGGCGCACGCGCGCCGTGGGCATGGTGATGCGGGCCACGGCGATGGTGCGCACGAATTCGAGTGGGTCGAGCTGGGGGGTGTCGGCCAGGGGGGTGCCGGGCACGCGGACCAGGTCGTTGATGGGCACCGACTCGGGGTAGGTGGGCAGGTTGGCCAGTTGGGCGATCAGGCCGGCGCGGCCTTCGCGGGTTTCGCCCATGCCCACGATGCCGCCGCTGCAGACCTTGATGCTGGCTTCGCGCACGTGGGCGAGGGTGTCCAGGCGGTCCTGCATGTCGCGGGTGGTGATGATGTCGCCGTACAGCTCGGGCGCGGTGTCGAGGTTGTGGTTGTAGTAGTCGAGGCCCGCGTCCTTCAGGGAGCGGGCCTGGGTGTCGGTCAGCATGCCCAGGGTGCAGCAGGCCTCAAGGCCTTCTTCCTTGATCACGCCGATGAGTTCGGCCACCTTCTCGATGTCGCGGTCCTTCGGGGCGCGCCAGGCGGCGCCCATGCAGAAGCGGCTGGCGCCGGCTTCCTTGGCGGCAACGACGGCCTCGCGCACTTCCTCGGGGCTCATCAGCTTGCTGGCCTCGACGCCGGTGTCATGGCTGGCCGACTGCGGGCAGTAGCCGCAATCTTCCGGGCAGCCACCGGTCTTGACCGACAGCAGCGTGGCGTGTTCGATCTCGTTGGCGTCCCAGTGCTGGCGGTGCACCTGCTGGGCCTGCCAGAGCAGGTCGTTGAACGGCAGGTTGAAGAGTTCGAGCACCTTGGTGCGCGGCCAGCGGCCGTTGTCGAAGTTCGGGTCGGTGCAGTCTCCGCCGCAGCCGTGGGCGTTGAGCACGGCCTTCCGGGGCACGATCTGGATGGGCTTGGCGGCCGCTTCAGGCTGGGTGGCGTCGGGGGAGGTGCTGCACTGGGACATGGGGCGTTCGGGCTGGCTGCGCGCAGGCGCAGCGTGGGGAGAGGATCAGGCGTGTCGGCCCTCGTGAGGCCAGCCCGGAGTTTAGTGCCCCTGAGGCGCCCGCATCCCGCCTTTTGAAATTCGACCGCACCGGGTGTGGGGGTGGCGCGTTAAGCTTGCGGCATGCGTTTTGAACACCTCATCGAGATCAACTCCCCGGCCACCAGCGTGCAGATGGCGGTGCCGCCGATCACCCGGGCCCAGCTCTGGCGTGGCCTGATGGTGCGCGTGCAGACGCCCCAGCGTTTCCCCATGGGGCCCGAGTCCTGCGACTGGCAGGAGACCGAGCCCGGCCTCTTCGCCCGCACCCTGCGTTTCGGCCAGCATGTGATGCAGGACGAGGTGCGCTGCACGCCCGAGTCCCGCCTGGTGTTCACGCCCCAGGCCCACGGCGAGACGGCGCCCATTCGCCTGACCCTGACCATCGAAGAGCCGGCCCCGGCGCTGATGGTGCTGCGCTTCGTTTACGAGGCCCTGGGCGAGCAGACGGCCGAAGAGGCCTATTACAACGACTACCGCCACAACGCCTGGCTGCACAACGACCGCGACATGGTCCGCACCCTGCGCGAGTGGCTGACCGACGAAGGCCTGTGAGCCGAGCTGGCTTGGGAGCGATCGCGCTTCAGCGCTCAGGCGGGCAGCTGGCCGGGTCGCCAAGGTAGGCGGCCTCGCCCTGCGTGGGCAGGCGCCGCAGGTAGCAGATGGGGTGACGCGCCCAGGCGTAAGCCCGGTCGTCCTGCAGGATGGCGGGCACGTTGCTCACATCCGCCGCGGCCACGTCGATCTGTGCCAGGCCGGCGGCCCGGGTCACGGCTTCGAGCAGCAGCATGTCGCTGAGCAGGTAGGCCGCATGGGCCGGTGGCAGCCCGGCGGCATCGGCCAGGTGCGCGCTGTCCTGGCCCGACCAGGTGTCGATCACGCGGGCCAGGTCTGCCAGGCTCAGCACGCCCGCGTCCGGCAGCCCCAGCAGCCTTTGCACCGCCGGTGCCACGCCCAGCGTCACCGGGCGGGTGAAGGCGGTCATGGCCCGCGGCGGGGGCAATTGGTCGCTCAGGCCCTGCAGGCGGGATGCGGCCAAGGCGCGCAGCCGCTCCCGCTCGGTGGGCGTGAGGGGCTGCAGTGCGCAGCCTGTGGGGGAGGCTGTGGTGGGCGTGGTGGGCACGGGGTGAGGGCGCCCCAGGGCCGCGCAGGCGAGCTGTTGCCAGGCCTTCTGTCCCAGCGGCACACCAAAGCTGCCCGCCGCGCCATTGACCTGCAGGCTGCCTCCGCCCACGTCCAGCACATAGGGCGTGCGCAGCCGGGCGCCCAGGGTCGCAGCCGCGGCGGTGTGGCCGTAGCGCCCTTCCTGCTCTGCGGGCACGATGAGCACCGTCAGGCCGGTGCGCTCGTGCAGGGCCTTCAGCGCGTCGCGCAGGCCGATGGGGTCCTTCTGCTGGGCCAGTCGCCAGGCGGAAAAGCCCACCGCCACGCGTTCGCGGCAGGGCTTGTGGGCATCAGCCAGGACCTGATCTCCCCGTTGATCCCCCAGCAGGTCTTTCAGCAGATTTCCCACCTTTTGCCCCAGGCCACGCACGCCATCGGGGCCATTCACCAGGGCGAGGGCATCGAGGTCGACGCGATGCAGGATGGGGGGCTGGGTGGCGTCGATGCGGCCTTGGCCTGCCCGCAGGCCTGAAGAGCCGAGGTCGATGGCCAGGCGGCAATCAGCGTCGTGTGCTGCGGGCCGCTGGGGTGGTTCGGCCGCCTGGCTGGCGCCACATGCGGCCAGACAGGTCAGGGTGGCCAAGGCCCACGCCGCAGACCGCTTCCTGGCGGCAGGCCTGGCCATGCGAGCCTGCCGTTCTTCGCTCATCAGGCGCCCAGTGCGCCCACGGCGCCGGCGATCAGGCCCAGGCCGCTGGCCACATAGACGCTCCACAGCATCCACTTCTTGCGCGAGAGCAGGGTGATGGCCGACAGGCCGATGGCAATCTGCAGCAAGGTGGTCGCCATGGCCCAGCGCTCGTGCAGGTGCATCTCGTGTTCGCTGAGGTGGTCGGCCTCGCGGGCCTTTTCTTCCAGGGCTTCGGCTTCTTTCTTGATGGCCTCTTTTTCCTGCTTGTAGCGCTCGACGGCCTGCTTGTAGGCCTCTTTGTCGGCGCCGCTGGTCAGGGTCACGGCCAGCTCGGCCAGGTTCTGCTTGTTGCTCTTGCCCTGGTAGTAGTTCCAGCTGTTGGAGGCGGAGGTCTTCTGGATGGCCGCCTCGTTCTTGTACATCAGCGCGGCGTTCTGGGCGTGGCCCCCCAGGAAGCCGAAGATGGCGCCCACGGTGGACAAGACCGCCGTGAGCACCGCCACGCGCGAGGTGAAACCATCGCCGCCGTGCTGGGTGGCGTGCTCCAGCTCGTGGTCATGGGGGCCGTGAACGTGAAAACCGTGGCCAGACATCGAAGGGGCTCCAATTGCGGTGGGTGCCGCGGTGCGGCGGAGGCGGCCGATTCTGCCAGAGCGCATGGGTCTGCCTCAGAGCGGGAGCACGGGCTGGGGCCCTGTGGCGATCGCGATGCGCTCGGCCGGTGGTGTCAGCGCGGCCCTCATCGCCGCGACCCGCTCGGGCATGTCGGCCGGGTTCGAGCCCAGCCCACGGACCACGCACAAGGCCGCGGGGCCGCAGGCGCTGAAGCGGGCCAGGTCTTCGGGTGTCAGGAGGCCGCCGATGGCGACCACGGGCACCGGGCTCTGCGCCACCCACCAGCGCAGGTTGCGCTCGCCTTGCGGGCGCCAGGGCATGTCCTTGGTGGTGGTGGCCAGCACCGGCCCGCAGGCCACGTAGCTCGCGCCGCAACCCAGGGCCCGGGCCAGTTCCCACAGGCTGTGTGAACTCAGGCCCAGGATCAGTCGACCGGCCTCGGCTTGCAGCAGGGCCTGGTCGGCCGGGCCGAGGGCCAGCAGGTCTTCCTGGCCCAGGTGCAATCCCAGGCGGTAGGTGGGGGCCGCATCCACCTTGGGCGGCAGCGCCAGGGCTTCACGCCAGTGGTCGTTCACGAAGAGCTGCGCCCCGGCCTGTGCCGCGGCGTCGATGCTGCCCAGCAGATGGGGCATGAGGCCCTCGCATGCCTTGTGGCGCAGCTGCACGCAGCGCAGGCCGGCACCGAGCGCGCCGCGCAGCTGCGGCGCATCCGGCAGGATGCCGTAGAGGCGGTCGGCAGGTGGTGCAAAGGGGGCGAAGGCGGTGAAGCGGGGTTCCAGCGCCCAGGGCAGGGCTTCGCCCAGCCCCAGCCAGGGCATGGGTGCGCCTCCCGCTTGCGGGCCGGCATCGAAGCCGGGTCGGGCTTTCACGGGGCCCGGGCCCCTGCCTGCACCATGCGCCTGCATCAGCGCATGGCGGGTGAGCAGGTTGGCCAGCACGATGGCATCGGCCTCGACATGGCCCAGGGCCCAGGCTGCGGCCACGCCGGTGGCGAAGGTGCAGCCGGTGCCATGGTGGTGCGGGGTGTCGACCCGCGGTGCCGTGAGCCAGCCCTGTGCATGCGGGGTCTGCAGCCAGTCCAGGCAGTGCGGGCGGCGACCGTCGGCGCCGGGGGCCGATGGCGCATCGCCACCGGTGATGACCACGCTGCGAGCGCCCAGGGCCTGCAGCCGCCGCGCCAGGGCGGGCAGGTCCGTGTCGACGGCCTCCTTGCCATGCGGGTGAGGGCCATCGGCCGGCAGGCCCAGCAGGCGCTGGGCTTCGGCGCGGTTGGGCGTGAGCACAGTGGCGCGGGGCAGCAGCCATTCGCGGCAGGCCTGCAGCACGGACGCGCTGGCAAAGGCCGAGCCGCCGGCCGAGGCGCCGAGCACCGGGTCCACGATGAGGGCGAGTTGGCGGTGCGGGTCCTGGCCTGCGGGTGTGCGGGCGCGGAAGTGGTCGACCCACCGGGCGACCGCCTGGACCGCTGCCACGCTGCCCAGCAAGCCCGTCTTGATGGCCTCCGGGGGCAGGTCTTCGGCCAGCGCCTGCAGCTGGGCTTCCAGCTGCGCCTCGGGCACCGGAAAGACCGCTTCCACGCCTTGCGAATGCTGGGCGGTGAGCGCAGCGGCCACGGGGCAGAGGTGCACGCCCAGGGCGTCTGCGGCGCGCTGGTCGGCGCTCAGGCCGGCGCCGCCCGCGGTGTCCAGGCCCGCGATGGACCAGATGATGGGGCGGGGGCTCACAGCAGCACGAAAGGTTGGCCGCCCACGGGCGTGGTGGCGATGGCGACGTCGCTGGTGGGCATGAGGCCGGCCAGGAAGCCGCTGCGGCCGGCGTCCACCGCCCGCCTGAAGGCGTGGGCCATGCGCACCGGATCGAGCGATTGCGACACGGCCGAGTTCAGCAGCACGGCGTCCATGCCCAACTCCATGGCGGCGGTGGCGTGCGAGGGTGCGCCCAGGCCCGCGTCGACGATGAGGGTGATGCCCGGCAGGCGGGCGCGCAGGGTGCGCAGCGCCCAGGGGTTGAGCAGGCCCAGACCCGAGCCGATGGGGGCGGCCCAGGGCATGAGGATGCGGCAGCCTGCATCGACCAGGCGTTGGGCGCTGACCAGGTCATCGGTGCAGTAGGGCAGCACGTTGAAGCCATCCTGGACCAGCTGGCGTGCGGCGTCGACCAGCTCGAAGGGGTCGGGCTGAAGCGTCTGCTCGTCGCCGACCACCTCCAGCTTGATCCAGGCCGTGCCGAGCAGTTCGCGGGCCATGTGGGCCAGGGTGATGGCCTCTTTGGCGCTGCGGCAGCCGGCGGTGTTGGGCAGCAGGTGGGCACCTTGTGCCGCTGCCGCGTCGCGGATGGTCTGCACAAAGCCGTTGTCGCCTCCGGTCACGGCCAGGGTGCGCTTGAGCCCGAGCGTGAGCACCTGGCTGCCCGAGGCCACGATGGCATCGTGCAGGGTCTGCGGTGAAGGGTAGCCGGCGGTGCCCAGCAGGAAGCGGCTTTGCAGGCGGGTGTCCCCGATCTGCCAGGTGTCTGGCGAGGGCGTGGCGGAGGCTGAGGTCATGGTGGGAACTCCTGTGGGGCGGCTGGCGCTGTCAGCCGCCGGTGATGGGCGCAAAGCACAGCACGGTGTCGCCCTGGCTCAGGTGGTGAGCCTCTCGGGCATGGCGTGCCACGAAGAGGCCGTTGACGGCGGTGGCCACGCCGGCCGGGTCCTGGCCGCTCTGGGCCAGCAAGGCGGCCACGGCGTCGGCCAGGGTGCTGCCAGGCGGCAGGCTCAGCGGCCCCCGGTCGGTCTGGATGGTGAGGTCGTTGCTCATGCGGATGCAGGTGAGGAGGCGGGTGTGGAGGTGGGCATGGTGGCCGCGCAGGGCAGGGGCGGCCAGCCCATCAGGGCCAGGGCCTCGTCCACCACCGAGGGCGCCAGCAGCCAGCCATGGCGGTACAGGCCATTGAGGCGCAGCAGGCCCGGTTCGTGGTGGACCCGGGGGCGGTGGTCGGGCAGGGCAGGGCGCAGGTTGCGGTCCATGCGCAGGATGCGGGCTTCGGCCAGGGCCGGCAGCACGCTGTGGGCCGCGGCCATCAGTTCGACCGCCGAGCGCAGCGACACCGGGGAGCGGTCTTCGCTTTCGATCTCGCTGGCGCCGATGAGCACGGTGTCGTCGGCGCGGGGCACGATGTAGACGCGGTGACGCGGGTGCAGCAGGCGCAGCGGGCGCTGCAGACCCAGGCCGGGCGCGTGCAGCCAGATCACCTCGCCACGCACGCCGCGCACCGGCCAGGTGGGGCGCGCGCCCACGCCACGGGCGTCGATCACCAGGTCGAAGGCTTCGGCCCCCCGCGTCTGCCAGCGGCCAGGCGACAGGTCCTCCACCGTTTCGCCCCAGCGCCATTGCACGCCCGGGGCCTGAGCCTGCAGGCGTGCCAGGGTGCGCACCGTGTCGATCTGGGCCTCGCCTGGCAGCAGCCAGGCGTGCAGGGCGCCAGCGCTGCCGTGCAGGCTGGGTTCCAGGGCGTTCAAGGCCGGCCGATCGAGGGCCTGCGGCGAGCAGCCCGCCGGTTGCCCCGGCATGGGCTGGGCCACGCGGGCCAGCACACGTCGGGCGGCCCCCAGGTCGCTGCCATGGGCCACCATCAGGCTGCCACGCTGGGTGAAGGCGGGCGCCTCATCCTGACCGGTGGCGGTGGCACCGTCGGCCAGCAAGGCGCTGATGGCCGACCAGCGCGCGATGCTGTGCCAGCCGCGGCCGGCCACATCGGGTTCGGCGGCGTCCAGCTCGGCCAGGGGGCTGAGCATGCCGGCCGCGGTGAAGCCGGCCGCGCCCTGGCCGTCGAACAGGGGGGCGGGGCCGGGCGCCGGGTCGACCACGGTCACCTGGTGGCCCAGCCTCCCGAGCTGCCAGGCCAGCAGGCGGCCGAGCAGGCCTGCGCCCGCGATGCCGATGCGGGCGCAGGCGCTGGTGGATGAGGGCGTCATGGGCGGCTCCGCGCTCAGGCCTGGGGCTTGATCGGGATGTAGAGCTCGCCGCCCACGCCCTTGAACTGCGCCGACATCTCGGCCATGCCGGTTTCCAGGGCCTGTTGCTCGCTCACCCCCTGCGTCTTGGCGAACTCGCGCACCTCCTGCGTGATCTTCATCGAGCAGAACTTCGGGCCGCACATCGAGCAGAAGTGCGCCACCTTGGCCGCGTCCTTCGGCAGCGTCTCGTCATGGAAGTCGCGTGCCGTCTCCGGGTCCAGGCCCAGGTTGAACTGGTCCTGCCAGCGGAAGTCGAAGCGCGCCTGCGAGAGCGCATCGTCACGCGAGCGCGCACCCGGGTGCCCCTTGGCCACGTCGGCCGCGTGCGCGGCGATCTTGTAGGCGATCAGGCCCTGCTTCACGTCATCGCGGTTGGGCAGGCCCAGGTGCTCCTTCGGCGTCACGTAGCAGAGCATGGCCGTGCCCATCCAGCCGATCATGGCTGCGCCAATGGCGCTGGCGATGTGGTCGTAGCCCGGTGCGATGTCGATGGTCAGCGGGCCCAGGGTGTAGAAGGGCGCTTCGTGGCAGGTCTTGAGCTGCTCGTCCATGTTGGCCTGGATCATGTGCATCGGCACGTGGCCCGGGCCTTCGATCATGGTCTGCACATCGTGCTGCCACGCGATCTGCGTGAGCTCGCCCAGTGTGCGGAGTTCGGCGAACTGGGCCTCGTCGTTGGCGTCGCTCAGCGAGCCCGGGCGCAGGCCATCGCCCAGCGAGAAGGTCACGTCATAAGCCTTCATGATCTCGCAGATCTCGTCGAAGTGCGTGTAGAGGAAGTTCTCCTTGTGGTGGGCGATGCACCACTTGGCCAGGATCGAGCCGCCACGCGAGACGATGCCCGTGCGACGGTTGGCCGTGAGGTGGATGAAGGGCAGTCGCACGCCGGCGTGGATGGTGAAGTAGTCCACGCCCTGCTCGGCCTGCTCGATCAGGGTGTCGCGGTAGATCTCCCAGGTGAGGTCTTCGGCCACGCCGCCCACCTTCTCCAGCGCCTGGTAGATGGGCACGGTGCCGATGGGCACGGGGCTGTTGCGCACGATCCAGTCGCGGGTGGTGTGGATGTGTTTGCCTGTCGACAAGTCCATCACGTTGTCGGCACCCCAGCGGATGGCCCACACCAGCTTCTCCACCTCTTCCTCGATCGACGAGGTCACGGCCGAGTTGCCGATGTTGGCGTTGATCTTCACCAGGAAGTTGCGGCCGATGGCCATGGGCTCCAGCTCGGTGTGGTTGATGTTGGCCGGGATCACGGCGCGGCCACGGGCCACTTCATCGCGCACGAACTCGGGCGTGTAGACGCGGGGGATGGCCGCGCCCATGGGGTTGCCGCGCAGGCGGGCTTCGCGCTCGGCGTCGGCGCCGTACTGGTCGCGCCAGTCTTCCAGCAGCTCGGTGCGGCGCTGGTTTTCGCGCAGGGCCACGAACTCCATCTCGGGCGTGACGATGCCCTTGCGGGCGTAGTGCATCTGGCTCACGTTGTGGCCGCTCCTGGCGCGGCGTGGCGTGCGCTGAAGGGCGGCCGCGGCCTGTCGCAGGGCGGCCATGCGCTCGTCGTGGCGCTCATCGGGCTTGAGGCCATCGTCCACCGCCTGCACGCGGCGGCCTTCGTAGGTTTCGGTGTCGCCGCGGGCCACCACGGCGGCTTCGCGCACGGGCGGCAGGCCTTTGGTCACGTCGATCTGCACGGCCGGGTCCGTGTAGGGGCCGGAACAGTCGTACAGCGTGATGGCTTCGCCGTTGGTGAGCGTGACCTCGCGCATGGGCACGCGCACACCCTCATGGCTGCCTTGCACATAGACCTTGCGCGATGCGGGCAGGGGTTCGCGCGTCAGGCGCGTGAGCTCATCGAGCGCTTGCAGGGCTGAGCGGGTGACGGCGGTGTCGGGGGCGTTCATGGCGGGCTCCTTGGATGCAGGTGGTCAACACGTGCTCCGAGGGCCCTGGGCCGGGCGCTGGCGGAATGAGGGTGGGTGGAGGCGCCTGGGCGCTGCGGGCACAGCACTTCCCAGGGCCGCACCTGCCTTCGGCCCAACCAGGGCGTCGTTCAGGACAGCTCTTCTTTCGCCGGTATCAGCCGGATCAAGTTCAGCGGGTTTGGATCGGATCCATCTCAGTGCCTGCACGCATCGCGTGAGGCACACCCCGGAGCAAGGCGAAGTGTAGCGCCAAGTCCGGCAGGTCTGTGGGGGGGGCCACGCCGCGGCCCATCCCGGGCCGGGTCAGTGCGGGGTCAGCGCTGGGTGGCCGCTTCGATCAGGGGGCGCACGCGGTTGGCCGAGGCATTGCCTTCGAGCAGGGCCGGTGCCCAGTCGAGCAGGCGTTCCTTCAGGCGGGAGATGGCCTGGTCGGCTTCCGTGCGGGCGGGGCCGATGAGGGCCAGCACCAGCGCCAGGGGTGCGATCGCGTACAGAGGTTTCATGGGGGAGGCAACAGGGTGGCGCGGAACATCAATGCGCGCAGTCTAGGCAGACCCACCAGCCTTGCCCACCCCCGGCACACGGGGCCAGGGCCCCTTGTCCACGGGGGGCGTGGCGGTGGCGCTGGGCTGCGCGAGGCCGGTGTTCAGGCCGGGTCGGTGTGCGGTCGCACGATGTGGACGCGGTGGTCCCGGGTGGGCGTGGCCCCGCCACCGGCACACTGGCCGCAACCCTGCCCGCAGGCCGACGCGGGCGGGGCGCTCACGCCCTGGTCCGTGTGGCAAGCCTCTCGGGCCGATATGGCCGACGCGGCCGCAGGGCGCCACAGCTGTCGCCAGGTGGGCCACCAGCGGCGCAGCAGGTAGGCGCTGGCCAGCAGGCCGATCAGGAGGGTGATCGTGGTTTGCAGCATGTGGAGGGCCTGACCGTGGCGCTGGGGGCTCAGCCCAGCCAGGCCCGGGCCAGGTGGTAGACGATGAAGCTGGCCAGGTAGGCCAGGCCAAACAGGTAGCCCAGCATGATCAGCGGGGTGCGCCAGCCGTTGGTTTCACGCTTGACCACGATCAGGGTCGACAGGCACTGCGGTGCGAACACATACCAGGTCATCAGCGACAGGGCCGTGGGCAGGGTCCAGGCGTGTTGCACCAGCTGCGTCAGGGCCGAACTCAGCTCGTCCCCCGTCTGCGACATGGCGTAGACCGTGCCTAGGGCCGCCACCGCCACCTCGCGGGCCGCCAGGCCGGGCACCAGCGCGATGCAGATCTGCCAGGTGAAGCCGATCGGGGCAAAGATCACCTCCAGCGCGCGGCCGGCCATGCCGGCCAGGCTGTACTCGATGGCCGGGCCCGTGGCGCCTTCCGGGGGCGCCGGGAAGTTCGACAGGAACCACAGCACCACCATCAGCGACAGGATGATGGTGCCCACGCGTGCCACGAAGATGCTGGCGCGCTCCCACAGGCCGATGGCCAGGTTGCGCAGGTGAGGCCAGTGGTAGTCGGGCAGCTCCATCAGCAGGGGCTGGGCCACGCCCTGTTTCATGAGGCGCTTGAGCACCAGGGCCACGACCATGGCCGAGACGATGCCCGCCATGTAAAGCGCAAACAGCACCAGGCCCTGCAGGTTGAAGATGCCGCCCACGGTGCGGTCGGGGATGAAGGCGGCGATCAGCAGCGCGTACACCGGCAGGCGGGCCGAGCACGTCATCAGCGGCGCAATGAGGATGGTGACGAGGCGGTCCCGCGGTTCGGCAATCGTGCGCGTGGCCATGATGCCGGGGATGGCGCAGGCGAAGCTGGAGAGCAGCGGGATGAAGGCGCGGCCCGACAGGCCCACGCTGCCCATGATGCGATCGAGCAGGAAGGCGGCTCGCGGCAGGTAGCCGGAGTCTTCCAGTGCCAGGATGAAGCCGAACAGGATCACGATCTGCGGCAGGAAGACCAGCACGCTGCCCGCCCCGCCGATCACGCCATCGACAAGCAGGCTGCGCAGCATGCCGTCGGCCATGTGGTCCTTGAGCAGGTCGCCCAGGTGACCCATGCCGGCGTCGATCCAGTCCATGGGGGCGGCGGCCCAGCTGAACACGGCCTGGAAGACCAGGAACATCAGCGCCGCCAGGATCATCGGCCCCATGACGGGGTGCAGCACGTAACGGTCGAGCGTGCTGGTGAAGTGCGAGACGTGTTCGGGTGTGTGCACGCAATCGGCCAGCAGGCGGCCCACGCGCTGGTGGGTGGCCTCCACGGGCGAGGCTGCAATGCGCTCCATGGGCCGCAGCTTGGTGGGCGCGGGCAGGCGGGCCCAGTCCAGGGCGTCCAGCTGGGCCAGCAGGGCCTGCTCGCCGCCCGCGCGCACGGCCACGGTCTCCACCACGGGAATACCGAGTTCCTGTTGCAGGCGTGCCGTGTCGATGTGGATGCCGCGGCGCGTGGCCTGGTCCATCATGTTGACGGCCAGGACCATTGGCACGCCCAAGGTCTGCAACTCCAGCACCATGCGCAGGTTCAGGCGCAGGTTGGTGGCATCGACCACGCAGACCAGGCCCACGGGGGCCGCTTCGCCCGGTCGGGCGCCGGCGATCACGTCGCGCGTGATGGCTTCATCGGGGGTGGCGGCCAGCAGGCTGTAGGCGCCAGGCAGATCGAGCACACGCCAGCCTTGGCCGGCGGGCGAGACGAATTGCCCTTCCTTGCGCTCCACCGTCACGCCCGCGTAGTTGCCCACCTTCTGGCGTGCACCGGTGAGGCGGTTGAACAGCGCGGTCTTGCCGCAGTTGGGGTTGCCCACCAGGGCGATCAGGGGAGGGGATGACACGGTGGGCGTCGCGGCCGCCATGGGGACTCGATTCTTGTGCAGCAGAGGAGGGGAGGGCGAGGGCCTGACTCAGGCGGGCACGACCTCGATCAGCGAGGACTCGAGCTTGCGCATGGCAAATGTGCTGGTGCCCACCCGCACCGCGAGCGGGCCGCGGCCGGCAAAGACCCGGCGCAGCACCTGCACCCGTTCGCCCGGCACAAAGCCCAGCTCCATCAGTCGGCGCTTGAGGGCGCCGCCGTCGTGGTGGTGGCCGGTCTGCACTTCCTGGATCGTCGCCACCGTGTGCACGGGCAGCTTGTCCAGGGTGATGGCGGGCTTGTCCGGGTGGGCAGCGGGATGGCGGCGGGTGTGTGGCATGAACCCATTCTAGGTTCGAATGCGAACTATTCGCAACACGTGGTTTTTGATCCAGATCACGCCTGTCGGGCATCCGTCACAGGGTCTTCCCCTGCGCCACCTCGTCGCCACCTCTGCGGGGCGATCGCCTCAGAACAGCTCCAGTGCCCCTGAGCCCAGCAGGTTGTTCACCAGGGCCTCGTTCTCCTTGAAGCGTTCGGGCGACCAGTTCAGGTTGAACACGAAGCGCTGGTAGATCGACAGCGGTGGGCTGTCGCCTTCGGCGTCGTGCAGGGTGTACTTGAAGCACAGCTGCGGGTCGTCCGAGCCGAAGGAGATGTAGCGGTGGGCGTGGTTCACGATGATGGGCACCTGGGTGAGGTGGCCCGTGAAGGCCTCTTGCGAGGTGTAGCGGTTCTTGAAGGCGCCCCAGATCAGGTTGGTCAGCTCGCCCAGCACGTTGTTGATGTCGCGGAAATTGGTGGCGCCACTGTCGATGTGCGTCTTGTCCTGGCGAACGAAGTCGACCAGGGGCTGCTCGGCCGTCTGCAGCATCATGTAGCCGCGGCACCAGTCGCTTTCAAGGGGGATCAGGCTGAGCAGCTCGCCGTAGATCAGCCGGTCGCGCACGATGTAGGGCGCATCGGCCGTGATCTCCACGCCCTTGAACTGGCTCTCCAGCGAGTGGCGGGTGAATTCGGCCACGCCGCGCACCAGGGCCACCGGGTAGACCAGGCTGAACAGCGAGGCATTGATCAGCTTGCGCAACCGGCCCATGTCCTTGAGCGTGAAGGCGCCGCGGAAGATGGCCTGGTCGCTGTCGCTCAGGTCGCTCAGCTGGCTGCCGTGTTCGCGCCGCAGGAAGATGGGCAGCTCGGGGCGTATGCCGTGGATCAGCCGGGCCAGCAGGACGCCGCCCTGGGTGTGCTCGCCGTGGTGCTCGGCGATGAAGACGGCACCCAGGTCGACGTTGGAGCGCAGCACGGCCATGACGTCGTCGGGCCGGGCGGTGAGGCCCACCAGCTGGTTGTCCTCGCAGAACGCCTTGATGTGGGCGGCGCTATCGGACTGGCTTTCCAGCACCAGCACCTTGCTGATCAGTCGGGCGGCTTCGGTCATGGGGTGGGCTCCACGGTAACGCCCCAGCTTAGCGGGCGGGGCTGGGTGGCAGGCGAGCGAATGTGCCCAGGAATCCACGCTTTTCCCCCCGATGGAGGGCCTTCGCGCCCCATCGGCTGCATGGCCAGGGGGTGCCCGCCGCTTGCGGGGGGATGTCCCGGCTCCAATGGGGGGTATTTCTCAGCATTCACTTCCAGACCCATTCGCAGGTCCTTGATTTGTAAAGACTTTTTTTCTGGCACTTTGCGGCGAAATCTTTTCTAAGTCTTTGATTTCATTGGGCATTTTTTTGAAATCACCCTTGTTTAAGGGGGTGTTCATCGGTTAAAGTGGGATGAAGTGCATTTTTGTGGGGATTTGTGGTGAGCTTGGTCTTTCAAGGGGCATCGGCGTTGTCGCTGGACGCGAAGGGGCGGATGGCCGTCCCTGCGCGCCATCGCGACGCCCTGCAGGCCCTTTGCAGCGGCCAATTGACCATCACCAAGCACCCCGACGGCTGCCTGATGGTCTTCCCGCGCCCCGCCTGGGAGACCTTCCGCGACAAGGTGGCCTCCCTGCCCATGTCGGCCTCCGGCTGGAAGCGCGTCTTCCTGGGCAACGCGATGGACGTCGAGGTCGACAGCGCCGCCCGCGTGCTGGTCTCGCCCGAGCTGCGCGCCGCTGCCGGCATCACCAAAGACGTGATGTTGCTGGGCATGGGCAGCCATTTTGAGCTGTGGGACGCCGAGCGCCACGCCGCGCACGAGGCCGAGGTCATGGCCCAGCCCATGCCTGCGGCCCTGCAGGATTTCACCTTCTGAGCCCGATGCCCCTGCCCACGCCCGACACCCCCCACAGCGCCCCGGCCGGCGCGGCCATGCCGCACCGCACCGTGCTGTTGAACGAGGCCGTCCAGGCCCTGTGGGGCGAGGCTGGTCCCGTGCCGGAGGGCACCTATGTCGACGCCACCTTTGGCCGTGGCGGGCACTCGCGCCTGATCCTGTCCTTGCTGGGGCCACAGGCCCGCCTGCTCGCGCTCGACCGCGACCCCGACGCCATCGCCCACGCAACGCAAGGCGAGGGGGCCATCGCCGACCCGCGCTTCCGCATCGAGCATGCGGCCTTCTCGTCCTGGGGCGATGTGGTCGAGCAGCTGGGCTGGGGGCCGGTGCAGGGGTTGCTGATGGACATCGGCGTGTCCTCGCCGCAGATCGACAACCCGGCGCGCGGCTTCAGCTTCCGCTTCGATGCGCCGCTGGACATGCGCATGGACACCACCCAGGGTGAGAGTGCCGCCGACTTCCTGGCCCGCGCCGACGTGCAGACCATCGCCGACGTGATCCGCAACTACGGCGAAGAGCGTTTCGCCTGGGGCATCGCCAACGCCATCGTGGCCGAGCGCGATGCCGGCCGCTCGCCGCAGACCACGGCCGAACTGCAGGCCATCGTCGCCCGCACCGTCAAGACCCGCGAGCCCGGCCAGGATCCTGCCACCCGCACCTTCCAGGCCCTGCGCATCCACGTCAACCGCGAGCTCGGCGAGCTGGAGGACGCGCTCGACGCCGCCCTGAAGATGCTGGCGCCGGGTGGCCACCTGGCCGTCATCAGCTTCCATTCGCTGGAAGACCGCATCGTCAAGACCTTCATCGCGCGCCACAGCCGCGAAGAGGTCGATCGCCGGGTGCCCTTCGCCCAGGAGCGCCCGCTGCTGCTGGAGGCCCTCGCGCGCATCAAGCCCAGCGCCGAAGAGGTCGCGGCCAACCCCCGTTCGCGTTCGGCCGTGCTGCGTGTGGCCCGTCGCACCGCGGTGCCCTGGTCGCCCGAGGCCGTGCGCGCCGCCGGTGGGCCGGGGGCGGTCCAGTCGGTCGAGGCGTCGCCTGCCAAGTCGGGGCGCAGCGGCAAGCCTGCGTCCAAGTCCGCTCACAAGGCGGCGGGCAAGGCTGGAGGCAAGCCGCCGGCACGGGGAGGTCGCCGGTGACGCTGCGCCTCAACATCGTGCTCGCCCTGGTGCTGGTCTTCAGCTGCGTCTGGCTGATCCGCTCCAGCAACGACTCGCGCCGCCTCTTCTCTGACCTGGAGAAGGCACAGGCCCGCTCGCACGAATTGCAGATCGACTACGAGCGCCTGCAGCTCGACAAGCGCGCCCAGGCCACGCCCTTGCGCGTCGAAAAGCTTGCGCGCGAAAAGCTGCACATGTTCAACAACAGCCCGACGCTGACGCACTACGTGTCGACTTCGGCGTCGGTGTCCGCCTCCGGCGTGGCCCCGGCTGCGGCCTCGGGGGTGTCCCCATGAGCCGCGTCAGCGAGTTCTTTCGCCGCCTGCGGGGCCAGCCGCGCCGCCAGGGTGGCACGGGCATGCCCACGGTGCGCTATGCCACCAGCCCGCTGCTGGCCTCGCGCACGCCCCCCTGGCGTGTCAAGTTCCTGATCGGGGCCATCGGCCTGGGCTTCGCCGTGCTGATCGGCCGTGCCGCGTGGATCCAGATCATCCACAACGATTTCTACCTGCAGCAGGGTGCCAACCGCTATGAGCGCCGCGTCGAGCTGCCGGCCAACCGTGGCCGCATCACCGACCGCCACGGCGAGCTGCTGGCGTCGAGCGTGCCGTCGCCTTCCCTGTGGGCCATCCCCAAGGACATGGTCGCCTCGCCCGCCGAGTTGCTCGCCCTTGGCAAGCTGCTGGACATGAAGCCGCAGGAACTCAAGAAGCGCCTGGCCTCCAACCCCAACTTCGTGTGGCTGCGCCGCCAGGTGCCTGACGACGTCGCCAGGCAGGTGGCCGAGCTCAAGGTCAAGGGCGTCTACGAACTGCACGAGTCCAAGCGCCAGTACCCTGAAGGCGAGGCCACGGCCCACATCGTTGGCTTCACCAACATCGAAGACCAGGGGCAGGAAGGCATCGAGCTGGCCTATCAGAAGCAGCTGGCGGGTCGCGACGGCGCACGCCATGTGATCAAGGATCGCCTGGGCCGCGTGGTCGAAGCCGTGGGCGACCTGGTGCCGGCCGAAGACGGCCAGCCCGTGCGCCTCTCCATCGACGCCAAGATCCAGTTCTACGCCTACCAGCGCATCCGCGACGCCGTGCTGCAGCACAAGGCCAAGGCCGGCAGCGTGGTGGTGCTCGACGCGGTGACCGGCGAGGTGCTGGCGCTGGCCAACGTGCCCAGCTACACGCCCGACGACCGCCGCAACCTCACCGGTGCGCAGTTGCGCAACCGCGCCCTGACCGACACCTTCGAGCCTGGCTCCACCATGAAGCCGCTGATCGTGTCGATCGCGCTCGAGACCAAGCGCGTCACGCCGAACACGATGATCCCGACCACCGGCGGGCGCCTGACCATCGATGGCTCGACCATCACCGACTCCCACGCCCACGGCGACCTGACGGTGTCCGAGGTCATCCAGAAGTCCAGCAACGTGGGCACGGCCCGCATGGCGCTGATGATGCAGCCGCAGGAAATGTGGAACATGTTCACGGCCGTGGGCCTGGGGCAGAAGCCGCAGATCGGATTTCCCGGCGTGGTCACGGGGCGCTTGCGCCCCTACAAGAGCTGGCGCCGCATCGAGCAGGTCACCATGAGCTACGGCTATGGCCTGTCTGCCAGCCTGTTCCAGCTGGCCCATGCCTACACGATCTTCGCCAGCGATGGCGAGCTCATTCCCATCAGCCTGCTGAAGCGCGAGACCGAGGCGCAGCCTGATGACGGTGCGGCCCGCCGCTCGACGATGGCCGGCGATGCACGTCCGACGCTGGCGTTCAAGACCGCTTTCCGTCCGGGCCAGGACGCGGCGACCGATGGCCCCGCGCAGGTGGCGGGCCACGAGCCCGAACAGCTTCGCGGCACCCGTGTGATTTCCCCCGAAACCGCCCGCACCGTGCGCAAGATGCTGCAGTTGGTGACGGGCCCCGGGGGCACCGCGCCCAAGGCCCAGACCCAGGGCTACAGCGTCGGCGGCAAGACCGGCACGGCGCACAAGCAAGAGGGCAAGGGCTACGCGGGCAACAAGTACCGTGCCTGGTTTGTGGGCATCGCGCCCATCAGCAAGCCGCGCATCGTGGTCGCCGTGATGGTGGACGAGCCCGGCAACGGCGTCTACTTCGGTGGCGATGTGGCAGCGCCGGTCTTCAGCCAGGTGGTGCAGCAGACGCTGACCCGCCTGGGAGTGATGCCCGATCAGCAGATCGAGCCCAAGATCATCTCGACCCAGCCCGCCGAGCAGGAGAGCTTCTGATGAGCGCCCACCTGCTTCACCTGCACAACACCGCCGAAGCCCTGGCCTGGCTGCGCCAGCAGGGTGTGGCCGCCATCACGGTCGACAGCCGCCAGGTGCCCGGCCTGGCCGCGCAGGGCGCCGGCTTCGTGGCCTGGCCCGGTGCCGCCCGCGATGGCCGTGCCTTCGTGGCCCAGGCCCTGAAGGATGGCGCCCGCGCCTGCCTGGTCGAGGCCGAGGGCGCCGAGGCCTTTGGTTTTGCCGATGCCCGTGTGGCCGCGGTCAAGGGCCTCAAGGCCCTGAGCGCCGAGATCGCCCATGGTTTCTACGGCGAACCCAGCGCCCAGTTGAAGGTCGTGGCCGTGACCGGCACCAATGGCAAGACTTCCACCTCCTGGTGGACGGCGCAGGCCCTCAATGCCCTGGGGCAGGGCTGCGGCGTGGTGGGCACCCTGGGCGTCGGCCGCGTGGGCGAGGTGGTGTCCACCGGCCTGACCACGCCCGATCCGCTCACCCTGCACGCCACCTTCCGGCATTTTGTGGACCAGGGACTGAAGGCCGCGGCCATCGAGGCATCGTCCATCGGCATCGAAGAACTGCGCCTGCACGCCACGCACATCGCCGTGGCCCAGTTCACCAACTTCACGCAGGACCACCTGGATTACCACGGCAGCATGGCCGCCTACTGGCAGGCCAAGCGCGCCCTGTTCGACTGGCCCGGCCTGCCGGCTGCGGTGATCAACCTCGATGACGAGATGGGCTCGCCGCTGCTGGCCCACGCCCGTGCGCGGGGGCTGGCCTGCTGGTCGTATGGCATCGAGGGCGGCTTGAACAAGGGCGCCCGCCTGCTCGCTCACCGTGTGAGCCACCAGTCCGGTGGCCTGGCGTTCGCCGTGACCGAGCGTGACGAGTCCCTGCAAGGGAAGCAGGACGAAGCGTTGGTGCAGGCCCCGGTGATCGGCGCCTTCAATGTGTCCAACCTGCTGGCCGTGATCGGGGCCTTGCGCGCGCTGGGCGTGCCCCTGGCTCAGGCGGCCGAAGCGTGCAGCGGCCTGCGCGGTGTGCCCGGCCGCATGGAGATCGTGCCGGCGCCGGTCGACGCGCCCCTGGCCGTGGTCGACTACGCCCACACCCCCGACGCCCTGCAGAAGGCCCTCGAGGCCCTGCACCCTGTGGCCCAGGCCCGCGGGGGGCGGTTGTGGTGCGTGTTCGGTTGCGGAGGCAACCGCGACCCGCTCAAGCGCCCGCTGATGGGCGCCATCGCCGACCAGCAGGCCGACCAGGTCGTCCTGACCAGCGACAACCCGCGCGGCGAAGCCCCGGCCTTCATCCTCTCTCAGATCATGGCTGGCGTGCCCGGCCGCGATGGCGTCGACGTGATCGAAGACCGCCGCGCCGCCATCGACCATGCCCTGGTGGCCGCCGAGCCGAAGGATGTGGTCCTGATCGCCGGCAAGGGCCACGAAACCTACCAGGAAGTGGCGGGCCAGCGCAGCCACTTCTCCGACGTGGAAGAGGCTGCCCGCGCGCTGCGCCAGCGCCTTGCCGCCACCGAACCCGATTCCCGCATCCCCGCCGCCGCGCAGAAGGGAGATGCCGCATGAGCGCCCCCATGATGATGACCCTGGGCCTGGCCCATTCCCTCCTGCCCGGCTCGGTGCTGCACGGCGACCCGGCGACCCCGATCGCCCGCGTGCACACCGACACGCGCACCCTGCAGCCTGGCGACCTCTTCGTGGCCTTGCGCGGTGAGCGCTTCGATGCGCACGACTTCCTGCCGCAGGCGGCACAGGCCGGCGCCGTGGCCGTGCTGGTGCAGCAGGGCGCCGACACCAGCGGCCTGCCCAGCCTCACCGTGCCCGACACCCGCGCCGCCCTGGGCTGGCTCGCGGCCGGCTGGCGTGCGCGTTTCGACATCCCCCTGATCGGCGTGACCGGCAGCAATGGCAAGACCACGGTCACGCAGATGATCGCGTCCATCCTGCGCGCCTGGGTGAGCGAGCAGGGTGCGCCCGAGGCTTCGCTGGCCACGCAGGGCAACTTCAACAACGACATCGGCGTGCCGCTCACGCTGCTGCGCTTGCGCGAAGGTGTGCACCGCTGCGCCGTGGTCGAGCTGGGCATGAACCACCCGGGCGAGATCGCCGAGCTGGCCGCCATCGCCGCGCCCACCGTGGGCCTGGTCAACAACGCCCAGCGCGAGCACCAGGAGTTCATGCACACCGTCGAGGCCGTGGCCCGCGAGAACGGTGCCGTGCTGCACGCCCTCACGCGCACCGGCGTGGCCGTGTTCCCGGCCGACGATGCCTACACCGCCATCTGGCGCGAGCAGGCCAATGGCTACCCCAAGGTCGACTTTGCCACCCGCGGCAAGGCCCGCGTGACCGGCACGGCCGCCTGGGTGGCCGACCCGGCGCCGCACTGGCTGATCAAGCTCGGCACGCCGGAAGGTGAGGCCGATGTGGCCCTGCACATGGCTGGTGAGCACAATGTGCGCAACGCCCTGGCGGCCACCGCAGCCGCCCTGGGGGCCGGCGTGCCGCTGAGCGCCGTGGTCAGCGGGCTGGTTGCCTTCGAGCCGGTCAAGGGCCGTTCGCAGCTGCACCGCATCACACTCGACGGCCGGGCCGTCACCCTGGTCGACGACAGCTACAACGCCAACCCTGACTCCGTGCGCGCGGCCATCGACATGCTGGCCGGCCTCCCGGGCCCGCACTGGCTGGTGCTGGGCGACATGGGCGAAGTGGGCTCACAAGGCCCGGCCTTCCATGCCGAAGTCGGCGCCTACGCCCGCGAGCGCGGCATCGCGCATTTCTGGACCGCCGGCAGCCTGTGCGCCGACGCGGCCAAGGCCTTCGATGGCGGCGCCCGGCATTTCGCCAGCGCGGCCGACATCGTGGCCACCCTCCAATCCCCGAGCCAGGTCCCTGTGGTGGCCTCGGTGCTCGTCAAAGGTTCTCGCTTCATGAAGATGGAACAAGTTGCCCACCTGCTGTGTGGAGGTGCGCATGCTGCTTAGTCTGGCGCTCTGGCTGCAGGGCCTGCACCCCGAATGGGGCTTCCTGCGTGTCTTCCAGTACCTGACCTTCCGCTCGGTGATGGCGGCCGTCACGGCCCTGCTCATCGGCCTGGGCCTGGGGCCGCTGGTGATCCGCAAGCTGACCGAACTCAAGATCGGCCAGCCCATCCGTGAGTACGGCATGCAGACCCACCTGGCCAAGCGGGGTACGCCCACGATGGGCGGTGCGCTGATCCTGCTGTCCATCGGCCTGTCGACGATGCTGTGGTTCGACTGGGCCAACCGCTTCGTCTGGATCGTGATGATCGTGACCATGGGCTTTGGTGCCATCGGCTGGGTCGACGACTGGCGAAAGGTCGTCCTGAAAGACCCGGAGGGCATGCCCTCGCGCGAGAAGTACTTCTGGCAATCGCTCATCGGCCTGATCGCCGCGCTCTATCTGGCCTTCAACGTGTCCGAAGTGAACGCGTTGCGCGTGGTCGAACTGTTCTTCCGCTGGGTGGCCTCGGGCTTCTCCAACGACCTCCCGCCGAAGGCCGACCTGATCGTGCCCTTCTTCAAGACCGTCAGCTACCCGCTGGGCGTCTGGGGCTTCATCGCGCTCACCTACGTGGTGATCGTGGGCACCAGCAACGCGGTGAACCTGACCGATGGCCTCGACGGCCTGGCCATCATGCCGGTGGTGATGGTGTCGGCGGCCCTGGGCATCTTTGCCTACGTGACCGGCAACGCGGTGTTTGCCAAGTACCTGTTGCTGCCCCACATCCCCGGGGCGGGCGAGTTGCTCGTGTTCTGCGCGGCACTGTCGGGCGCGGGCCTGGCCTTCCTCTGGTTCAACGCCTACCCCGCCCAGGTCTTCATGGGTGACGTGGGGGCACTGGCCCTGGGTGGCGCGCTGGGCACCATCGCGGTCATCGTGCGGCAGGAGATCGTGCTGGCCTTCATGGGGGGGGTGTTCGTGCTCGAAGCCTTGTCCGTGATGATGCAGGTGAGCTACTTCAAGTACACGAAGAAGAAGTACGGCGAAGGCCGTCGAATTCTGTTGATGGCACCGCTGCACCACCACTTCGAGAAATCGGGCTGGAAGGAGACGCAGGTCGTGGTGCGCTTCTGGATCATCACCATGCTGCTGTGCCTGGTGGGCCTGTCTTCCCTCAAGCTGCGCTGAGCCGTTCACGATGCACCACCTTCACCACCTCACCGTGCTGATCCTGGGTCTGGGCGACTCGGGCCTGGCCATGGCGCGCTGGTGCGCCCGGTGTGGCGCGAACGTGCGCGTGGCCGACACGCGCCAGGCCCCGCCGCAAGCCGCCGCGCTGGCCGCCGCCGTGCCCGCGGCCACCTTGCACCAGGGCCTGGATCCGGCCTTGCTGGATGGCGTGGACCTCGTGCTCAAGAGCCCGGGCCTGGCCCCGAACGCGCCCGACGTGGCCGCGCTGTGTGGTCGCGCCGACGTGCTGGGCATCCCGGTGCGTGGCGAGCTCTCGCTGTTCGCCTCGGCCCTGGCCGACCTGAAGACCGATCTGGGCTATGTGCCCAAGGTGTTGGCCATCACCGGCACCAACGGCAAGACGACGACCACCTCGCTCACCGCCCAGCTGATCGAGCGTGCCGGTCTGCGTGTGGGCATGGCGGGCAACATCGGCCCGACCCTGCTTGACACCCTGAGCCAGGCCCTGGACGCCGAACCCGCGCGCGCGGTCGCCGCCGAAGAGGCCGAGGCAGAGGCCGAGGCCGCTGCGCCGGTGGACGCCGTCGAGGACGCCCCGCCCGTGGTGGAGGCCGATGCCGATGTGGCCGCAGGCGAGCCGGAGGCGGCCCTGTCGAGCGACGTCGACGATGCCGACGCCCCGCTGATCACCCTGGCCCCGCCCCCTCCCGCTGCGCCCACTTTTGAGGTGCTGCCCGAGGTCTGGGTGCTGGAACTCTCCAGCTTCCAGCTGGATGGTGTGAGCAACTTCGAGCCCAGCGCGGCGGCGGTGCTCAACGTCACGCAGGATCACCTCGACTGGCATGGCTCCATGGCCGCTTATGCCGAGGCCAAGGCCCGCATCCACGGCAAGACCGGCATCATGGTCATCAACCGCGATGACGATGTGGTCGCCGCCATGGTGCCCCCGCCCGAGGTGATCAAGTCAGGCGTGCGAGGCCGTCCGGCGCGCATGGTCGAGCGCCAGGTGGTGCGTTTCGGTCTGGATGCGCCCAAGCGCCCAGGTGATTTCGGTCTGGTCACCGAAGCCGGCATGGCCTGGCTGGTCCGTGCCCACGAGTCCGACCCCACGATCAAGCGCAAGAAGGGCGACCCGGAAGAAGAGATCACCCTGCAGCGCCTGATGCCGGCCGATGCCCTGCGCATCCGCGGTCGCCACAACGCCTCCAACGCACTGGCGGCCCTGGCCCTGGCCACCGCCATCGGTGTGCCCATGGCGCCCATGCTGCATGGCCTGCGTGAGTACCGTGGTGAGCCGCACCGGGTCGAGCACGTCACCACCGTGGGCGGCGTGGACGCCATCGACGACAGCAAGGGCACCAATGTGGGGGCCACCGTGGCCGCCCTGCAGGGCCTGGGCGCCGACCTGGCGCCAGGCAAGCTCATCGTCATCCTGGGTGGCGATGGCAAGGGGCAGGACTTCGGCCCGCTGCGCGACCCGGTGTGCCGCCATGCCCGCGCCGTGGCCCTGATCGGCCGCGATGCCGACGCCATCGGTGCCGTGCTGCAGGGCGCAGAAAGCCCGAACGGGCAGGCCCTCCACATCGCCGCCCATGCCTCGCTGGAGGCCGCCACGCGCTGGGCCTTCGAGCAGGCCGTGCCCGGTGACGCCGTGCTGCTCAGCCCGGCCTGCGCCAGCCTGGACATGTTCCGCAACTATGCCCATCGGGCCGAGGTCTTCATCGCCGCGGTGCACGAGGTCGCGGCCGACCGGGGAGACATCGCATGAGTGGCCAGACCGCACGCCGCCCCTTCGTCTCGGGCCTGATCGGCAGCCTGCGCGCCCGCCTGGGCCGCGAGGGCTCGGCCGACAGCGGCAGCCTGCCGGTGCGCGATTTCGTCAACGTCAACGCGTCGCACCCGTCCCGCGTGATGGGCTTCGACCAGCCGCTGGTGTGGCTGACCATCTCGCTGCTGGTCATGGGGCTGATCATGGTCTATTCGGCCACCATCGCCCTGCCCGACAGTCCGCGCTTTGCCAACTACGCGCCCATGCACTTCTTCACCCGACACCTGATGTCGCTGGTGATGGCGGTGGCCGTCGGGGCCGTGGTCACGCAGATCCCGATGTCGACCTGGGAGCGCTGGGCTCCCTGGCTGTTCGTGGCCTCGCTGGTGCTGCTCATCCTGGTGCTGATCCCGCACGTCGGCAAGGTGGTCTATGGCGCGCGGCGCTGGTTGCCCCTGGGCTTCATGAACTTCCAGCCGTCCGAGCTGGCCAAGCTGGCCATCGTGCTCTACGCCTCCGACTACATGGTGCGCAAGATGGACGTGAAGGAACACTTCTTCCGCGCTGTCACGCCCATGGCCGTGGCCGTGGGCGTCGTGGGCCTGCTGCTGCTGGCCGAGCCCGACATGGGCGCCTTCATGGTGATCGCCACCATCGCCATGGCCATCCTCTTCCTCGGCGGTGTGAACGGCAAGATGTTCACGCTGATCACCGGCGTGCTGCTGGGGGCCTTCATGCTGATGATCTCGCTGAGCCCCTGGCGGCGCGAGCGCATCTTCGCCTACCTCGACCCCTGGAGCGAAAAGAACGCCCTGGGCAAGGCCTACCAGCTGACCCACTCGCTCATCGCCTTTGGCCGTGGCGAAATCTTTGGCGAAGGGCTGGGCTCCAGCCTGGAGAAGCTGCATTACCTGCCCGAGGCCCACACCGACTTCCTGCTGGCCGTGATCGGTGAAGAGCTGGGCTTCATCGGCGTGGCCGTGGTCATCATCGCCTTCTTCTGGCTGGTGGTGCGCCTCTTCAACATCGGCCGGCAGGCCATTGCGCTCGACCGCGTCTTCTCCGGCCTCGTGGCCCAGGGCGTGGCGGTGTGGATGGGCGGCCAGGGCTTCATCAACATGGGTGTGAACCTGGGCGTGCTGCCCACCAAGGGCCTGACCCTGCCGCTGATGAGCTTTGGTGGTTCGGGCGTGATGCTCAACTGCATTGCCCTCGCCATCTGTCTCCGTGTCGACATGGAGAACAGGCAGTTGATGAGGGGAGGCCGCGCATGAGCAGGCACCTCGTCATCATGGCCGCCGGCACCGGGGGGCACATCATGCCCGGCCTGGCCGTGGCCGATGAAATGAAGGCCCGCGGCTGGACTGTGTCCTGGCTGGGCACGGCCGGTGGCATGGAAAACCGCCTGGTGCCGCCCACCGGCATCCCGCTGGACACCATCGCTTTCAATGGCCTGCGCGGCAAGAGCCTGAAGGACACCGTCTTTGGCGGCGTGCGCCTGCTCAAGGCTTTCCTCGATTGCTTCAAGGTGCTCAAGGCGCGCCGTGCCGACGCCGTGCTGGGCATGGGGGGCTACGTCTGCTTCCCTGGCGGCCTGATGGGCGTGGCCCGAGGCCTGCCCCTGGTCATGGTGAATGCGGATGCGGCCATCCTGTTGAGCAACCGCGCCCTGCTGCCCATCACCGACGTGCTGGCCTGCGGCTTCGATGGCGACGCCTCGAAGCACAAGGTCGCCCGCGTGACCGGCAACCCCGTGCGCGCCGAGATCGAGGCCATCGCGCCGCCCGCCGAGCGCTTTGCCGCCCGGACCGGCCCCCTGCGCGTGCTGGTGGTCGGAGGCAGCCTGGGTGCCCGCGTGCTGAACCAGACCGTGCCGCAGGCCCTGGCCCTGATCCCGGCCGACCAGCGTCCGCTGATCACGCACCAGACCGGCATGGCCAACCTCGACGACGTCAAGGCCGCCTACCAGGCCGCCGGGCTGGACGCCTCCCGCGACGCCGAGGTCCTCCCCTTCATCAACAACATGGCGCAGCGCCTGGCCGAGTGCGACGTCATCGTCTGCCGAGCCGGTGCCATCACCGTGAGCGAACTGTGTGCAGCGGGCGTGCCCAGCGTGCTGATCCCGCTCATCGTGTCGACCACGTCGCACCAGCGTGACAACGCCGCCTACATGGCCGCCCATGGCGCCGCCGTGCACCTGCCCCAGACCGAGCTCTCGCCTGCGTCGCTGGCGCAGCGCTTGCAAGCCCTCAACCGGGCCGATCTGCTCACCATGGCCCAGTCGGCCCGCGCCCTGGCCCGTCCCCGTTCGGCCGCCGCGGTGGCCGATGCCATCGAAGAACACGTGAAACCCACAACAGCAAAGGCAGCGTCATGAAGCACGCCGTCAAACACATCCACTTCGTCGGCATCGGTGGTGCCGGCATGAGCGGCATCGCCGAGATCCTCCACAACCTGGGCTATGTGGTCTCGGGCTCCGACCAGTCGAGCAGCGCCACCTCGCGCCGCCTGGCCAGCCTCGGCATCACCGTGCACGAAGGCCACGACGCCGCCCACATCGCGGGCGCCGAAGCGGTTGTCACCTCCACCGCCGTGAAGGGCGACAACCCCGAGGTCATCGCCGCCCGCGCCAAACGCATTCCCGTGGTGCCCCGCGCCGTGATGCTGGCCGAGTTGATGCGCCTGCGCAAAGGCATCGCCATCGCCGGCACGCATGGCAAGACCACCACCACCTCCCTGGTCACGGCCATCCTGGCCGAAGCCGGTGTGGACCCCACCTTCGTCATCGGCGGCAAGCTCAACAGTGCTGGCGCCAACTCGGCGCTGGGCAAGGGCGAGTACATCGTGGTCGAGGCCGACGAGTCCGACGCCTCCTTCCTCAACCTGTTGCCCGTGCTCTCGGTCGTCACCAACATCGACGCCGATCACATGGACACCTATGGGCACGATTTCGCACGCCTGAAGCAGGCCTTCGTCGAGTTCCTGCACCGCATGCCGTTTTACGGCTCGGCCATCCTGTGTGCGGACGACCCTGGCGTGCGCAGCATCATCCCGCTGATCTCGCGCCCGGTCATCACCTACGGTTTCGGTGAGGACGCCCAGGTGCGCGCCGTCAACGTCGAGGCCCTGGCCGGTGGTCAGATGCGCTTCACCGTGCAGCGCCGCAACGGAACCGTCATGCCCGACCTCACGGTCACGCTCAACCTGCCGGGCGAGCACAACGTGCTCAACGCACTGGCCGCCATTGCCGTGGCCACCGAGATCGAGCTGCCCGACGAGCCCATCGTCCAGGCCCTGGCCGCGTTCTCGGGCGTGGGGCGCCGCTTCCAGCGCTATGGCGAGTGCCCGGCTGCCGACGGTGGTCGTTTCACCCTGATCGACGACTACGGTCACCACCCGGTCGAAATGGCCGCGGTGATCGCTGCCGCCCGCGGGGCCTTCCCCGGTCAGCGCCTGGTGCTGGCCTTCCAGCCCCACCGCTACACCCGCACACGCGACTGTTTCGAAGACTTCGTCAAGGTGCTGGGCACGGCGGATGCCGTCCTGCTGACCGAGGTCTACAGCGCCGGGGAATCGCCCATCGTGGCCGCCGATGGGCGCGCCCTGACCCGCGCGGTGCGCGTGGCCGGCAAGGTCGAGCCGATCTTTGTGGACGAGGTCGCAGGCCTGCCGCAGGTCATTGCCGAATCGACCCGCGATGGCGACATCGTGATCTGCATGGGCGCCGGCACCATCGGTGGCGTGCCTGCCAAGGTCGTGGACCTGCTGAACTCGGGAGCTGCCGCATGAGCTTCACCCCCCTGCAAGCCCCCCGCGTGAACCCGGCCGAACTCGGCAAGGTGGCCGTGCTGTTTGGTGGCACCTCGGCCGAGCGCGACGTCTCCCTGATGTCGGGCAGCGGCGTGCTGGCCGCGCTGCAGGCCGAAGGCGTCAACGCCATCGCCTTCGACCCGGCCGAGCGCCCGCTCGAAGACCTGATCAAGGAAGGCGTCGACCGCTGTTTCATCGCCCTGCATGGCCGGGGCGGCGAAGACGGCTCGCTGCAAGGCGCGCTCGAACTGCTCAAGATCCCCTACACGGGTTCGGGCGTGATGGCTTCGTCCATCGCCATGGACAAGATCATGACCAAGCGCATCTGGCGCTTCGAAGGCCTGCCGACCCCCGATTGGCGCCTGGTCGCCAGCGCCGAAGACTGCGAGCACGCGCTCACGGCCCTGGGCGCGCCGATGATCGTCAAGCCCGCTCGCGAAGGCTCGTCCATCGGCCTGACCAAGGTGACCGACCCGTCGCAGTGCGCTGCCGCCTATGCGGCCGCGGCCCAGCACGACCCCGAGGTGCTGTGCGAGCAGTTCATCGATGGCGAAGAAACCACCTGCCCGGTGCTGACCGTCGAGGGCGAGGCCCAGTCCCTGCCCGTCATCCGCATCAAGGCCCCGGGGGGCAACTACGACTACCAGAACAAGTACTTCAGTGACGACGTGAAGTACCTCTGCCCCAGCCTGCTCGATGCGGACGAAGAGGCCGAGATCCAGCGCCTGGTGCTGCGCGCCTTCAAGACCCTGGGTTGCCGGGGCTGGGCCCGCGCCGACGTGATGATCCGCGCCACCGACCGTCAGCCCTTCCTGCTGGAGATCAACACCTCGCCCGGCATGACCAGCCACTCCCTGGTGCCGATGTCGGCCAAGGTGGCCGGCCTGGCCTATGGCCAGCTCTGCGTGCACCTGCTGGCCTCGGCCAGCCTGGACGCGGCCATCCGCTGAAGCCCACCGACGCTCACCCAGCCCACCATGCTTGCCGCTGCCGCCCTCCACCCCAGCCCCGCTTCCAGCGAGACGCCGACCGACGTCCGCTGGATGAACGTGGCCACCATCGCGCTGGCGCTGGGGCTGCTGGGCCTGTTGCTGGCGTCGGGCCTGGTGCGGCTGTCGCGCCTGCCTTATTTCGCGCTGGAGCGCATCGAGGTCGAAGGCGACCTGGATCGCAACAACCTGGCCACCGTGCGTGCCAACGTGGCGCAGCGCCTCTCGGGCGGTTTTTTCAGCGTCGACCTGGCGAAGAGTCGAGAGGCCTTTGAGGCCGTGCCCTGGGTGCGCAAGGCCGTGGTGCGCCGCGTCTTCCCCAACGAGCTGCGTGTGGTGCTGGAAGAGCACAAGCCCGCCGCCTACTGGGCCCACGAGGACCGTGACGACCAGCTGGTCAACACCTTTGGCGAAGTCTTCGATGCCAACCTCGGTGACGTCGAAGACGAGCACCTGCCCACGCTGGAGGCCCCCGCCAACCCGACGGCCGACGAGGCCCGCGCCATGCTCGACATGCTCCACCGCCTGCAGCCCGTGTTCAAGCCCCTGGGCGAGATCGCCACCCTGCGCCTGACGGAGCGCGGCTCCTGGAGCGTGGAGCTGGACAACGATGCCAGCGTGGTGATCGGCCGAGGCTCACCCGATGAGCTGGTGGCGCGAGCCGACCGTTTCGTGCGCACCCTGCCCGATGTGCAGCGCAAATACCCCGCCCCTCTGGCCTACGCCGACCTGCGTTACCCCGAGGCCTACGCCGTCAAGCTGCGTGGCTTGAGCACCTGGCAGGACGGCACGGCCAAACCCCTGATTCCGCGCAAGCCCGCAGCCCACAAGGCCGCGCCGGCTGCCACCCATTGACCTACACGGAAACCCAGCACCCACCATGCCCAAGGAATACAAGGATCTGGTTGTCGGACTCGACATCGGCACCGCCAAAGTGATGGCGGTCGTGGCCGAAGTCCTGCCCGGTGGCGAGCTGCGCATCGCCGGGCTGGGCGTGGCCCCGAGCCACGGCCTCAAGCGCGGCGTGGTCGTCAACATCGACGCCACGGTGCAGTCCATCCAGCAGGCCCTGAAAGAGGCCGAGTTGATGGCCGACTGCAAGATCAGCCGCGTCTGGACCGGCATCACCGGCAGCCACATCCGCGGCCAGAACAGCACCGGCATGGTCATCGTGCGCGACAAGGAAGTCGCCCCGATCGACGTGCAACGTGTGGTCGAGACCGCCAAGGCCATCAACATTCCCAACGACCAGCGCCTGCTGCTGGTCGAGCCGCAAGAGTTCATCATCGATGGCCACGAGGTGAAGGAGCCCATCGGCATGAGCGGTGGCCGCCTCGAGGTGAAGGTGCACATCGTGACCGGTGCGCAGAGCGCGGCCGAGAACATCGTCAAGTGCGTGCGCCGCTGTGGCCTGGAGGCCGAGCAGCTGGTGCTCAACCCCAGCGCGTCGAGTGCCGCCGTGCTGACCGACGACGAAAAGGCCCTGGGCGTGGCCCTGGTCGACATCGGGGCGGGCACGACCGATGTGTCCATCTTCACCGATGGCTCGGTGCGCCACACGGCCGTGATCCCCATTGCCGGTGACCTGATCACCAGCGACATCGCCATGGCCCTGCGCACCCCCACGAAGGACGCCGAGGACATCAAGGTCGAACACGGTGTGGCCAAGCAGCTGCTGGCCGATCCGAACGACCAGGTCGAGGTGCCCGGCCTGGGCGATCGCGCCCCGCGCATGCTCTCGCGTCAGGCTTTGGCCGGCGTGATCGAGCCGCGCGTCGAAGAGATTTTCTCGCTGGTTCACCAGGTGATCCGCGAGTCTGGATACGAGGAACTGCTGTCGTCCGGCATCGTGCTGACCGGTGGCTCGGCGGTGATGCCGGGCATGGTCGAACTGGCCGAAGACATCTTCCTCAAGCCGGTGCGCAAGGGCACGCCCTTGTACTCCGGCGCACTGCACGACATGGTGGCGAGCCCCCGCTCGGCCACCGTCATGGGCTTGCTCGAAGAAGCGAGACTCGCGCGTTCGCGCGGGATGAAGGCGGCGCAACAGGCCGGGTCGGTTCAGACCCTGTTTGGACGCGTACGCGATTGGTTTGTAGGCAATTTCTGAAACCTCATTGGTACGTTTTCACTGGCAACTGCTTGAACAAAAGAGAGGCATGACATGGCAATCGAAATGATCGAAAACTTCGACACCGGCACGCAGATCAAGGTGATCGGTGTGGGTGGCGGCGGCGGCAACGCCGTGGACCACATGATCGCGGAAGGCGTTCAGGGCGTGCAGTTCATCTGCGCCAACACCGACTCGCAGGCGCTGAACCGCTCGTCGGCCGAGATGCAGCTGCAACTCGGTGGCACGGGCCTGGGCGCCGGCGCCAAGCCCGAGGCGGGCAAGGCCGCAGCCGAAGAGGCCGTCGACCAGATCCGTGCCGCGCTGGACGGCGCGCACATGGTCTTCATCACCGCCGGCATGGGCGGTGGCACAGGCACGGGCGCTGCGCCGGTGATCGCCCGCGTGGCCAAGGAAATGGGCATCCTCACCGTCGGTGTGGTGACCAAGCCCTTCGAATTCGAAGGCAACCGCCGCATGAAGCAGGCCGATCAGGGCCTGGCCGAACTCGAAGCCAACGTCGATTCGCTGATCGTTGTGCTCAACGAGAAGCTGCTGGAAGTGCTGGGTGACGACATCACCCAGGAAGAAGCCTTCTGCAAGGCCAACGACGTGCTGAAGAACGCCGTGGGCGGCATCTCCGACATCATCCACATCCCGGGTCTGGTGAACGTCGACTTCGAAGACGTCAAGACCGTGATGAGCGAGCCGGGCAAGGCCATGATGGGCACCGCCACCGCAGGTGGCCCGGACCGCGCCACCAAGGCCGCCGAAGCCGCTGTCGCCTGCCCGCTGCTCGAAGGCATCGACCTCTCTGGCGCCCGTGGCGTGCTGGTGCTGATTGCCGCCGGCAAGTCCAGCTTCAAGCTGAGCGAGTCGCGCAACGCGATGAACACCATCCGCCGTTACGCGGCCGAAGACGCGCACGTGATCTACGGCACCGCCTATGACGAGTCGCTGGGCAACGAGCTGCGCGTCACCGTGATCGCCACCGGTCTGAGCTCGGCCCGTCGCGCCCAGGCGCCGATGACCGTGGTGCACAGCGCCGCGACCACCCAGGCTTTCGCCCGCACCGGTACCGACAACATCCCCGTGCTGACCCAGCCGGTGGGTCACGCCCAGGCCCACAGCGTGGCCCATGGCAGCAGCCACGACTTCAGCGGCATGAACACGCCCAGCGTGTGGCGCTCGGGTCGCACCCAGGCGGCCGCCAAGGTCGACGCCCTGGCCAGCAATGGCATGGACGAGATCGAAATCCCGGCCTTCCTGCGCAAGCAGGCTGACTGATCGGCCTCTGGGCAGCGTCCTCAGGGGCGAGCCCATCTTGTTCTTTTGTCAGTGAAGCCTCTTTTCCCCCTGTGCCCATGCGTGGCACAGGGGGTTTTTGGCATCCTTGTTGGCATCGCGCCCTGCATGGCGCTCAGCGTGTGCGGAACACCGACACCGCCTCCATCAGCCCATTGGCCTGGTGTCGCAGGCTCTCGGCTGCCGCAGACGTTTCTTCGACCAGCGCCGCATTCTGCTGCGTGGCCTGGTCCAGCTGGTTGACGGCCTGGTTGATCTGGCCGACGCCGGTGCTTTGTTCCGTGCTCGACGAGGTGATCTCGCCGATCAGGTCATTGACCTTGCGCACCTGCATCACCACGTCGGCAATCGTGCGCCCGGCGTTGTTGACCTGGGTGCTGCCGATCTCGACCTTCTCGACGCTGTCGGTGATCAGGCTCTTGATTTCCTTGGCCGCATTGGCCGAGCGTTGCGCCAGTGAGCGCACTTCCGATGCCACGACCGCAAAACCACGACCTTGCTCGCCAGCGCGGGCGGCTTCGACCGCGGCGTTCAGCGCCAGGATGTTGGTCTGGAAGGCGATGCCGTCGATGACCGAGATGATGTCGGAGATGCGGCGGCTGGATTCCTGGATGGCCGACATGGTGGCCACGACCTGGTTCACGTCTTCCCCCCCTTGAGCGGCCACCATCGTGGCCTGGGCCACCAGCTGGTTGGCCTGGCGGGCGTTGTCCGAGGTGGCGCGCACCGTGTCGTTCATCTGGTGCATCGAGGCGGCCGTTTCCTGCAGGCTTGCGGCCTGCTGTTCGGTGCGCGACGACAGGTCGGCATTGCCCTGGGCGATCTGGGCAGACGCGGTGGCGATGGCGTCGGTGCCCTGGCGCACGCCGTGCACCAGCTCTGACAGGTTGCGGCTCATCTGGTTCATGCCGCGAACCAGGTCGCCCACCTCGTCGCCGGCGGTGGTGTGGACCTCGCGGCTCAGGTCGCCTTCGGCCACGGCCTGGCTGAGCTGCACGGCCTCGGCCAGGGGCCTGGTGATGGAGCGGGTGATGGTGTAGGCCAGCACGCCGCAGGTGGCCATCAGCAGACCCACGGCGATCACCAGCACGGTGACGGCCCTCTGGTAGACCTGCTGGGAGTCGTTCCAGGAGTCGACCGAGCCCTTGGCGTTGAGGTCGACGGCCTTTTGCACCAGGGCCATGACTTCGTTGAAGTCCCGTGCCGAGTCGCCGACGGCGTAAGCGCGCGCTTCCTCGAACCGGGCGGGACCGTCGTCCGACATGGCCAGCAGATTGGTCATGCTGGTGTCCGCTGAGCCCATGGCGTCCTGGATCTCCTTGAAGAGGGCGGCCTCTTCGGGCGACGAGATCAGCTTTTCGTAGTGGGCCAGCAGCTTGGGCAGCTTGTCCTTGCTGGATGCGGTGACGGCTTCCAGCTGCTGGCGCTTGCCGCCGGCATCGGGCTCCAGGGTGTGGCGCAAGGCCGCGCGGCGCATGTTGTTCAGTTCGGAGCGGATGTCACCCAGGGCCTGCACGCTGGGCAGCCAGTTGGTGGCCAACTCTTCGGTGCGGTCGTTGACCTTGGCCATTTGCGTGAGCCCGAACACGCCTGTGCACACCACCAGCAGTCCGGTGATGCCAAACGCCAGGCCCAGTCGGGCGCCCAATCTCAGCTTCATCAACCACGCCATGTCTCGCTCCTCGTGTACTGCTGGTCTGCTGACCACACGGTGCTTGTCGGACGGCCGGCGCCGGACTTGATGAAATGAAACCTTTGATAGATCTGAAGCCGATGCGTGCGTGCGTTCCGTCACGAAAGCGCGCGTGCGCCCTGCAGGGCCGCGAGCCGCGCAGCGGTGATGGCCGCGCCGACCGCTGGCCCCTTCAGGCCTTTTGCCAGTGCCTGCGCCGACACCGCCGCGGTGTCGACGGCCAGCACCGTGGCCAGGGCGGCGGTCAGGCGGGTGGCCTGGGGGTAGGGCTGCTCGCTCAGGCCCAGGCGGCCCCGGGCGTCGCACTCGCAGGCCAGCAGCAGTTCGGCAAAGCGCGCGGGCTTGCGCAGGGCGTCGCAACGCTCGAGCAGGCGCAGGGTGGCCTCCGGCCCCAGGTCGCCGCTGCGGTGCACGTTGCCGTGTTCTCGGGCCACCACGTCGGCCAGTTCACGGCAGTCATTGGGGGCTCGTAAGCGAGTGCTCACTTCTTTGAGGAGGCGCGCGCTGCGGCCTTCGTGACCCAGGTGGCGAGGCAGCACATCGGGCGGGGTCGTGCCTTTGCCCAGGTCGTGGCCCAGGCAGGCGTAGCGCACCGGCAGGCTGGTGCTCAGCTGGGCGGCCATGTCCAGCACCATCATCAGGTGGACCCCGGTGTCGATTTCCGGGTGGTGGTCGGCGCGCTGGGGCACGCCCCAGAGCCGGTCGACCTCGGGCAGCAGCCGGGCCAGGGCCCCGCAATCGCGCAGCACGGTGAACATGCGCGAGGGGCGGGCCTCCATCAGCCCGCGGGCGAGTTCCTGCCAGACGCGCTCGGCCACGAGGTGGTCGACCTCGCCTGCGGCGACCATGTCCCGCATCAGGGCCTGGGTCTCGGGCGCGACGGTGAAGTCGTGGAAGCGGGCGGCAAAGCGGGCCAGTCGCAGGATGCGCACCGGGTCTTCAGAGAAGGCAGGCGAGACGTGGCGCAGCACCCGGTCGGCCAGGTCTCGCTGGCCGCCGTGCGGGTCGATCAGGCGTCCATCGGCATCCTGGGCGATGGCGTTGACGGTGAGGTCACGGCGGACCAGGTCGTCTTCCAGGGTGACGTCCGGGGCCGCGTGGACCACGAAGCCATGGTAGCCGTGGCCCTGTTTGCGTTCGGTGCGGGCCAGTGCGTGTTCCTCGCCCGTCTCGGGGTGGAGGAAGACGGGGAAGTCCTTGCCCACGGGGCGAAAGCCCAGGTCGACCATGGCCTGCGGGGTGCCGCCCACGACCACCCAGTCGCGGTCGCCCACGGGCCGGCCGAGCAGGCGGTCGCGCACGGCGCCGCCAACGAGGTAGGTTTTCATGCTTGCAGTGTAGTGAAGGCGCCTGGCCGTGCGGCCCGGTGGGCCGCCTTGGGGCGTTGGGGGATGAGGGTGAACCACGATGGGGCAAACCCTGGAATGGGCGGTCAGGCTGGCTCTGTTTTGCCACGGCATCGGGCGCCCGATGGGCCTGGGGCATGGCGTGGTGTCTGGCACGGCGTGTGCATTGCTTCACACATCCGCATCAACCAGGATGTTTGCCATGAAGTCCAGGATCCTTGCCCTCCTCGTGCTGAGCTGCGCCGCCAACCTGGCCCAGGCCGCGACCCCTGAGGTGACGGAGGCCGTCCCCACCGGCATGCGCGGCATGCCCGAGGTGCTGGCGCAGTGGACGGCACCTTCCCTGTCCTCGTCGCCTTTGCTGGCCTCCATGCTGGCCGGGGCAGGCCTGGTGGTCGGTCTGGCGCGCCGCCGCCTTCAAAAGTGAGGCGAAGGCCGGGCTTGCCCGGCATGGGCATGGTCAGCGCTTGAGGGCCGCCAGCGCCAGGTAATCGCTCACCGGCACCTCTTCGGCACGGCGTTGCAGGTCGAAGTCGGTGTCGATGCCGTGCTCTTCGATCCAGTGGCCCAGGGTATGGCGCAGCAGTTTGCGGCGCTGCGAGAAGGCGACCGCCACCATCTTTTCCAGCACCTGCGGATCGACCGCAGGCACCTCGGCCAGCGGCGTCATGCGCACCACGGCCGAGTCCACCTTCGGCGGCGGGTCAAAGGCCTCCGGGGGCACGTGAACCACGTTTTCCATGGCGTAGCGCCACTGCAGCATCACGCTCAGTCGGCCGTAGTCCTTGTTGCCCGGGCTGGCCACCATGCGGTCCACCACCTCCTTCTGCAGCATGAAGTGCTGGTCGACAACGTGGTCGGCCCAGGGCAGCAGGTGGAAGAGGATGGGGCTGGAGATGTTGTAGGGCAGGTTGCCGATCACCCGCAGTTTCTGGCCGGCATCGCGGGCGATCGCGCCGAAGTCCACCTTCAGCACGTCGGACTCGATCACCTGCAGCTCGCTGCGCTTGCGCAGGCGGGCGGCGAGGTCGCGGTCCAGTTCGATGACGGTGAGCCGTTCGCTGCGCTCGACCACCGGGTTGGTCAGGGCGGCGAGGCCAGGGCCGATTTCGACCAGGGACTGGCCTGGCTTGGGCGCGATGGCGCGCACGATCTCGTCGATGACGCCGAGGTCGCTCAGGAAGTGCTGGCCAAAACGCTTGCGGGCGATGTGTCCGCCACCGCCGGCGACGGCGCGCTTGGGGCCTTGGGGGCGGGTGTCGTGGCCGGGCCGGCTGCCGGGGCGGTCAGGGCGCATCGCGCATTTCCACGTAGGCGGCGGCGCGGAGTTCGCGTGCCCATTCTTCATAGGTGGGCTCGAACTTGCGTTCGCGCAGCACCGCACGGGCGGCTTCGCGCTGCTGGGCATCGGTCAGCTTGACCTCGCGGCGCTCGATCAGCTGGATCAGGTGCACGCCAAAGCGGCTGACGATGGGCTCGGAGATCTGGCCGGGCTGCAGGGCCACCATGGCCTTCTCGAACTCGGGCACGAACTGGCCGGGCGCGGCCCAGCCCAGGTCGCCGCCTTTGGCGGCGCTGCCGTCTTCGGAGTACTGGCGCGCCATCTGCGCGAAGCTGCCTTGGCCGCCAATGATCTGTTTGCGGATCTCGCTCAGGCGCTTGATCTGCTCGGCCGGAGGCTGCTGCGGTGTGGTGCGCAGCAGGATGTGGCGGGCACGCTGCTCGGTGTAGCTGGCCTGGGCCGAGTTTTCGCGCTCGATCAGCTTGACGATGTGGAAGCCCGCGTTGGAGCGCACCAGCGGAGCCACCTGGCCGACCTTGAGGTCCTTGGTGACGTTGACGAAGATGTCGGGCAGCTTGCTGGCCGGGCGCATGCCGAAGCCGCCGCCCTGGTCGCGGGTGGCCTTGTCGGCGGAGTTGTCCTTGGCGAGCTGGCCGAAGTTGGCGCCGCGGGATGCGCTCTCCTGCAGCGCCTGGGCCTTGGCCTGCAAGGCCTGCACCTGGGCGGCCGTGGCACCTTCGGGCACGGCGATCAGGATGTGGGCGACATTCAGGTTGACCTCGGCCTGCGCGGCCGGATCGGAGGCGATGAAGGCGTCGAGCTCTTCGTCGCTGATCTTGATGCGGGGGATGACCTCGCGCTCGCGCACTCGCTGCAGCAGGATCTGCTCCTTCAGGCTCGCGCGGTAGCGCTGGAAATCCAGGCCATCGCTTTCCATGCGCTGGCGCAGCTCGGCCAGGCTGAGCTGGTTCTGCGAGGCGATGCTCTCGATGGTGCCGTCGATCTCGGACTCACCGACGTCGATGCCGTTGTTCTTGGCGAAGGAAATCTGGACCTTCTCGTCGATCAGGGCGTCGAGCACCTGGCTGCGCAGCTCATCGGCGGGTGGCAGTTGCGTGTTGCGCTGGGCGGTGTCGAGGATGCGGCTGACGCGTTTGTCGACATCGGTGTGGGTGATGAGCTCGCTGTTGACCACGGCGACGATGTAGTCGGCGGTGGTTTGTTGGCCGGCCAGGTTGAGCTCGGTGCTCATGCTGCGGTTGCCGGGGATGCGTGGCGAGGTCGCGGGGGCGTCCTTGCGCTGCAGCTGGGCCAGGGCGGGGGGCATGCCACCGGCGAGCAGGCTCAGGGCCACGCAGCTGGCGATCACGCGCGGGCGCCAGGCGGGCTGGGCGCTCAGCCCCGCGGCAGACGCAGGGTGGCGGGCGGGGCGGGTCGAGCGTGAGGAGGGCAGGTGGTCAGTCATCGGTGGTGGTTCGCGTGGCGCCGGGCGCAGACAGCACGCTGCTTTGTTCGCGCAGCAGGCTGTAGCCAGGGATATTGTCCTTCAATGTGCTCAGCGGGTTCGAGCCGATGCGCGACAGGCCCACCAGTTCCAGCTGGAACATGATGCGGGTGCTGGCCTGGGTGCTGCCGGTGGTGACCCGTTCGCCGACGACGCGGGCGATCCAGCAGCCGGCGTCGTATTCGACGCCCAGCAGGGTGTTGGCCATGCGGCCGTCCCGCAGGCTGTAGTTCAGGCGTCCCACGCCATACCAGGTGCCGCCGCATTGCTGGCCTGATGTCGCGCCTTGCTGGTTGAGCGCGATCTGATCGGGCGAAGAGGCCTGGGCCTTGAGCTGGCTGACCGTGGTCTTGCGGCCGAACAGGGGCCATTGCCAGCCCAAGTCGATCTGGTTGGTGGCGCCACGGGTGTAGCGGTAGGTGGTGCTGACCGTGCGGAAGGGCCCGGGCGAGTAGCGCACGCCCATGGTGGCGCGTTCGGCCTCGTGGGTCTGGCCATTGAGTTGCACCACGCTGTCGAGGTTCCAGGACGGGATCACCGAGGTGGAGCCCAGCAGCAGCAGGTCGGACAGGCGCTGCGTGATCGGCCCGGTGCCCGAGGGGTTGATGCGCTGGTCGGACAGCAGCAGCTTTTGCACCACGCCAAAGCGCATGGCTTCGGCGCCGGTCTTGTTGTCGAGCAGGCGCGAGCTCACGCCCATGGTGATCTGGTTGGCGTCGGACACGCGGTCCACGCCGGTGTAGGCGTTTTCGCTGTAGATGGCGTACTGGTTGAAGTCGCGCGGGGCGCTGTCGAACAGGGGCAGCAGGCTCTGGTCGCTGTAGGGCGTGCGCACGTACTGGATGCGCGGCTCCAGGGTCTGGGTGAGGTCTCGGCCGAACAGGGTGGCCGGGCGCTCCAGCGTCATGCCGGCGTTCAGGCTGAAGGTGGGCAGGGTGCGTGAGGCGGTGCGGCTGCCGTTGGCCAGCGCCTGGTCCAGGTCGTACTGGGTGCTGTTGAGGGCCAGGCGCGGGGTGAGCGTGACGCCACCCAGGTCGATGGCGCGCTCCACCTGGCCGGTCAGGTTCACGCGGTTGCCGGTGATCTTGCTGGCGTCCTGGTGGGTGAAGCGGTCGATCTGGGCCTGGGTGGTCCAGCTCAGGGCGCTGTCGACGTCGCTGCGGCTGCGCAAGCCGAGCTGGCTGCGGCGGTAGGGGGCTTCGATGGCGCTGCTGGTGGCGTCGGCCGTGGTGTCGAGGTCGCGCAGGACCTGCCAGGTCTGCACGCCGCCATACAGCGTGGTCTGGGTGTTGCCCAGGCCCCAGTTCTGCGCATTGAGCTGGCGTTCGACGTTGGCGTGGCTGTCGTACAGGCGCGGTGTGATCGAGGGCAGGTTGCGCGGGAAGTCGCGCCAGTAGTCGTCGTCCGAGACGCGGCGCCAGCGGATGTCGTAGCTGGTCAGGGCGAAGCTGTCGCTGCTCTCCAGGCTGCCAAGGTGCTTGAAGTCGACCAGGCCGCGGGACTTGCCGGCCACGCTGTCATCGGGGATGCCGTAGACCTCCAGCGAGCCCAGGTCGTGAGCCCCCATGTAGCGGAACTCGGCGCCCAGACCCGGGCCGCGGCGGGTGGACACCGTGGGCGTGAGGGTGAGGTCGCGCTGGGGCGCGATGTTCCAGTAGTAGGGGACGCCGAATTCGAGGCCGCTCTTGTTGTCGTAGTCGATGCTGGGCGGCAACCAGCCGGACTTGCGCTGGTCGTTGAGCGGGAAGGTCAGCACCGGCGCGGCCAGGATGGGCACGCCCTGGAACCAGATGACGGCGTTTTCGGCGCGGCCCTCGTTGGCGTCGAAGTCCATGTCGACGCGGCTGGTCTTGAGGGACCAGTCGGGCTCGCCGGGGCTGCCATCGGCGGTGTTCTCCGGGGTGCAGCTGCTGTAGCTGGTGCGGAAGGCGCGCAGGCGGTTCTCGCCGAGGAACTCGATCAGCTCGGCCTGACCGCCGGCCTGGGTGCGGGCGAACCAGTACTGCGGGCGGATGAACTCGCCGGTCAGGGTGTCGAGCTTCAGGTTGAGCTCGGGGCCGGAAAACACATTGCCGTTGCGTGTGATGACCACATGGCCCATGGCGCTGGCGGCGTTGTCGGCTTGGGTGTGGGTCATCTCGTCGGCACGCACGGTCAGCTCGCCCTGGCGCAGGCGCACGGCACCGGTGGCACGGGTGCGGCTGCCGCTTTCGCCCTCGAGGTGGTCGGCCTCGAAGAAAAGCGGCTGCTTGCCGTCGTGGGGGGCACTCGGCGTGCTGGGCAGGGAGAAGCTCAGGCGCGAGGCGCCGGTGCCGCGGTCGCTGTCCCGGGTCAGGGGGGCGTCGCCTGCCGGGGCGGACACCTGGGCGGCGGCCTTGGTGGCCGGGGCAGGTGAAGCCGTCGTGGCCGGTGCCTGGGTGGGCTTGACCGTGGTGTCGGCCTTGGTGGCCTTGATGGCTTTGCTGGTGGCCGAGGCGGATGCAGCGGCCGCGGCAGATGCGGCGGATGCCGCCTGGGCAGCGGCCACCGCGCTCAGGGCCCGAGCCCGCGCGGCCACGGTGGAGCGCTCGGGCGTGTTGCCGGCGAGGGGCTCGGTCGGCTCGGCCGACCAGGCGGTGGGCAGGCAGGCGAAGGAGGCCGCGCACAGGGCCGCGGCCAGGGCCATCGGGGTGCAGCGGGGCAGGGCAGGGAGGCGGTGAAGGCGGTTCACAAGGCGGTCAGAAAGGGCTGTGGCGGGCGGCCAGGGAGTGGCTGTCGCAGAGAGGCTGCGGCGTGGGCGTCCGCGTTGCGATCCGGCCTTGCCTAGAATCGCCGCATTATTTCATGCCGCCCGCCTTCCCTGAGTCTTCACCCGAGTCGCCCTGCCATGACCGCATCCCCCGCCCAGACCTCCCCGATCTCCTGGTCCGATCCTGCCCGCCAGGCGGCCTTTGAGGCCTGGCTGGCCGGTGTGGCGCCGGCCCATGGCCTGCAGCCCGCCAGCGTGCGCTCGGCCAGCGCCGATGCCAGCTTCCGACGCTATTTCCGGGTCGACACGGCCGCCGGCGCCAGCCTGATCGTGATGGACGCCCCGCCCGCCAAGGAAGATTGCCGTCCCTTTGTGGCCATCGACCGCCTGCTGGCCGCCGGGGGCGTGAACGTCCCCGTGATCCATGCATGGGACGAGGTCCAGGGCTTCATGCTGCTGAGCGACCTGGGGGCCCACACCTTCCTGTCGACCCTGGACATGGGTGAGCTGGACCACCACCCCGGTCAGCCCAACCGCTTGCGCTACATGGCCGCCATCGACGAGCTGCTGCGCCTGCAGGCCGTGCCTGCCGACAGCCTGCCGCCCTATGACGACGCCCTGCTGCAGCGCGAGCTCGACCTGATGCCCGACTGGTACTTCACCCAGCTGCGCGGCCAAACCATCTCGGATGCCGACCGCACCGTGTTCGACAAGGCCTTCGCCCTGATCAAGGCCGAGTGCCTGGCGCAGCCCGTGGCCTTCGTGCACCGGGACTTCCACAGCCGCAACCTCATGGTCGACCCGGCCAACCCGGCGGCCCGCCCCGGCGTGATCGACTTCCAGGATGCCGTGCGTGGCCCCCTGACCTACGACCTGGTCTCGCTGCTGCGCGACGCCTACGTGATCTGGGACGAAGACATCCAGCTGGACTACGCCGTGCGCTACTGGGAGCGCGCCAAAAAGGCCGGCCTGCCCGTGACCGCCGACTTCGCCGATTTCTGGCGCCAGTTCGAGTGGATGGGCCTGCAGCGCCACCTCAAGGTGCTGGGCATCTTCGCCCGCCTGGGCATCCGCGACGGCAAGCGCCAGTACCTGGACGACATCCCCCGCGTCTGGACCTTTGCCCACCGTGTGGCCTCACGCTACCAGGGCCTGGGCCCGCTGGCCCACCTGCTGGAGCGCGCCGAAGCCGCCCATGGGGGCACCCAGACCCAGGTCGGTTTCACCTTCTGAGCCCCCGTCTGCCGAACTGGCCGGCCCTTTCGCCCAATAAAACTGCGCAAAAATGCAGCAAGAGGCGGATAATGCGCAACCGATGAATTCAAATCTGCCCCAAGCGACCACCCCTGCCGACCTGGTCGCGGCACAGCCTGACGCTGCGCCTGTCACCCCCGCGGCACCTCTGTCCGACGCTTCCCTGGTGCCCGCAACCCAAGATGCGGCGCCAGAGGCCGCGCCCGAAGCCCCCGCCCGCTTCGACACCCTGCCGCTCGACCCCAAGATCCTGCGCGCCATCACGTATCCCACGATGACGCCCATCCAGGCCAAGGCCATCCCCTTGGTGCTGGCTGGTCGTGACGTGATGGGCGCCGCGCAAACCGGCACCGGCAAGACCGCCGCCTTCTCGATCCCCCTGCTTCAGAAGATGATGAAGCACGAGAACGCCAGCATGTCGCCCGCCCGCCACCCGGTGCGCGCCATCGTGCTGGCGCCCACGCGCGAGCTGGCCATCCAGGTGGCCGACAACGTCAAGACCTACGCCAGCAAGTGCAACCTGCGCTCGGCCGTGGTCTTTGGCGGCATGAACATGAAGGAGCAGACGGTCGAGCTCAAGGCCGGCGTCGAGGTGCTGATCGCCACCCCGGGCCGCCTGATCGACCACATCGAGGCCAAGAACTGCAACCTCTCGCAGGTTGAGTACGTGGTGCTCGACGAGGCCGACCGCATGCTGGACATCGGCTTCCTGCCGGACCTGCAGCGCATCCTGAGCTACCTGCCCAAGACCCGCCAGACCCTGCTGTTCTCGGCCACCTTCTCGCCCGAGATCAAGAAGCTGGCGCAGAGCTACCTGCAGGACCCGGTGCTGGTCGAAGTGGCCCGCCCGAACCAGACGGCGACCAACGTCGAGCAGCGCTTCTACCGCGTCGACGATGACAGCAAGCGCGCCGCCATCGTCAAGATCCTGCGCGAGCGCGAGATCAAGCAGTCCATCGTCTTCGTGAACTCCAAGCTGGGTTGCGCCCGCCTGGCCCGTTCCTTTGAACGCGACGGCCTGCGCACCTCGGCCCTGCACGGCGACAAATCGCAGGACGAGCGCATCAAGGCCCTGGACGCCTTCAAGCGCGGTGACGTGGACATGCTCGTGGCCACCGACGTGGCCGCCCGCGGCATCGACATCGCGGCCCTGCCGGCGGTGTTCAACTTCGACATCCCCTTCAACGCCGAAGACTATGTGCACCGCATTGGCCGCACCGGTCGTGCAGGTGCGAGCGGCCTGGCCGTGTCGCTGGTGAGCGGCTCGGATGCCCGCCTGATGGCCGACATCGAGAAGCTGATCAAGAAGAAGATCGACGTGGAGTCCTTCGAGGTCGACCCACCCCGCCGCTTCAGCGACCGTGGCAGTGACCGCGACCGCGACAGCAGCCACCGCCGCGAACCCCGCCGCGACGATGGCGAACCCGGCTACGCCCCGCGCGCCGCCGAGTCGCGCGACAGCCGCCCTGCGGCCCGCCCGGCACCGCGCCGCCAGCCGGTCGACCCCTTCTTCGAGAAGCCCTACGAGCCTGACCCTTCGGCCGCCCCGGTGTGGGACGACAAGGCCGCTGCCGCCGCCCCGGCCAATCCGGGCGCAGGCCTCTCGCGCTTCATCAAGCCCAAGCGCAAGGTGGCCGCCTTGCTGGGCGGCACGGGCACGGCCCGCCGCTGAGCAGGCCGACCGCCCGCAACACGAAACCGCCTCCGGGCGGTTTTTTCATGCCTGCCCGGTTCCGAGCGAGGCGGTGCGCTGCAGCCGCCAGGCCGAGGGCGAGGCCCCGTAGGCGCGCTTGAACGCCTGGCTGAAGGCGGCCTCGGAGGCATAGCCCACTTCGTCGGCAATGCGGTTCACGGGCAGGGCGCTGTGGCTGAGTTGCCGCGCGGCCAGGCGCATGCGGTGGCGGGTGAGGTAGGTCAGCGGGGGCTCACCCAGGGTCTGGGTGAAGCGGTCTGCAAAGGCCGAGCGCGACAGGCAGGCCTGCTGCGCCAGTTCGGGCACCGTCCAGGCGCGGCGGGGCTCGCGGTGCATGCAGGCCAGGGCGGTGGAGAGCGCCCGGTCCTTCAGCGCAGCCAGCCAGTTGCCCGAGCCTTCGGGCAGGGCCTCGACGTGCTCTCGGATGCACTCCATGAAGAGGATGTCGCCCAGGCGGTTGACGATGGCCTGTTGGGCCGGGCGTGGCGCGGCGACCTCCTGGGCCAGGAACTGCAGACCGATGGCCAGCCACAGGGGCGGGGCCTCGCCCAGGCCGCGCACGTGCATCAGCGGGGGCAGGGCGGCCACCAGTGGCGCGGCCATGTCGACGTCAAAGCGGGCATGGCCGCTGATGAGCTGGCAGGGCGTGCCACCGCCGCCATGAGGGTGGGCGGCCATCTGCGACCGGGTCATGCGCGGCCGCAGCGGCTCGGCCACGGCCAGGCTCTGGGGTTTGTCGACCAGGCGGTGGGCGCCGCCGTCGGCCAGCACGACCAGGTCGCCGTGCTGCAGCAGGGTGGGTTCCAGGCCCTCGCGCAGCAGCCAGCACTGGCCGCCCGTGACCATGTGGAAGCAGGCCAGGCCCGGGGTGGCCAGCGACCAGGCCCAGGGCGCGGTGTTGTGCGTGGCGGCGAAGACGACGCCATCGAAGTGCATGTCGTCGAGGATGAGGCTGAGGCTGTCCATCGTACGGCACCTTGCCACACCGCACGGGCGCTGCGCACCCTGGTAAAGCCGCATCCCTGGTGCGTGGCGCCGGGATCGGTCCGTCAGCCGCCGAACCCGGCCGGTGGGCCGGGTTTGCCCCGATGGGTGGGCGGCGTTGCACAACAGGGGCGCGGCCGTGTGCGGCTTCACGCGCAGGCCCGGCGCCCCGAGACTGGCGCCATCCCTGAAAGAC
>NZ_JAIZVX010000144.1 GCF_021768455.1 Aquabacterium sp. | reverse complement strand
GCCAAGCGCATCACCGACAACGCCGTGCGCGACAACCCCGAACGCGTGCAGTTCATCGGCTACGACACCCAGCGCGTGCGCTACCTTGCCTTCATGATCGCGGGCTTTTTTGCTGGCGTGGGGGGCGGCCTCTACGCCATCAATTTCGAGATCGTGACGGCGGAGGTCGTGGGCGCTCACAGCTCGGGCGCCTACCTGCTGTTCACTTTCCTGGGTGGGGCGCTGTTTTTCTTCGGGCCCATCATTGGCGCCGTGTTGATGGTGCTGGCCTCGGTGCTGCTGTCGGAACTGAGCAAGGCCTGGCTGCTTTACCTGGGCCTGTTCTTCCTGTTCATGGTGATGTATGCGCCAGGTGGGCTTTCCAGCCTGCTGATGATGAACCTGCGCGTGGCCGCCCACGGCATGCTGCGCAAGATCTGGACGGCCTACCTGGCCTTGGGTGGCACGGCCCTGGCCATGCTGATGGGGTTGGCGGTGATGGTCGAGATGATCTATCACATCAAGCTCAACGAGGCATTGGGCACGCAGATGAAGTTCGCTGGCGCCATGCTGGACACCCGCGGCGTCGATGCCTGGGTGGGCGCAGCCCTGGTGCTGTTGACGGGCGTGGGCCTCTTTGAGGTGGCGCGTCGGCAGTTCCTCAGGGAATGGGGCCACATCCAGGAAGACATCGAGGCCGAAACCCGCCGCCGTGAAGGCCATTGAGGACCGCACATGAGCCAAGTCTCTTCTTCCTCCCCTCTGGCCTTGGAACTGCGCCAGGTGCGCAAGTCCTTCGGCAAGACCGAGATCATCCGTGGCGCCGAACTGGCCGTGAAGGCAGGCGAGCGCGTGGCCCTGATCGGTCCCAACGGTGCGGGCAAGTCCACGCTGTTCAACCTGATCAGCGGGCGCATGGCCCCCAGCAGTGGCGAGATCCTGCTCCATGGGCGCCCTATCCAGGGGCAGGCGCCGCACGAGGTCAACCGCCAGGGGCTGGCGCGCAGCTTCCAGGTCTCCAACCTTTTCCCGCGCCTGAGCGTGTTCGAGAACATCCGTTGCGCGGTGCTGTGGTCCATGGGCGAGCGCTATGCCTTCTGGCGCTTCCTCTCCAACCTGACCGAGGTGAACGCGCGGGCCGAGCAGGTGCTCGACATGATCCGCCTGCGCCGCAAGCGCGATGTGAACGTGGCCAACCTCACCTATGCCGAACAGCGGGCACTGGAGGTGGGCGTGACCATCGCGGGCGGTGGCAACGTCATCCTGCTCGACGAGCCCACGGCCGGCATGAGCAAGTCCGAGACCGCCAACTTCGTGCGCATGATCCGTGAGGTGACCGAGGGCAAGACCCTGCTGACCGTGGAGCACGACATGGGCGTGGTCTTTGGCCTGGCCGATCGCATCGCGGTGCTGGTGTACGGCGAGGTGATCGCCTTTGACACCCCCGAGGCCGTGCGCGCCAATGAGCGCGTCAAGGAGGCCTACCTGGGTTCGACCCTGGCCGAATCCCAGGCTGCCGAGGCCGGTGTGCCGGCACAGCCTGCCCACCCCGTGGAGGCCTGAGCATGCTGCGCATCGAGAACCTGCACGCCTACTACGGCAAGAGCCACATCCTGCACGGCGTCAACATGACCGTGAACCCGGGCGAGATCGTCAGCCTGCTGGGCCGCAATGGCTCAGGGCGCTCCACGGCCATCAAGGCCATCATGGGCCTGGTGGAAGGCGAGGGCACCGTGAGCTGGAAGGGGCGCAACCTGCTGGGTCACAAGGCCTACGACATCGCCCGCCAGGGCATTGGCTATGTGCCCGAAAGCCGCGATGTCTTCCCCAAGCTCACCGTTGAGCAGAACCTGCTGCTGGGCCAGCAATCCGGTCGCAAGAAAGGCCGCTGGACGCTGGACGACATGTACCAGCTCTTTCCTCGCCTCAAGGAGCGGCAGCACACCGAGGCGGGTGTGATGTCGGGCGGGGAGCAGCAGATGCTGACCCTGTGCCGCACCCTCATGGGCGACCCCGATCTGATCATGATCGACGAGCCCACCGAGGGCCTGGCACCCAAAATCGTGGAACTGGTGGGCGAGTACCTGAAGGCCTTGCAGCGCCGCGGCCTGGCCGTGTTGCTGGTGGAGCAGAAGCTCACCATCGCGCTCGACATTTCCCAGCGCTGCTACGTCATGGGCCATGGCGAGGTGGTGTTCGAGGGCAGCCCGGACGAACTCCGCGCCGACCAGTACGTGCGCAAGGAGTGGCTGGAAGTCTGATCCCGCGCAAGGTGGCGGCAAAGGGCCTCGCGCCAGCCAGGGCGAACGCTTGCACCTAGGTGTTTTCCCGTGTCACGCTTGGACCCTTGCAGAAGCTCTGCCACAATCGTTTTCAATTCGTACAAGGCTTCTTGTCAGAATAGGATCCCGCCCGATGAGGCCGCGGGCCGCAGGTGGCCTGAAGCTGTTGCACAGTGTCTGGTCGACGAGCCTCGTCTGATTCACCCATCCTGAGATCGCCATGAGCACCACCTACCAAGTCACCGACGGCGTGGCCGTCATCTCGCTGGCCAATCCCCCGGTCAACGGCCTGGGGCTGTCCACCCGCGCCGGCATCGTCGACGGCATCCAGCAGGCCAATGCCGATGCCGCCGTGAAGGCCATCGTGGTCATCGGATCGGGCAAGGTTTTCTGCGGCGGGGCCGACATCCGCGAATTCAACACGCCGGCGGCCTTCGCCTCGCCCGGCCTGCACCTCACCATCGAAACCATCGAGCGCAGCACCAAGCCCGTGGTGGCCGCCATCCATGGCGTGGTGATGGGCGGTGGCCTGGAGCTGGCGCTGGGCTGCCACTACCGTGTGATGGCGCCTGGCGTGCAGGTGGCGCTGCCCGAGGTCAACATTGGCCTGATCCCTGGCGGCGGTGGCACCCAGCGCCTGCCCCGTGTGCTGCCGGTCGAGCAGACGCTGCAGATGGTCACCTCCGGCGCTTCGGTGCCCAGCGAAAAGCTGGCCCAGGTGCCCGGCCAACAGCTGATCGCCAGGCTGATCGAGGGCGACCTCCTGGCCGGTGCGCTGGCCTTCGCCAGGGACGTGGCCGATGTGCGCCCCATGCCGCTGGTGCGCCACTTGTCGGTCTCGCCAGTGAGCGATCCCGAACTCTTCCAGAAAGCCCGCGCGGACATGGCCAAGACGCGCCGCGGCCTGGTCTCGCCGCAGCGCTGCATCGATGCCATCGAGATCGCCGTGCAGACGCCTGACATCGATGCCGGCATCCAGAAGGAGCTCGATCTCTTCAAGGTCCTCATGGTCGGCCCCCAGGCGCGGGCCATGCAGCACGCCTTCTTTGGTGAGCGCGCCGCCAGCAAGATCCCCGATGTGCCCGATGCCACGCCCACTCGCAAGATCGAGAAGGTGGCCGTGATCGGCGCCGGCACCATGGGCGGGGGCATCACGATGTGCTTCCTGAACGCAGGCATCCCCGTGACGCTGCTGGAGATGAAGCAGGAGGCCATCGAGCGCGGCCTGGGCATCATCCGCAAGAACTACGAGGCCCAGGTGGCCAAGGGCAAGCTGTCGCAAGACAAGTATGCGCAGCGCATGGCCCTGCTGAGCACCACCCTGAGCTACGAGGACATCGCCCAGGCCGACATGGTCATCGAGGCCGTGTTTGAGGACATGGGCGTGAAGTCGCAGGTCTTCACCCAGCTGGATGCGGTGATGAAGCCTGGCGCGATCCTGGCGTCCAACACCTCCACGCTCGATGTGGACCAGATCGCCGAGGTGACCCGGCGCCCGGCCGACGTGGTGGGCCTGCACTTCTTCAGCCCGGCCAATGTGATGCGCCTGCTGGAAGTGGTGCGCAGCAAGCACACCGCCAAGGACGTGATGGCCACCGTCATGCAGGTGGCCAAGAAGATCAAGAAGGTGGCCGTGGTCTCGGGTGTGTGCGACGGCTTCATCGGCAACCGCATGTTCGAGCAGTACGTGCGCCAGAGCTTCTTCCTGGTGGAGGAGGGCGCCTCCGTGCAGCAGGTGGACAAGGCTGCCGAGGCCTTTGGCTTTGCCATGGGCCCCTTCCGTGTGGGCGACCTGGCGGGCAACGACATCGGCATGGCCATCCGCAAGCGCCGCAAGGTCGAAAAGCCCGATGTGGTCTACAGCCCCGTGGGCGACGCCATTTGTTCGCTGGGCCGCTTCGGCCAGAAGGTGGGCAAGGGCTGGTACGACTACGAGGCAGGCCGGCGTGAACCCGTTCCTTCGGCCGAGGTGCAGGCCTGCATCGACCAGGTGCGGGCAGACAAGGGCCTCACCCCCCGCGCCATTTCGGACGATGAGATCGTGCAGCGCCTGGTGCTGGCCCTGGTCAATGAAGGGGCGGCCATCCTCGAAGAAGGCATTGCCTCCAAGGCGTCCGACATCGACATGGTGTACCTGACCGGCTACGGCTTCCCGCTGAGCTGGGGCGGCCCGATGCTGTATGCCGACCTGCTGGGCCTGCCCAAGGTGGTCGAGCTGATGCAGGGCTTTGCGGCCAACCCGCATGGCGATCCGGCCTTCTGGACGCCGGCTGCTCGCCTCGCCCGCCTGGCCGCCGAAGGCAAGACCTTCAACTGAGCCAGCGAGGGGCCGCCAGACCATGAGCCACCGCGCCACCCTCGATTTCCTGCTCCACGACTGGCTCCGGGTCGAAGCCTTGTGCCAGCGGCCACGCCACGCCGAGCACAACCGCGAGACCTTTGACGCGGTGCTCGACCTGAGCGAGCAGATCGCGACGGAGCGGTTCGCACCCTTGAATCGCCTTCTCGATGTGCAGGAGCCTGCGTTCGACGGTGTGCGCGTGAACCTGCCGGCGGAGACCCCGGTCGCGCTGCAGGCCTTCAACGAGGCCGGGCTCCTGGCGGCCAGCAAGGATGCCGAACTGGGTGGCATGCAGCTGCCCACGGTGGTCGAGGTCGCCTCGATGAGCTTTTTCTACAAGGCCAGCGTGGCCTTGGCTGCCTACCCCATGCTCACGCGGGGCAACGCCAACACCATCCTGGCGCACGGCAGCGCGAAGCAGATCGAGGTGTTCGCCAAGGGGGGCTTCGAGGGGCGCACCTTCGGCACCATGTGCCTGAGCGAGCCCCAGGCCGGCTCCAGCCTGTCCGACATCGCAACCAGGGCGCTGCCCGATGTCGCAGGCGATGGCAGCGGCGTGCCCTGGCAGGACGACGCCCTGGGCGCGCGCCATCGCCTCAAGGGCAACAAGATGTGGATCTCGGGCGGCGAGCACGAGATGGGCGAAAACATCGTGCACCTGGTGCTGGCCAAGATCCCGGGCGCCGATGGCAAGCCGGTGCCGGGCGTCAAGGGCATCTCCCTCTTCATCGTGCCGCGCAAGCTGGTGGACCAGGCGGGCCGCATCACCGACCGGCGCAACGACGTCGCCCTGGCGGGCCTCAACCACAAGTGCGGCTACCGTGGCACGGTCAACACCTTGCTGAACTTTGGTGAAGGCCGCTTCCCCGTCCATGGCGAAGCCGGGGCGGTGGGCTACCTGATCGGCAAGCAGGGTGAAGGCCTGCAGTGCATGTTCACGCTGATGAACGAGGCCCGCATCGGTGTGGGGCTGGGCGCGACCATGCTGGGCTATGCCGGCTACGAGGCTTCGCTCGAATACGCGAAGCAGCGCCCCCAGGGCCGCCCCATGGGCAGCGGAGGCAAGGACCACAGCGCGCCCCAGGTGCCGATCATCGCGCACAGCGATGTCAAGCGCATGCTGATGATGCAGAAGGCCATCGTGGAAGGCGGCCTGGCCCTGGGCCTGCTGTGCGCCCAGCTGGTCGACGACGAGCTCACCGGCAGCGGCGACGAGGCCGAGCAGGCTGGCCTGCTGCTGGGCCTGCTCACCCCGATCGCCAAGAGCTGGCCCAGCGAGTGGGCCCAGGAGGCCAACTCCCAGGCCATTCAGATCCTGGGCGGCTATGGCTACACGCGCGATTTCCCGGTCGAGCAGCACTGGCGCGACAACCGCCTCAACATGATCCACGAGGGCACCCATGGTATCCAGGGCCTCGACCTTCTGGGGCGCAAGGTGGTGATGAACGGTGGCAAGGCCCTGGCCGTGCTGGCCCGGCGCATCAGCCAGACGGCGGCACAGGCCGGACACGTCGAAGGCCTGGCCCTGCACGCCAACGCCCTGGCCGCGGCCCTGCAGAAAGTGGGTGCGGCCACCAAGGCCGCCTGGGCCACCAACGAGCCCGAAGCCGCCCTTGCCAACGCCACGCCCTATCTGCAGGCTTTTGGCCACACCGTGATGGCTTGGATCTGGCTGGAGCTGGCCCTGGCGGCCAAGGCGGCCCAAAGCGCAGGGCATTGGGACCTGGGGCCGCGGGGTCCGGGCTTCCTCAGGGGTAAGCTTGCGGCCGCCGACTACTTCTTTGCCTACGAGTTGCCCAAGATCGACGCGTGGCTGGGGGTGGTGGCCCGCCGTGACCAGACCTGTGCCCAAGCCGAGGCCGACTGGTTCTGAGCGGCTCCTTGACCCGCCCATCCGCTTTCCAGCGACAAGACCATGCTCCGCCACATCGTGATGTTCACCCTGAAAGACCCCGCCAACGCCCCCAAGGTCAAGGCCCTGCTCGACTCCTGCAAGGACCTGGTCCCGGGCATGCACGAGTTCGATGTGGGCATCAAAACCCCGGGCCTGGAGGCTTCGGCCGATGTGGTGCTGGTCTCGACCTTCGTCGATGCCGCCGCCCTCGCTGCCTACCAACCCCACCCGCACCACCAGGGTGTGGTGGCCCAGATCAAGGACATGGCGTCCGGTCGCCAGGTGCTCGACTACCTCGTCTGAGCCACCGCCTCCGGGTGCCGCCATCGGGGCCGTCTGCGGCCCCCGCACACCGGCCTGTTGGCCGAGGAGAACCCATGAGCACGCCCCGCACCGTCCAGCAACTGTTTGACCTGAGTGGCCGCACGGCCCTCATCACCGGTGGCTCGCGCGGCCTGGGCCTGCAGATGGCCCACGCCCTGGGTGAGGCGGGCGCCCGCGTCCTGGTGAGTTCGCGCAAGGCCGCCGACCTGGAAGAGGCCGTGTCCCGCCTGAAGTACGCCGGCATCGACGCCAGCTTCATCGCGGCCGATGCGGGTGCGCCCGACGACATCGGTCGTCTGGCCACCGAGGCCCATGCCCGCCTGGGTCAGATCGACATCCTCGTCAACAACGCCGGGGCGACCTGGGGTGCGCCCGCACAAGACCACCCGCTCGAGGCCTGGGACAAGGTCATGAACCTCAATGTGCGTGGCTATTTCCTGCTCTCGCAGGCCGTGGCCCGCCTGAGCATGATCCCCCGCCAGCAGGGGCGCATCATCAACGTGGCCTCCATCGCGGGGCTGGGCGGCAACCCGCCTTTCATGCAGACCATCGCCTACAACAGCAGCAAAGGTGCCGTGGTGAACTTCACCCGGGCCCTCGCCTGCGAGTGGGGGCACCTGGGCATCCGCGTCAACGCGATCGCGCCGGGCTTCTTCCCGAGCAAGATGACCGCGGGCCTGCTGCAAGCCGCTGGCGAGGCCCAGATCGCCAAGGGCGCGCCCTTGCTGCGCCTGGGCGATGACGAAGACCTCAAGGGCGCAACCGTGCTGCTGGCCTCCGATGCCGGCAAGCACATCACCGGGCAGATCCTGCCGGTGGATGGCGGCGTGAGCGCGGCCATCGGTGCCTGAACCTTTTTTCACCTGAACCATGTCCCTGCCTTTTCCTGCCCACATCCCTTTCGTGGCCGAGCTGGGTTGCCAGCTTGAGCGTTTCGAGGGCGGTGAGGCCGAACTCTCGCTCGTGCTCAATGAGGCCGTGCACACCAACTCTTTCGGCGTGGCCCATGGTGGCCTGCTCATGACCCTGATGGACGTGGCCATGGCCCACGCCGCCCGCAGCCGCCACCAGGACGAGGCCGGTGGTGGGCCGGGCGCCGTCACCATCGAGATGAAGACCAGCTTCATGCGGCCCGGCACCGGCCGACTGCGCGCCCTGGGCACGGTGTTGCACGCCAGCGCCCAGATGGCCTTTTGCGAGGCCCGCGTGCTCAATGAGGCGGGCGAGCTGTGCGCCCATGCCACGGGCACCTTCAAGCTGCTGCGCGCCTTGCCGGTCTCGGGCCGGCGCACGCATCCCTTGTCCGGACCGGCCGGTTCGGTCGATCCGGCCTGATCCCATCCACCCCTGAGGAGCGTCGAGATGCCTGCCATCAACCACCAGATCCTGCTGGGCTCGCGCCCGCAGGGCGAAGCCACGGTTGCCAACTTCCAGTTCAGCGAGGCCCCTGTGCCCACGCTCGAGGCGCTGGCCGAGGGGCATGTGCTGGTGCGCCACCACTACCTGTCGCTCGACCCCTACATGCGCGGCCGCATGAACGAGAGCAGGAGCTACGCCGAACCTCAGCCCCTGGGCGCCGTGATGATCGGCGGCACGGTGGGCGAGGTGCTGCTGAGCAGGCACCCGAAGTTCGCGGTGGGCGACCGGGTCGTGGGCCTGGGCGGCTGGCAGGAATACAGCGTGGTCGATGCCTCTGCCAGGGGCGCCATGCTTAGCAAGGTCGACACCACCCACGTCCCGCTTTCGGCCTATCTTGGCCCGGTGGGCATGCCGGGCGTGACCGGCTGGTATGGCCTGGTCCAGATCATCCAGCCCAAGGCCGGTGAAACGGTGGTGGTGAGTGCGGCCAGTGGCGCGGTGGGCAGCGTGGTGGGCCAGCTGGCCAAGGCCCGAGGATGCCGTGTGGTGGGCGTGGCCGGTGGGCCCGACAAGTGCGCCTACGTGGTCGATGAACTGGGCTTTGACGCCTGTGTGGACCACAAGGCCCACCCTGACCCCAAGGCTTTCTACAAGGCCCTGAAAGACGCCACGCCCGATGGCATCGACGGCTATTTCGAGAACGTGGGCGGGATGATCCTCGACGCCGTGCTGCTGCGCATGAACGCCTTTGGCCGCATCGCGGTCTGCGGCTTCATCGCCGGCTACAACGGCGAGCCCACGCCCCTGCAGAACCCGGCGCTGATCCTGGTCAACCGCCTGAAGGTCGAAGGCTTCATCGTCAGCGAGCACCCCGAGGTCTGGCCCGAGGCCACGAAAGAGCTGGGCACCCTGGTGGCCACCGGTCGCATGAAGTTCAGGGAGTCGGTGGCGCAAGGCCTGGCCAGTGCGCCCGAGGCTTTCCTGGGCCTGCTCAAGGGCCGCAATTTTGGCAAGCAGCTGGTCAAGCTGATCTGAACTGAAGCCACCCCACCCCATACGGAAGAGGAAACAACCCATGAGTGCATGGCAAGTGCAAGCCGGCCACACGGCCGTGATCACCGGCGCCGGCAGCGGCTTTGGCCTGGAACTGGCCCGGCTGGCCGCCCGCAAGGGCCTGAACCTCGTGCTGACCGACGTGCAGCAGGACGCCCTGGACGCCGCCGTGGCCGAACTCGCCGCCACGGGCGTGCAGGTCGTGGGCCTGCAGGGTGACGTGTCGCGCGGCGTGGACGTCCAGGCCCTGGCCGACCTGTGCATGGAGCGCTTTGGCGCGCCGCACATCGTGATCAACAACGCGGGCGTGGCCTTCGGCGGCCTGATCTGGGAACACACCGAGCGCGACTGGGAATGGGTGCTGGGTGTGAACCTGTTTGGCGTGGCCCACGGCGTGCGCGTGTTCACGCCCCTGATGCTGGCCGCGGCGAAGCAGGACCCGGCCTGGCGCGGCCACATCGTCAACGTGGCCTCCATGGCCGGCCTGCTGAACTCTCCCAACATGGGTGCCTACAACGTCAGCAAGCACGCGGTGGTGTCGCTGAGCGAAACCCTTTACCAGGACCTGGCCCTGGTCACCGATCAGGTCCACGCTTCGGTGCTGTGCCCGTACTTCGTGCCCACGGGCATCCATCTCTCGCACCGCAACCGGCCCAAGGCCCTGCGCAGCGAGGGCCGCCCCACGGCCAGCCAGATGATCGCGCAGGCCATGAGCGCAAAGGCGGTCACCTCGGGCAAGGTCACCGCGGCCGACACGGCCCAGCTGGTGTTCGAGGCCATCGAGGCCGGGCGCTTCTACGTCTACACCCACCCGCAGGCGCTGGGCATGGTGCAGACCCGACTGGAAGACGTGGTGCAGGCCCGCAACCCGACCGACCCGTTTGCCGGCAAGCCCGAGATTGGCGAGCAGCTCAAGACCGCCTTGCGCGAGGCGATGGCCAGGCGCTGAGGTCGGCACGAGGGCCTCACTTGGCGTCCTGCTCCCGGTGGCGGGCGAGGACGACCCCGCGTGAGGCAAAGCGCTGCACCAGCTGCTCGACACAGTAGACGGAGCGGTGCTGGCCACCCGTGCAGCCCAGGGCCACGGTGACGTAGCTGCGCTGATCGCCTTCCAGGGCGGGCAACCAGCGCAGCAGGAAGGCCTCGATCTGGGCGATCAGTTCCGTGGACTCGGGCTGGGCGGCCAGGTAGTCGATCACTGGCTGGTCGCGGCCGGTCAGCGGCTTGAGTTCCTTCAGATAGAAGGGGTTGGGCAGCATGCGCACGTCGAAGACGAAGTCGGCGTCGACCGGCACACCGTGCTTGTAGGCAAACGACTCGAACACCAGGGTCAGGCGCGCAGGCGCCGCTTGCACGATGTTGCGGATCCACACGCGCAGCTGGGCCGGGCGCAGCAAGGTGGTGTCGATCACGGTCGAGACCTCGCGCAGCGGGCTCAGCAACTCGCGCTCGAGGTTGATGGTGTCGATCAGGGCCTGGTCTTCGGTGGTGGCCAGGGTGCGGTGGTCGGACTCGCGGCGGCGCGGCGTGGCCTGCTCGGGCTGGGGCGTGCCCTGCACCTGCTGCAGCGGGTGAGGGCGACGCGTTTCCGAGAAGCGGCGCACCAGCACATCGGTGCTGGCGTCCAGGAAGACGGAGCGCAGCGCGTGCCCTTCCTGCTTGAGTTCGCCCAGCACGGGCAGCAGGTGGGGCAGCGAATGCGCGCTGCGCACGTCCACCGCCACGGCGATGCGGCGTTTGAGTTCATGCGGGCGCTGCTGCTCCAGCGTGATCAGGCCGCGCAGCAGTTCGGGGGGCAGGTTGTCGACGCAG
>NZ_JAIZVX010000245.1 GCF_021768455.1 Aquabacterium sp. | reverse complement strand
CCAGCGCCAACGCCGGCCGCACCGGTGCCCTTGGCTGCCCCCGCTGCGACAGACGGCGCCACGGCCACCAAACCCACGAGGGCCCCGCGCGCCGCCGCCAAGAAGGCGCCGGCCCGCAAGACCTCCAGCAAGGCCAAGGCCGATGCGGGACAGGCTCCGGCCGAGAACGCGCCCGCCGCACCGGCCCCGACCAGCGACGCAGGCCAGGCGGCCACCGCCCCCAAAGCTGCGCCCCGCGCTCGCCGCCCTCGCAAGGCGGCCGACGACGCCGCCTGACGCCTTGCCCGCTGCCGCGCCCCGGGGGCCGCGACACGCAACTGGCCCGCAATCAGCCCAGAAGTGACCTGACCCGGTCGCCTCAGGGCTGAGCCGCCGAGGCCCTGGCCGCTTCGATCACCCCAGCCTTGAGCGAAACGATGGGCCGCTGACCTGCTCGCAAGGGCGCAGGTGGCGTCACAGTCGTGTCCACTGGCGGCGGGGTGGTGACACCTGGTGCCCCAGGTGGAGGCTCGCCTCGAGGCGACATCCCCATGCCAGGCCCGGAGGCGCCCCCCATGGGAGGCCGACCAGGGCCCCCTGGCCCGCCCGGCCCACCTGGGCGCATGGGTCGGCCCTCGCCCTGGGCCGAAGCGCCGGTGGCGCTGGCCGACCCCGATGCCTCCCGGTCCTGGGCCACAGCCCCCGCCTCACCGGCCTGGTCGGCAGGGCCGTGTTCGGCACTTCGGCCAGGCACCGCGCCCGAAGCCGTTCGCGGAGGGAAAGGGGCGCGGACCAGGCCAGGACCCGATGCCGTCTGGATGGTGGGCCAGGCCCCCGCCGGGTCGGCAGCCCGGTCCGTGGGCGGCCACAAGGGATTGGGTGGCTCGGCCACCGGGCCGCTCGCGGGCTTGAACACCGACATCCAGGCCGGCATGGCGGAACGCGGGGGTTCAGCCCCGCCTTCGCCGCGCCGCTCTGAACACGCCGACAAGGCCAGCAGACTCGGCAACGCCCATGCCAATCCAAACAACAAGGCGGCACGCCTGATGCGAGGGCAGTTGAAGGGCTGGGCTGCGCGAAACCATGGGCGTTCAGACATGCCCGGATCATGCCCGATCGGACGAGCCGTTCGCGCTGGCCTGCGTCAAGCCAGGGCGCGTTGCCAGTGGGCGCGCAGGCTCTGGCCCACGGCCTCGGTGGCGCTCACGACGCCCATGTGGCCAACGCCCGGCAGCACGGTCACCTCGGCGTGCGGGTTCACGGTGGCCAAGCGGTGCAGCATCTCGCGGGCAGGTGGTGTGGTGTGCTCGCCGCGCACCAGGGTCAAGGGGATGGCAAAACGGTAGTGCGCAAAGTCCTGCGCCTCACGGGCCACGCAGCGCACCTCCTGGAACATCTTCCAGCCCACCTGGCGAGCCATGGCCCGCGCCTTGTCGGGCAAGGCGGCCCAGGCCCCTGGCTGGTTCCAGTAGTCGACAAAGCCTTGCAGCCAGGCCTCGCTGCCGCCGTGCTCCTCCTGCAAGAAGAGCGGGTCGCTGTAGAGCCAGGCCACCTCGCGGGCCACGTCGGGCGGCAGGCCGGCCTCATCGGCCTTCAGGGGTGCGAACAGCACGGGCTCATACAACCACAGCGAGCGCACGGCCACCCGTCCTTCGGCAGCCAGGGCCTGGGCCAGGCTCATTGCCACCAGGCCACCATAGGAATGCCCGCCCAGGTGCACCGCCTCCGTGCCCTCGGGGATCTGTGCGCGCAGGTGGGCCACCTCATCGGCCACGGTGCTGGCTTGCCCTGCCGGCAAGGCCGTGGCCGGGCTGTAGCCCAGGTTGGCCGGCGTGAGCGGGGCGAGGCCCTCAGGCAGATCGGCCAGATGACGGGACCACATGAAGGGGCCGGTGCCGGTGGAGTGGACGAAAAGCGCCAGGGCGGGGGATGCGGTCGAAGCAGGCATGGCGTGGGCCGGCTCGCAGCCGGTGAGCAGGACGAAACCCATGCTATCGCCCGGCGCGCACCCCACGCCCATCAGGGGATCAGGGCTTTCCGCAGGTTGGCGTCAGATCGGCTGTGGCAACGCACCGTGGTGCACTGCCCACGCCAGCACGCCGACCTCGACCAGGGCCATCTGGCGCCAGAGCCAGGGATCGGCGCGGTTGCGAGGGGTGCGCGCGGAGGGCAACCCACAACCCGGCTCACTTGGCCCAGTTGCCGTCCTTCATGCCCGTGATCTTGTTGAACACGGGCTTGCCAGCAGCGTGGTCCAGCCGATCGGCCACGAAGTAGCCATGGCGCTCGAACTGGAACTTCTGGTCGGGCAGCGCCGCGGCCAGCGAGGGCTCCAGGTAGGCCGTGATGACCTGCTTGCTCTCGGGGTTCAGGCAGGCCAGGAAGTCCTTGCCGCCGGCGTCCGGGTGCGCGTCGGTGAAGAGGCGGTCGTAGAGGCGCACCTCGGCGGCCACGCCATCGGCCACGCCCACCCAGGTGATGGCGGCCTTGACCTTGACGCTGTCGGCGCCCGGGGTGCCGCTCTTGGTGTCGGGCACCACGGTGGCCAGCACCTCGGTGATGCGGCCATCGGCGTCCTTGGTGCAGCCGGTGCATTCGATGACGTAACCGCCCTTGAGGCGCACCTTGTTGCCGGGGAAGAGGCGCTTGTAGCCCTTGGGTGGCACCTCTTCAAAGTCTTCGCGCTCGATCCAGATTTCGGGCGTCAGATTGAAATTGCGCTGACCCATTTCGGCATGATGCGGGTGGAGCGGAGCGGTACAGGGCTCGGTATGACCGGCGCCGAAAAGCGTATCCCAGTTGGTGAGCTTGAGTTTGACCGGATCCAGTACCGCCATGCCGCGTGGTGCCTTTTCATCCAGATCGTCGCGAAGTGCGCCTTCCAGAATGGCGTAGTCGATCCAGCTATCGCCCTTCGATACGCCGATCCGTTCGCAAAAGAGCTGAATGGCGCCTGGCGTGTAGCCCCGACGGCGCAGGCCAACAATGGTCGGCATGCGCGGATCGTCCCAGCCCTCAACCACTTTCTCGC
>NZ_JAIZVX010000022.1 GCF_021768455.1 Aquabacterium sp. | reverse complement strand
GGTCATCCGACGAAGGCCTCGCGGTCCTGCTTGAGCAGGGATACCAGCCACACGAAATCATCGGGCAAAGGCGATTCCCAGCCCATGCGCTCGCCGGTCACCGGGACCATGCTGATGCAGTCGACCGGGCAAACGGGCACGCACAGTTCGCAGCCGGTGCAGTCGGCCTCGATCACGGTGTGCAGCAGCTTGTTGCTGCCGGTGATGGCGTCGACCGGGCAGGCCTTGATGCACAGGGTGCAGCCGATGCACCAGGCCTCGTCGATGACGGCCAGGGTGCGGGGGCCTTCCAGGCCGTGTTCGGGGTTGAGCGGTTTGGCGGGCAGGCCGGTGAGGGCGGCCAGGCGGGCCACCCCTTCGGCGCCACCAGGCGGGCACTGGTTGATGTCGGCCTCGCCCTGCGCAATGGCCTGGGCGTAGGCGGCGCAGTCGGGAAAGCCGCAGCGCGTGCACTGCGTCTGCGGCAGCAGGGCGTTGATCTCGTCGGCGTTCAGGCCGGGCCTGAACGGGGCATGGGGGGCGTGGGGCATGGCGGCGCGCAGTCTACCTGCCTCCGCCAGCGCCCGCGCGCCCGGGCATCACTTCTTGTTGTGCGCCAGGATGAAGGCGCGGATCTCCGGGTAGGCCTTTTCGCGCCAGCGGCGGCCGGCAAAGATGCCGTAGTGGCCGGCGCCGATCACGTCGTAGTGCTTCTGGCGCTCCTTGGGAATGCCGGTGCACAGGTCGTGGGCGGCGCGGGTCTGGCCGGCGCCGGAGATGTCGTCCAGCTCGCCTTCCACCGTCAGCAGCGCGGTGGTGGTGATGTCCTGCGGGCGCACCAGCTCTTCCTGGCCCTTGGGGTTGCGCACCATCCATGTGCCGTTGACGAGGGCGAAATCCTGGAAGACGGTCTTGATGGTGTCGAGGTAGTACTCGGCCGGCATGTCGAGCACGGCGTTGTACTCGTCGTAGAACTCGCGGTGGGCTTCGGCGCTGTCGTCGTCACCACGCACCAGGTCGAGGAAGTAGTCGTAGTGCGAGGTGGCGTGGCGGTCGGGGTTCATGGCCACGAAGCCGGTGTGCTGCAAAAAGCCCGGGTAGACGCGGCGGCTGGAGCCGGGGTAGTTGTGCGGCACGCGGTAGATCACGTTGTTCTCGAACCATTCGAACGACTTGTTCATGGCCAGGTTGTTCACGGCCGTGGGCGATTTGCGCGCATCGATGGGGCCGCCCATCATGGTCATCGTGCGGGGCGTGGCCTCGCCGCGGCTGGCCATCAGCGAGACGGCGGCCAGCACCGGCACCGTGGGCTGGCAGACCGAGATCACGTGCACATCCGGGCCGACCTTGCGGATGAAGTCCTGCACGTAGTTGACGTAGTCGTCGAGGTGGAAGGCGCCTGCTTCCATGGGCACCATGCGGGCGTCGATCCAGTCGGTGATGTAGACCTTGTGGTCCTGCAGCAGGGTGCGCACGGTGTCGCGCAGCAGGGTGGAGTGGTGGCCGGACAGGGGCGCCACCACCAGCACCGAGGGCTGGTCGCGCATCTTGTCGAGCAGCTTGGCGTCGTCGGTGAAACGCTTGAAGCGGATGAGCTTGCAGAAGGCCTTGGCCTCGACCACCTGCTCCTGGATCACCACCTCCGTGCCGCCCACGTTGACCTTGTTGATGCCGAACTCGGGCTTTTCATACTCCTTGGTCAGGCGGTGGATCAGATCGAAGCCGGCCGACACGCGCTGGGCCGCCGGCAGTTGCGCCATGGGCGACAGCGGGTTGCTGTACAGCTTGGAGGCGGCGCTGGCGAACTCCGAGAACGGGCTGATCCAGGCGCGGTTGGTTTCGTAGATCTGATAGAGCATGGCGGGTCCTCAAAGCGGGGGGAGGCGGCGCTTGGCCGCAACTGAATACCGGCGGTTTCAGTATTTGGTGCAGTGCAGCATAGTTTACTTCCTGAATGATGGCATCGGGGGTGACCCGCCATCCCGATCAAGTAGGCCCCTGAAACCGTGCATTTGTGGGTCAGGTCGGCTGTGACCCGTCCCCTTGTTGAGGGGGGTGGCCTGCATTTTGTGCGGGATGGCGCCCCGTCTGGCCTCGTCAGCGCGCCCCTGTTCTGGCTAGGATCGGCCTGCGATGCCACAGGGAGGTCACACCATGAACAAGCGACATCAAGCCGATCAGCCCCATGCCAGGGCCTCACTTTGCAGGCGTTTTCGCCTGCGTCTTCGCTGTCGCCTGCGCACGCTGTGCGGGGCCTGGGGGGCACTGGCGCTGGCCACGGCTGCCCAGGCGGCCAGCAACGCCTACCTGCAGGGCAGCTTTGGCCCCGTGGTGAGCTGGCCGCTGATCCCCATCCACATGGTGCAGTTGCCCGACGGGCGGGTGCTCAGCTATGGCAGCGACGGCGCCGGCAACCAGACCGGCCAGTTCATCTACGACGTTTGGGACCCGCGCAAGGGCACTGGCCCTGACGCCCACCTGACCCTGCCCAACACCACTGGCACCGACACCTTCTGCAGTGGTCAGCTTGTGCTGCCGGCCAGCGGTGCGGTGCTGCTCACCGGGGGCGACAAGACCGTCAACGGCACGCGAAATTACTCGGTCAATGACGTCAACCTCTTCGACTGGCAGCGCACCACCTTGTACTCGGCTCAGCAGCCCATGGCCTTTTTGCGCTGGTACCCCACCGTGCTGACCACGGCGCAGGGCGAGGTGCTGGTGCTGGGCGGCCGGGCCGACCCGAACACGCCTGTGGCAACGCCCGAGGTCTACACAGAAGGTGCAGGCTGGCGCACCCTGGGTTCTGCCGTGAGCGACGCCGCCTATGGCACGCAGAACTGGAGTTACCCGCGCGCCTGGGTGGCGCCCCATGGCAAGGTCTTCATTGCCACCACCGCTGGCGGCACCTATTTCCTCGATCCCGCTGGCACCGGCCAGCTGACCAAGACCCCGCTGACCCTGGCCGCCGGCGATGCCTACCTGACCAGTGTCATGTATCGCCCGGGGAAGATCCTGTCTTTCCGCAAGAACAACACGGCCACCGTCATCGACCTCACGGGTACCACCCCCACGGCCGCCCGCGTGACCGGGGTCGGCCAGGACCGCTTCCATGGCTCGGCCACGGTCATGGCCGACGGGCAGGTCTATGTGAACGGCGGCTCGTTTGTCTCCAACGTGGCCTGGGGTGTGGCCTACACCGGCAAGATCTGGAACCCCGATACACGGGCCTGGCGCACCGCGGCCACCGCCAGGCAGATGCGCCTGTACCACTCTGTGAGCATGCTGCTGCCCGATGGCCGCGTGCTGACGGGCGGGGGCGGCGCCCCGGGGCCGCAAACCAACCTGAACGCCGAGGTCTACACGCCGCCCTACCTCTACAAGCAGGACACGAGTGGCACTCTGGCCGTGCGGCCAGAGATCACCTCGGCGCCTACCACCGGCACCTGGGCGCAGCGCATCCAGGTCGACACCAATGTGACCGGGGTGAGCAAGGTCTCGCTGGTGAAAACGGGCTCGGTCACACACACGGTCGACTTCGACCAGCGCTACGTGCCCCTGAGCTACACCGCCAGCGGCAGCAGCCTGAGCGTGACCCTGCCGGCCAGCGCCAACGTGGCGCCGCCGGGCTACTACCTGCTGTTCGTGTTCAACAGTGCCGGTGTGCCTTCGGTGGCGAAGGTGATCAAGCTGGGCTGACCTGCTTCGGGCCGGGCGCGGGCCCGGGCTTCATGGGCGTGTCATGAAGCGCCGTCAGGATGAGCGAAACGTGAACGATTCACGTGTCGTCACCACCCCAAGACGGAGCCAGGACATGAAGTTTCCCGTGATTGCCAGCGCGCTGGCCCTCGGCCTGATGGCCCAGGCTCAGGCCGCCCAGGTGCTGGGCAACAGCGGCTTTGAAGCCGATGGACAGACGGTGCAGTCCCCCGATGCGATCGCGAGCTGGTCGGCCAGCGAAGAAGGCATCTTCGGCGGTGTGCTCGTCGAGTCGGGCACGGTCTCCCCCGTGAGCGGCGAAGCCACCGCCGGCGCCGCCTCGGGGCACTACTACGGCCTGATCGACCTGATCGCGCCGTCGCGTGCGGCCTTGAGCCAGTCCTTCACCCTGGGCGCGCAAGACGCGGCCAGTGCCACCCTGTCGCTGGACCTTTTCGTCCATTACGTCGGCGCCGAAACGAGCTTCTCGTCGGCCGCGCTCGGCCTGTCGACCGACGCCGAGAACGTGCAGGTGCGCGTCGACATCCTCAAGGCCGGCGCCTCCGCCTTCAGCACCGACGCGACCGATGTGCTCTACAGCCTGGCGCTGTCGCCATCGCTGCTGGCCACTCCCAGTGCGTACACGCACTACGAAGCCAGCTGGTCGAACACCGGCCTGCTGGCGGGGCAGACCTATACCCTGCGCATCGCCGCGGCCAACACCCTGGGTTCGCTGCAGGTGGGGGTCGACAACGTCGCCCTGCAGGTGTCGACCGTGCCGGAGCCGCAGAGCCTGGCCTTGATCCTGGCGGGCCTGGGCGTCGCGGGCACTCTGCGCGCCCGCCGTCGTTGAGCCCATCCCTTTACACCGTGTCTGACGGTCCACCGAGACCGATTCGAGGAGTCCCCATGTTCAAACTCTCCCTCACCGCCGCCGCTGCCCTGAGCAGCCTGTGGCTGGCGCTGTCGCCCGCCCAGGCCGCGACCACCGTGGCCCCCGTCGTCAAGGGCCCGGAGGCCGTGCAGGACTGGTACAACGCCGGCAACCAGTTCATTGCCGAGGGCAAGCGCCTGGTGCCCAATGTGCGCCGCGCCAAGAACGTGATCTTCTTTGTGGGCGATGGCATGGGTATCTCGACCCAGACCGCCGCGCGCATCCTCGAAGGTCAACTGAACGGCAAGACCGGCGAAGAAAACCGCCTCTCGTTCGAGACCCTGCCTTACAGCGCCCTCTCCAAGACGTACTCCTGGGACCAGCAGACTTCCGATTCGGCGCCCACCATGACGGCCATGATCACGGGCTACAAGACCCGTGAAAGCATGCTGTCGGTCAACCACACCACGGCCCGCTTCGAGTGCGACGGCAATGTGATCGCCACCAAGTCCCTGCCGACCATGCTGGAGCTGGCCGCCGCTTACGGCAAGGCCACGGGCGTGGTGTCGACCGCCCGCCTGACCCACGCCACCCCGGCCGCCACCTACGCCCACACCGCCGTGCGTGACTGGGAGTCGGACAAGGAAATCGGCAGCACCTGCGCCAACTACGCCAACCCGGTGAAGGACATCGCACGCCAGCTGATCGAGGTGTCGCCCACCGTGCGCAACAGCCTGAAGGTGGCGATGGGCGGTGGCCGCACCTACTTCCTGCCCAAGACCCTCAAGGACCCGGAATACAGTGGCACGGTCGGCCGCCGCAACGATGGTCGCAACCTGACCGCCGAGTGGGTCTCGACCCGAGGTGGCGATGCCCGTTATGTGTGGAACCGCGCCGGCTTCGATGCCATCGACCCGGCCACCAGCGGCCCGGTGCTGGGCCTCTTCGAGCCTTCGCACATGCAGTACGAAGCCGACCGCAAGGCCGACACCGCCGGTGAGCCCTCGCTGACCGAGATGACCGAGAAGTCGATCAAGCTGCTGCAAAAGAGTCCCAATGGTTTCTTCCTGCACGTCGAGGCCGGTCGCATCGACCACGGCCACCACGCCGGCAATGCCAAGCGCGCACTGCTCGACACCATCGAGCTGTCGAACGCCGTGCGCAAGGCCATGGAGCTGACCAGCGATGCCGACACCCTGATCATCGTCTCGGCCGACCACAGCCACACCTTCACGGTGGCGGGCTACCCGCACCGCGGCAACGACATCCTGGGCCTGGTCAAGCCTGTGCCCAATGTGGACGGGACCTCGGTCTCGCCCTCGTTGGCCGATGACGGCAAGCCCTACACCACCCTGGGCTACATGAACGGCCCTGGTGTGACGGCCTCGCAGATCGCCTCCGGCGTGCGCCCTGACCTGAGCAGCGTCGACACCACGGCCCTGGGCTTCCTGCAGCAGGCGGCCATTCCGCTGAGCAGCTCGGAAACCCACGCCGGTGAAGACGTGGGCGTCTGGGCCCGTGGCCCCAAGGCTTACCTGGTGCGCGGCAGCATGGAACAGAACTGGATCTTCCACGTGATGAAGGAAGCATTCGGTTTCTGAGCAAGAGTGAGGGCCTGCAGGCCCACACGCCAGAGCCTGCCCCGTGGCGGGCTTTTGCCTTCGCTGCCCTCGGGGTGGCGAAGGCTTTTTCAAACAGAGAAAGCCTGAACATGAAGCGGTTCACCTGTTCGGTTCGCCCCCTGGCGCTGACCCTGGCCTGCGGGCTCGCGCTCATCGGCCCCACGTGGGCGCAGACCTCGGCCCCCACCCCCGTGCAGACCCCTGAGGCCGCGTCCGACGTGGCGCCCGAGGCCGCGGCGCCTCTGCAGGCCGAGCGGCCCCAGGCCCTGTCTTACAGCGTGCGGTGGCAGGCCGGCAAGGTGAGCAAGGTGCAGACCTGGTACCTCCTGCGCGACGGCGAGCGCGCCGTGGTGCAGCGCCCCGAGCTGGAAGACATCTGGACGCGCAGCGCCCAGGGACACATCGGTTTCGAGCGCGTGTTCCATGCCGACCGCAGTGTGGTGGCCTACTCCACCGGCGAGCTCAAGACCTTGAACGTCTACCCGCAATGGGACAGCCTGGCCACCCTGTTCGACGCCCGCAAGCTGCCGCAGCTGCAGCGTGTGGGGCGGGATGCGAAGGCGGGCGTGACCCGCTACAAAGGCCGCATGGGCCACGAACAGATCGAGGTGGACTGGCTGGACGAGGCGGGCGTGGCCCAGCGCGTGCTGCGCCAGGAGCAGGGCCGCAGCGTGCGCTTCACCCTGCAGGCTCGGCATGCGCTGCCGCCTGCCAGCTGGCCGGTGCCGGCGCGCGGAACCGAGGCCTACCAGCGCTACGACGCCGCCGATTTTGGCGACATGGAAAACAACCCCGTGATCCGCAAGGCCAGTCACATGGACGTGCTGGCCGGCTGGCGCCAGCCCCACGAGCACGATTGAGCGAGCCATGAAAAAGGGGCCCCGCAGGGCCCCTTTCCCGGGTGCGCGTTGACGTTGTGCTTACATCACGGCCTTGATCGCGGCCGACACGGCCTTGATGTTGCCGCTGTTGAGCGCGGCCACGCAGATGCGGCCCGAGTCCACACCGTAGATGCCGAACTCGGCACGCAGGCGCTGCATCTGGGCGGCGTTCAGGCCGGAGTAGCTGAACATGCCCTTCTGGCGGGTGATGTAGCTCAGGTCGCCCGGCACGCCGGCGGCGGTCAGCTCGTTGACCAGGGCGGTGCGCATCAGCTTGATGCGGTCGCGCATTTCGGCCAGCTCGTCTTCCCACATCTTGCGCAGCTCGGGGCTGGTCAGCACCGTGGCCACCACCTGGGCGCCGTGCGTGGGCGGGTTGGAGTAGTTGGTGCGGATCACACGCTTGAGCTGGCTCAGCACGCGGTTCGACTCTTCGGCGCTTTCGCTGACGATGCTCAGGGCGCCCACGCGTTCGCCATACAGCGAGAAGCTCTTGGAGAACGAGGTGGAGACGAAGAAGCTCAGGCCCGATTCCAGGAACTTCAGGACGACCTGACCGTCTTCGGCGATGCCGTTGCCAAAGCCCTGGTAAGCCATGTCGAGGAACGGCACGAGGTTGCCGGCCTTGATCACGGCGATGACTTCTTCCCACTGGGCGTCCGACAGGTCGTAGCCGGTCGGGTTGTGGCAGCAGGCGTGCAGCAGGATGATGGTGCCGGCGGCGGCAGCCTTCAGGGTTTCGATCAGACCGGCGAAGTTGATGCCGCGGTTGGCGGCGTCGTAGTAGGGGTAGGTGCCCACTTCAAAGCCGGCCGATTCGAACAGGGCGCGGTGGTTTTCCCAGCTCGGGTCCGAGATCAGGACCTTGGCCGCAGGGTTCAGGCGCTTGAGGAAGTCGGCGCCCAGCTTCAGGCCGCCCGTGCCGCCGATGGCCTGGGCCGTGGCGATGCGACCGCCCTTGACGGCGGGGTGCTCGGCACCGAAGACCAGGCCTTGCACGGCCTTGTCGTAAGCCACGATGCCATCGATGGGCAGGTAGCCGCGGGGCTTGAGGGTTTCGGCCAGCTGCTTTTCAGCGGCGGCGACGCACTTCAGCAGCGGCAGCTTGCCTTGGTCGTCGGTGTACACGCCCACGCCCAGGTTCACTTTGGCGGGGTTGGTGTCGGCATTGAATTGTTCGTTGAGGCCCAGGATGGGGTCGCGGGGGGCGAGTTCAACGGAAGCAAACAGCGAGGCCATGCAAGCAGTCTCCGGTCGGTTGGAGTGAGGTCGATACGTGGGGACGTGTGGTCCCCGAGGGGCCCTCCGCTCGCGGTTGGCAAACGGAGAACGTCTGGGACAAACCCTGTATTTTATCGGTCTCTTGCGCCAAACGGGTGCCTGAATGGCCCGCGGCGCCCCATTCTTGTGTCAATTTCCAGAAGAAGGGGCGCCGCGGTGGTGCCGAAATGGGCGTCAGGCGCTCAGTTTCAGGCTCGTGGCGGTGCCGGTCAGGTAACCGACGGCGGCGCTGAACTTGTTGTTGTAGTTCGCGTTCACCGCGGCGTTGAGTTCGGTGTTGCCGCGCACGTAGCTGCTGTCGCCAGCGTGCTGGAAGTTGCTCGAGATGTAGGTCCAGCCATTGATCTCGTCGACGGCGTGCAAGCCGGTCGATTCACCGCCCGCCGGGATGGACAGGATGCGCGAGAGCTGCTTGGTGTCGACGTTGTAGGCCCACAGGAAGTTGTTGGTGTGCTGGCCGCTGTCTTCGCCAATGAAGAGGGTGCGCAGCTTTTCCGAGAACTTCAGGTTGTCCGGGTTGGCGACCGTGGCCGGGTTGGCGGTGTTGCCCAGGCTGTCGGCGCTGATGTCTTCGCCGGTCAGCAGCATCTTCGTGACCGAGGGGATCCAGGCGCTGTCGATCGCGTTGCCGCTGGTGTCGATCTGGCCGCTGCCCAGGGTGTGCGCCATGACGCCACCGGCCTTGAGGGCCGAGGTCAGGGCGATCTTGCTGGCGCTGTCCCAGGCGGTGGCGCCGCTGACCATGGAGGTCTCCATGTTCTGCAGGGCCGAGTAGGCCACCTTGTCGGCGATGTTGACCGTGGTGCCCTCCAGCTTGGTGAAGCCCATGCTGCCGCCCATCAGGGCCGCATAGCGGTGGGTTTCCAGGAAGGCGGCGGCCTTCTCCATGCCCGAGACGACCTTGATCCAGTTCTTGGCGCCGCCGATGCTGATCTTGGTGTAGGTGCTGTCCGACGGGTCGGAGGTCTTCACGTCCATGATGTCGGACTTGCTCAGCGTGCCGTTGGCCAGCAGGTCGATGTAGACCTTGATCTCGGCGCTGGTGGCCGAGCCGAGCTTGATCCACTTCCAGCTGACGGTGTTGGTGCCGGCCAGGAAGGCTGTGTCGAAGGTGTCCTGCAACTGGCCCACGTAGAGGGTGCCGGCGGAGAGGTCTTTTTCCTTGTCGGCCACGAAGAGGAAGAGGGCGCCGTTGGTGGCGTCGTCGCCCATCAGCACGGTGCGGTTGTCGGGCATGACCTGCACCAGTTCGTGCGAGATGCGGCCCAGGCAGTGGTGCTTTTTGATGGTGGCGGTGCCGTCGGCCTTGACGGTCACCTCCGGCAGGTGGCCGTAGTGGTAGGGCGAGACACTGGTGGAGCCCAGGTTGGTCTGGAAGGCGCTCCAGTAGCTGGGCAGGTTCCAGGCGTCGGGTTCGTACTCTTCGCTGGAGAGGTGCGTGCCCCAGGGCGAGAGGCTGGCGCCGCAGGTGATCCACAGCCCGTTGACGCCCGAGGTGTCGACGTTGTGGTATTTCACCAGCGTGAGCTTGCCCGTGCTGGGGTTCTGGTCGAGGGTGAGCACGGCGATGGGCGAGGGCAGCTTGCCGTACATGCTGGTGCTGCCATCCTGGGCGTAGGTGGTGTATTCGAACTGCACCACGGCAAACACGGCGTTGCCGGTCACGCCGCTCACGCTGGCGTTGGCCACGGTCAGCAGCGAGGTGCCGTCGGGCGAATCGCTGAAGAACTGGCGGGCCGTGCTGCCCGTGGTGTCCATGATGGGCTGGTTTTGGATGTCGTAGTAGCCGCCGGCCACGATGGTGCCGCCCTGGCCGTCGGACACGGTGGTGCCAGTCAGGAAATAGGGCTCGTAGGCCAGGTTGTAGCTGCGGGTGCTGTGGTCACTCAGGGTGACGACCATCTGCGAGGTGGTGTAGGTGGTGGCGCGGTCTGCGGTCGCCGTGGGGGCGGGGGTGCTGGTGAACGCCGCCGACACGAAGGTGGCCGTGGTGCTGCCGCCCGCCGTGGTGGGCGTGGCGCTGTCGCCACCACCGCCGCAGCCGGAGAGCAGCGTGGACGCCGCGCCGGCGCCCAGGGGCAGCATGGGGATGGTGGAGAAGAACTTGAGGGCCTGGCGGCGGCTGGACGAGGGGTGTTGGGACATCGGGTGTACTGCCGGAGCAAAAGGGAATGAGGGCCGCGCAGGCGGCAAGGTGTAGCCATGTGGCCGAGGCGGACGATAGGGATCCTGTGTGACGACCCTGTGACGCCATGGGCCGTTTGGGGGCTTCGGTTTGGGGGATTCGCCGTGGCGAGGCGCAGCCCCCCGTCAAGGCCCCTGGCCGAGCACGTTGGGCTGCCACGCCTTACAGTGGAGGGTCGTGCCCGGCCGGGTGCGTGCGCTCAGCGTGCTGCCTGGCCTCTCTTTCCTTCGCCTCGGTGCCCCCATGCCAGTCAAGAATGCCGTCCCGGATGCCGCTGTCCCTGCCAGCGAAGGCGTGCCTGAAGCGCCTGCGGGGCAGTTCGTCTCTTTCCCGGGTTCGCCCTTCGAGCTCTACCAGCCCTATCCCCCGGCGGGCGACCAGCCCACGGCCATCGACCTGTTGTGCGAGGGCATCGAAGACGGCCTGAGCTACCAGACCTTGCTGGGTGTGACGGGCTCGGGCAAGACCTTCACCATGGCCAACGTGATCGCCCGCCAGGGGCGCCCGGCCATCGTCTTCGCGCCCAACAAGACGCTGGCGGCGCAGCTGTACGCGGAGTTCCGCGAGTTTTTCCCGAACAACGCGGTGGAGTACTTCGTCAGCTACTACGACTACTACCAGCCCGAGGCCTATGTGCCCCAGCGCGACCTCTTCATCGAGAAGGACAGCGCCATCAACGAGGCCATCGAGCAGATGCGCCTGAGCGCCACCAAGAGCCTGCTGGAGCGCCGCGACGTGGTCATCGTGGCCACCGTGTCGGCCATCTACGGCATCGGCAAGCCCGAGGACTACACCCAGATGCGCTTCATCGTGCGCAAGGGCGAGAAGATGGGGCAGCGCGACGTGATCGCCCAGCTGATCCGCATGCAGTACAAGCGCAACGACATGGACTTCACGCGCGGCACCTTCCGCGTGCGCGGCGACACCATCGACATCTTTCCGGCCGAGCACAGCGAGCTGGCCCTGCGCCTGGAGCTGTTCGACGACGAGGTGGATTCGCTTTCGCTGCTGGACCCGCTCACCGGCCGCATCCAGCAGAAGATTCCGCGCTTCGTGGTCTACCCCTCCAGCCACTATGTGACGCCGCGCGAGCAGGTGCTCAAGGCCATCGAGTCGATCAAGCAGGAGCTCAACGAGCGCGTCAAGCAACTCCTGGCCGACCACAAGCTGGTCGAGGCGCAGCGCGTGGAGCAGCGCACCAAGTTCGACCTGGAGATGCTGCAGGAGGTGGGCCACTGCAAGGGCATCGAGAACTACACCCGGCACCTTTCGGGCGCGGCCCCGGGCGACCCGCCGCCCACGCTGGTGGACTACATGCCCGCGGATTCGATCATGTTCCTGGACGAGAGCCACGTCATGATCGGCCAGCTGGGTGGCATGTACAACGGTGACCGCTCGCGCAAGACCACGCTGGTGGAGTACGGCTTCCGCCTGCCTTCGGCACTCGACAACCGCCCGCTGAAGTTCGACGAGTTCGAAACCAAGATGCGCCAGGTGGTGTTCGTGAGTGCGACGCCCGCGGCCTATGAAAACGAGCACGCCGGCCAGGTGGTGGAGCAGGTGGTGCGGCCCACAGGCCTGCTCGACCCCATCGTCGAGGTGCGCCCGGCCACCCACCAGGTGGACGACGTGCTGCAGGAGATCCGCATCCGCGTGGAGAAGAACGAGCGCGTGCTGATCACCACCCTGACCAAGCGCATGGCCGAGCAGCTGACCGACTACCTCACCGAAAACGGCGTGAAGGTGCGCTACCTGCACTCCGACATCGACACCGTGGAGCGGGTGGAGATCCTGCGCGACCTGCGCCTGGGCACCTTCGACGTGCTGGTGGGCATCAACCTGCTGCGCGAGGGCCTGGACATCCCCGAGGTCTCGCTGGTGGCCATCCTGGACGCCGACAAGGAAGGCTTCCTGCGCAGCGAGCGCAGCCTGATCCAGACCATTGGCCGGGCGGCGCGCAACCAGAACGGCCAGGCCATCCTGTATGCCGACAAGATCACCGACTCCATGCGCAAGGCCATGGACGAGACCGAACGGCGTCGCACCAAGCAGATCGCGCACAACCTGGAGCTGGGCATCACGCCGCGCACGGTGAACAAGAAGGTCAAGGAGCTGATCGACGGCGTGATGTCCAACGCGGCGAAGGACGACCTCAAGGCGGCCGAAGCCATGGCCAAGTCCATGGAAGGCAGCGAGGCGCTGTCCGAGAAAGACCTGGGCAAGCGCATCAAGCAGATCGAAAAAGAGATGCTGGAGGCCGCCCGCAGCCTGGAGTTCGAAAAGGCCGCTCGCCTGCGCGACCAGCTGGCCCTGCTCAAGGAGCAGGCCTTTGGCGCGGTGGTGCACGACCATGTGGCCCCGGCGGCGCTGTCGCCTAAATGAGCCACAGGACGCGGGTTGTTCTGGTGAAGAGATGCGCTGGGGCTGTGTCACATTGAGGCGTCTGCTGTGTTGCTGGCTTTTGAGGCAGCGCAGCCACCTGAATGAACCGGTGGTTTACATTCACGCACCTCATGCCGACCGTCACGCTGCCTCGCCACCCACGCTGGTTCGCCCGCGTGGTGCTCGCCTGCCTGTGTGCGGCGGTGCTGGTGCCCACGCTCTCGCGCCTGCTGCAGGCCACGCAGGGCCTGCCGAGCTGGCAGGTGGTGTGCCGCAGTGACGGCACGGGCCAGCCGCTGAAGCTGATGAAGGTCGGGCTGCCAGGCTCTGAGCCCGAGTCCATGGCCTCGCACGACGATTGCCCGATGTGTGCCCTCCAGCACCAGGCCTGGGCACCGCCATCCTTGCCTCGGTGGGGGCTGTTGCCCCGCGTCGCTGATGGGCTGCTGCCCACGCTCTTCCTGCGGTCGCACCGGCCGCTGTTCGCCTGGGCTGCGCCGCGGCCCCGCGGCCCGCCGCCTCTGGTCTGACACCCCGCCCACGTGGCGCCATGCCGTGCACCGAGCCGGCGTGGTGCCGCCCTGTGTCATCGCCAGAACGGTTTTCCACCATGAAGTCTTTTGCCCATCTCGGCATGGCCGCGCCCCTGTGTGCGCTGGCCGCCACGGCCGCATCCACAGCCGCCACCGCCCAGTCCACGGACGATGCCACCCTCACCCTGGGCCAGGTCACGGTCAGCGCACCGGCCACCGGTCCGCTGTCCAGCCGGCGCATCCTGACCTCGGTCGATGTGGTCGGCGCCGAAGTCCTGTCTGCCCAGAATGTCGATCAGAGCTGGGCCCTGTTCGGCCTGGTGCCGGGCGTCATGCTCACCGAGTTCAAGCAGGGCACGACCTCGGGCAAGCTGTCCTTCCGGGGTTTCAATGGCGAGGGCAATGTCAACGCCGTCAAGCTGCTGATCGACGGCATCCCGTCCAACACCAACGACGGCAACATGCCCTTCCTTGATCTGGTCTCGCCGCTGGAGATCGAGCGCATCGAGGTCGTGCGCGGCACGAATGACCCACGCTGGGGGCTGCACAACATCGCGGGCAACGCCCAGGTCCTCACGCGTCAGGGTGGCAACGAAGGGGAGGCCCGGGTCACGGCAGGCAGCTTTGGCACGGCCGAGGTGCAGCTGGCCAAAGGCCTGGAGGGTGAATCGGGCTGGTCCCAGAACTACTTTGTGGGCTGGCGCCAGAGCGAGGGATACCGGGCGCACAGCGCGACCCGCAAGCTGAACCTGGCCGGCAAATGGTTCTACCAGCCGGCGGGAGAGGGCTGGCGTGCGGGCCTGATCGCCCGGACCCACGATGCCCGCGCCGAAGAAGCCGGCTACCTGACCCTGGCGCAAGGCAAGGCCGATCCCACCCAGTCGCCGCGCCACAACGCGAGCGACGAAGACCGCCGTCAGCTCAGCCAGCTCAGCGCCCATGCCGAGGGCGAGTTGGGCCAGGGCCTGTCGTGGCTGACGCGGGCGTATCGCAATCAGATCCAGGACGACCGGTATGTGACCTTCTCGTCGACGGTCAGCCAGCAGGAGCGCGACGTGCGCGAGACCCACCGGGGGCTGATCGGCAGCTTGACCTGGCGGGCCACGCCCCTGTGGCAGCTGGAAGGCGGCCTGCAGCGCGAATGGCAGGACAACGTCAGCGAACGCTACCTGACGGTGGCGCAGGTGCGCAGCAGCCAGACGCGCTCGCAGGCCTTCAGCTTCGACACGCTCGGCGGCTACGTGCAGGCCGTGATCACGCCCTCCAGGCAGTGGACGATCCTGCCGGCCTACCGCATCGACACCCTTTCGGGTCAGCTCGACAACCGGCTCACCGGCAAACGCTACACCCTGAACGACTACGGCCAGATTCGCCAGCCCAAGCTGAGCGTGGTGTTTGCGCCCGTGAGTGGCCACAGCCTGTATGCCAACTGGGGCCGCAGCTTCCAGGTGGGCGTGGGCGCGGCCAGCTACAAGGTGCCGCCTCGCACGTCCGATCTGGCGCCTTCGCTGAACGAAGGGTGGGAATTCGGCTGGAAGTTCCGACCGCTGCCCTGGCTGGAAGGCCGCCTCGCGAGCTGGACGCAGACCGCCACCGGCGAGATCTACCGCAAGCTCAACGACCCCAGCGGCGATTCGGAGAACCTGGGCGCCACGCGCCGCCAGGGTCAGGACCTGCAGCTCAACATCAACCCGGGCGAGGCCCTCAGCGCCTGGTTCAGCCTGAGCCTGCAGCGGGCCGTGATCGTCGAGCCCGATCCGAGTGCCCCGCTGACCCGTGGCAAGGAGGTCGACCACGTTCCCCATGCCCTGGCTTCGGTGGGGGCGAAGTGGCGCATCGACGCGAAATGGGAGACCACGGCCGGTGTGCGCGCCCAAAGCAGCTATTTCCTGGATTCGACCAACAGCACGGGCCGATATGGTCAATTCGTGGTGGCCGATGTGGGCGTGAAGCACGCGGTCAACGAGCGCATCAGCCTGGACCTGCAGGTCAAGAACCTGTTTGACCGGTCCTATGGCTACGCCTGGTGGGATGGCAGCCAGTCTCTGCACGCACCGGCCGATGGCCGCGCCGCCTACCTTTCGGCCACGGTGCGCTTCTGAGCATGGCGGCTTCCAAGACCTGGTCACACCGCCGACAGTTCTGGGTCCGCCTGCACCGCTGGCTGGGCCTGGGGCTGCTGGGCTTCTGGCTCGTCATCGGGCTCACAGGCAGTGTGCTGGTGGTCTACCGGGAGGTGCTGACGGCCCTGCACTCGGCTGCTGGCGGGGCGCAGCCGGTGCAGGCGGCGCAGCCCTTGGCCGACCCTGCCCAGGGCATCGACCTCGACCGGGTGCACCAGTCCTTGCGGCGATCCCACCCAGACCGCCACGGCGCCTGGCGCCTCGAACTGCCCCTCAAGCCGGGCGAGCCCATCGTGGCCCGCTACATGAAGCCGGTGGAGTCGGCCGACCGGGCCTTCGCGCCGCTGATGGTCTGGGTCGATCCGTACACCGCCGTGGTGGGCCACGAGGCCATCTGGGGCGATGAGCCCCTGACCTGGCTCTACGACCTGCACTACAGCCTGCTGCTGGACCTCGATGGGCGGCAGCTGGTGGGGGCGCTCGGGGTGCTGATGACGGTGTCGCTGGTGTCAGGCCTCGTGCTGTGGTGGCCCCGTTCCGGGGGCTGGCCTCAGGCCTGGCGCTTCAAGCGCGGGGCGGCCATCGAGCGGCAGGTCTACGACTGGCACAAGCTCACGGGCCTGGCCAGTGCCGTGGTCCTGCTCATGCTGGCGGCCACAGGCATGGCGCTGACCTGGCACCAGCCCCTGGCCATGGCCTTGCACCGTGTCGGCCCGGTGTTCCACCCGCCCGCCGTGGTCGTGAAGGGCCCGCCAGTGGTTTCGCTGGCTCAAGCGGTGAGCCTGGCCGGGCAGTGCTTCCCGCAGGCTCGGTTGCGCTGGGTGGAAAGCGCGCCGGTGGGCGGGGGCCTGATTCGCGTGCAACTGTGGCAGGTTGGCGAGCCCAGTCGGCGCTTCCCCCGAACCCAGGTGTGGGTGGATGCGGCAACGGCCGAGGTGGTGGCCGTGCGCGATGGCCTGCAGGACAGCCCCGCCGACACGCTGATGGCCTGGTTGCACCCACTGCACAACGGCGAGGTGGCCGGTTGGCCGGGGCGCATTCTGGTCTTGCTCAGTGGTCTGGCGCCGGTGCCGCTGGGCCTGACGGGCTGGCTGCGCTGGCGCCACAAGGCGCGGGCACGTGCCCTGGCTCAGGCGCGGGCAGGGGTGGGGAAGGCCTCGGCCAGCATCGGGTAGAGCTTCTGCCAGCGCTGGCGGCGTGGGGCGAGTTCGGCCTGTTGGGCGGCATCCGGCTCAAAGCGGGCCGACACCGGCGGCGTGGTGCAGACCTCGTCCACGCGCCCACCCACGGCCAGCCAGGCCAGTCGGGCCGCGCCCAGGGCGCCACCGGCCTCGCCGCCCTCGTGCGTGAGCAGGGGCACGCCAAGGGCGGAAGCCAGTTGCCGGGCCCACAGGGCGCTGCGCGCACCGCCGCCCACCAAGGACAAGGCGTCCACGCTGCCCGGGGCGGCTTCCAGGCTTTCCCAGCCGTCCTGCAGGCCGAAGCTCACGCCCTCCATCACCGCGTAGCCCACACTGGCCGCATCGTGTGCCGCAGTGAGGCCAAACAGCACGCCCTGTGCATGCGGGTTGTTGTGCGGGCTGCGCTCCCCCGAAAGATAGGGCAGGAACAGAGGCGCGGCGGCACGTTGCGCGGCACTCAGCGTGGCGATGCGGGCCATCAGTTCGGCTTCGCTGCTCAGGCCCATCAGCTCGCGCACCCAGCGGATGGCGCTGGCGGCGCTCAGCATCACGCTCATCTGGTGCCAGGTGCCGGGCAGGGCATGGCAGAAGGCATGCAAGGCGGTGGCCGGATTGGGACGGAATCGGTCCGACGAGAGGAAGATCACACCCGAGGTCCCCAGCGAGACAAAGCCCTGGTTGGGCCGTACCGCACCCATGCCCACGGCGCTGGCCGCGTTGTCACCGCCGCCGCCGGCCACCACCACGCCCTCAGGCAGGCCCCAGCGGCGCGCCAACTCAGGCTTGAGTGCACCCGATGCCTCGCTGCCTTCGATCAGGCGGGGCATGTGCGAGCGGTTCAGGCCGGTGGCGGCCAGGAGCGTGTCCGACCAGTCTCGCCGGCCCACGTCCAGCCAGAGCGTGCCGGAAGCGTCGGACATCTCGCTCACGGCCTCGCCCGTGAGTTGCAGGCGCAGCCAGTCCTTGGGCAGCAACACCCGCCGCGTCTGGGCGAACAGCGAGGGCTCGTGCTGGCGCACCCATTGCAGCTTGGGCGCGGTGAAGCCGGGCATGGCCAGGTTGCCCGCCACGGCGTGCAGGGTGGGGCAGGCCCGCTCCAGTTCTTGGCATTGCTCGGCGCTGCGGCCGTCGTTCCAGAGGATGGCAGGGCGCAGCACGGTGTCGTCGGCACTCAGGAGCACCGCGCCGTGCATCTGGCCCGACAGCCCGATGGCCTGCACCTGCCGCATGGCTTGCGGTTGCAGCAGGGCCAGGCGCTGCATGGCCTGGTCGCAGGCCGCCCACCAGTGGTCGGGGTGCTGTTCGCTCCACAGGGGATAAGGGCGCTGCACGCTCAGGGCTTCGCCCGTGGTGGCGACGATGCGGTGCTGCGCGTCCAGCAGGAGCAGCTTGATCTCGGAGGTGCCGAGGTCGATGCCGAGGAACATGGTGAAAGGCTTTCTGTGCAGGGTGGTCGGGTGCCTGGGGCCGGGCTCAGGCCTTGCGCACCAGGGGCGGCATGCCGAAACGGGTGTCGGCCTGGCGCCGGAATTCCGTGGGCGTCATGCCCTTGATCTCGAGGAAGCGGCGGTTGAAGTTCGCCACGTTGTTGAAGCCGACCTCGTAGCAGATGTCGGTGACCAGCCGGTCGGAGTCCATCAACAGCTGGCAGGCGCGGTTCACGCGCACGCGGTTGACGAAGTCGGTGAAGGTGTTGCCCGTGGCCTTGCGGAAAAAGCGCGAGAAGCGGCTCTCGCTCATGCCGAGTTCGGTGGCCAGTTGCGAGGCCGAGAAGGCCTGGGACACGTCGTTCGTGATCCGGCTGACCACCGCGTTGATGTGATCAAGCTGGTCATCGTCTCCGGCGCTTTGCATCTGAACGCTGGAGAGCAGGCGGAAGTCCGTGCAGTGCGCCAGGTCCCCCAGCAGCTCGCTGAAGGCCGCGAAGCGGCGCAGACCGCGGCTGCCCTTGATGCGGTGCCAGTGCTGCTCGGCCCGTTCGCCCATGCCGAAGAACTCGATGCCCAGGCGGGCGCGTTCCAGCATGGGCAGGGCCTCGGCCAGCTCGGGGATGTGGGCCGCAGCCTGGGCAATCGGTTCGTGCTGGAACTGGATGACCAGGTCGCGCTGGGGCACGCCGTCCTCCGGCAGGTCCATCGACACCCAGTTGTGTGGCAGGCGCGGCCCGACCAGCACCAGGTGACCGGGCTGGAACGGGCCGATCCAGTCGCCCACAAAGGCCTTGCCCGAGGTGGCGTTGATCAGGTGCAGTTCGTACTCGTCGTGGTGGTGCCAGCGGGCCAGCGGGGTCGGGAAGCCGTGTGAGAGGCATCTCACAAAGCCCACGTCCTCGGGAGACTCATAACCCAGTGCGGGGCTGCGAACGTGTTCGTGTTCCAGCTCCGGCTGGCGTTGTCGGGGCAGGTTTCTGGGGGCGAGGCGGTCGCGCTGGGTCATGGCATCGGTTCCCAGAACAGGGCTCAGCTCATCACCGAGCCACCGTCCACGTTCAGGGTCTGGGCGGTCACGTAGGCGGCATCATCGCTGGCCAGGAACACCGCAGGGCCTGCGATGTCGGACGGTGCCCCCATGTAACCCAGGGGCACGGCCAGACCGACGCGTTTCTTCTTCTCGCCTATCGGCAGGCTTTCGTACTTGGCGAACAGCGCATCCACATGGGCCCACATCGGGGTGTCGATCACACCGGGCGCGATCGCATTGACGCGGATGCGGTGCGGCGCCATCGCCAGCGCAGCGCTCTGGGTGTAGCTGATCACGGCAGCTTTGGTGGCGCAGTAGTGCGAGACCAGGGCCTCGCCTCGGCGGCCGGCCTGCGAGCTCATGTTGATGACCGAGCCCTTGCGGCCATGGCGGACCATGCGCGCCAGCACCTTCTGCATCACGAAGAACAGGCCCTTGACGTTGACGGCGAAGAGCTTGTCGTAGCTGGCCTCGTCGCTCTCGAGCAGCGGGGCCATGTCGAACACCGCAGCGTTGTTGAACAGCACGTCGATGCCGCCAAAGCGGGCTTCCGCAGAGGCAATCAGGGCGTCGATGCTGTCAAGCCGGGTCACGTCGGCGCTGACGTACTGGACGGCGTCACCGAATTCGGCGGTGGCGGCCAGGAAGGCCTCGGAAGGCTGGGGCCCGATGTCGGCCACCGTGCAGTGAGCGCCTTCTCGCAGATAAGCCAGTGCCACCGCCAGACCGATGCCGCCGCCCGCACCGGTCAGGAGGGCGTGTTTGCCTTGCAGTTTCTTGCTCATGGACGATTCCTGTTGAATGACTTCAGCGTGCGATGTCGGACGGTGTGCTCAGGCGCGGCGGGCCACAAAGGCCGCCACACGTTCGCTGGCCCGGCGGATGGCGCTCACCAGGCGTTCGTCACGCGCCAGCGGGCCCCACAGCGTGGCGTCGGCGCAGAAGGCGGCGACCGGGTCGGCGGCCTCGCAGATGGCGTGGGCCACGGCCGGGTCCATCGCCTGGTCCTGGTAGGTGTAGGGGATGAGGCCTGCGTGCCAGCGCTGCAGGTAGGCCAGGAACAGCGCAGGCAACATGGCCACGCTGTCGATGGTTTCGCCACGGGCCAGGCGCTCGCGGAAGGTGGGCGCGATGAAACCCGGGATCTTGCTGAAGCCGTCCATGGCCACGCGCTGGTTGGTGTCCTGGATGGCCGGGTTGCCAAAGCGGTCCAGCACCACGTCACGGTAGGTGGGCAAGTGGATGGGGCAGGGGTGCTCTGGCGTGTCCAGCACCGGGATCACGTCGTCGGTGACGTAATCGAAGGCCATCTGGCGGATCTCGGCATCGTGGGTGCCTTCGTGGATGTAGAGCATGCCCACCAGGGTGCCTGCCCAGGCGATGCAGCTGTGCGTGGCATTGAGCAGGCGGATCTTGGCCTCTTCGTAGGCATCGACCGACTGCACCATTTCCACGCCCACCTTTTCCCAGGCAGGGCGACCAGCGATGAAGCGGTCCTCGATCACCCACTGGATGAAGCTCTCGCCCATCAGCGCCGCCGCGTCGTCCACCCCGGTGGCGGCTTTCACGCGCTCGCGCACAGCCGGCGTGGGGCGTGGGGTGATGCGGTCGACCATGGCGTTCGGGCTGCTCGTGTGGGCCTCCACCCAGGCCTTCAGCGGCGCATCGCCGATCAGGTCGATGAACTGCAGCAGGCCGCTGCGCGAGCGGTCGCCGTTGTGGCGCAGGTTGTCGCAGTTCAGCAGGGTGACGTCGCCGCTGCCTTGCTGCATGCGGGCCCGCAGGATCTGGGTGAGCGCACCGTAGATGGTGCTGCCCGCCTGGCCGGCCTTGAGGGCGGCCACATCGGCCACCAGGTCTGCGAAGCCCAGGTCCAGCCGGTTGTGGGCATCGAGGTAGTAGCCCGCTTCGGTCACCGTGAAGGAGATGATGCGGGTGCTCGGTTCGGCGCCACAGGCGGTCAGCCCGGCCAGTTGCGCATCGTGCGGGATCACGCGCTGGATGGACGTGATGCGCGTGTAGACGTGCTCACCCGCTGGCGAAATGGTCTCCAGCGTGTAGGCGCCACCGCTGGCCTGCAGGGCGGCGATGGTCTCGGGCATGTCCGGGCGGATGTGGCCGCCGGCCAGCACCCAGCTGTGGTCGCCCTGGCTGTGCAGCAGGTGCTGGTAGACCGCCTGGTGGGCCCGGTGGAAGGAGCCCAGGCCCAGGTGCAGCATCACGAGGGGTTGAGAAGGCGTGGTCATGATGGTTCCAGATGAGAGGTGGCTCGTGGGGTGAGCGGGTGAGGGCCTCAGTGCGCCAGGCCCACGGCCTGGGCGCCGGTGCGCGTGATGCGGCCCTGGGCGTCGAACAGGTGGGCGGCGTCGGTGTCGATCTGCACGCCCACGGTCTGACCGGCCTGCAGGCTGGTGCGCTGGTTCAGGCGCGACACCAGTTGCGCGCCACTGGGGGTGGTCACGTAGATCAGGGTCTCGGCCCCCAGGGCTTCGAGCAGCTCCACCCGGCCATGGATGGGGCTCTGGTCGGGGGCGGTGAGCGTGACGCTCTCCGGGCGCAGACCGATGGCACCGCCCGCGGGCAGCGTCAGGCCGCTGACCTGCTCGAACTGCGGCAGCTGGGCGGCCGGCACCACGTTCATCTGCGGCGTGCCGATGAACTGGGCCACGAACTGGTTGGCCGGGCGGTCGTACAGCTCCAGCGGCGTGCCCACCTGTTCGATGAGGCCATCGCGCAGCACCACCACGCGGTCGGCCAGGGTCATGGCCTCCACCTGGTCGTGCGTCACATAGATGGTGGTGGCGCCGAGTTCGCGGTGCAGCTTGGCGATCTCCACGCGGGTCTGGCCGCGCAGGGCCGCGTCCAGGTTGGAGAGCGGCTCGTCAAACAAGAACACCTTGGGGTTGCGCACGATGGCGCGGCCAATCGCCACACGCTGGCGCTGGCCGCCCGACAGCGCCTTGGGCGTGCGGTCCAGGTAGCTGGTGAGGTTGAGGATCCGCGCGGCACGCTCGACCTTCTCGCGGATCACGGCCTCGTCCACCTTGGCCAGCTTGAGCGCAAAGCTCATGTTCTCGTACACGCTCATGTGCGGGTAGAGCGCGTAGCTCTGGAACACCATCGCCAGGTCGCGTTTGGAAGATGGCGCGTGTGTGATGTCGCGTCCATCGAGCATCAGCTGCCCATCGCTCACCTCTTCGAGGCCGGCGATCAGTCGCAGCAGGGTGGACTTGCCGCAGCCCGAGGGCCCGACGAAAACGATGAACTCGCCCTTGTTGATCGTCAGGTCGATGCCCTTGATCGTGTGCACATCGCCGAAGCGCTTGTGGAAACCTTTGAGTTGCAGGAATGCCATGCTGGGACTCTTAACTTGAATGGAGAACAAACGGCAGAATCGCCTGAGCGTGATCGCGTAACGGGGGGAGGGTCATTTCACAGCGCCGAAGGTCAGGCCCTGAACGAGCTGCTTCTGGCTGAACCAGCCGAACACGACGATGGGCGCAATGGCCATCAGCGAGGCCGCCGACAACTTGGCCCAGAACAGGCCCTCGGGGCTGGAGTAGGACGCGATCAGCGTGGCCAGCGTGCCGGCCTGCGCCGAGCTCAGGTTGAGCGCCCAGAAGGCCTCGTTCCAGCTCAGCACCAGGCACAGCAGGCCGGTGGAGGCCAGGCCGCCCATGCCCAGCGGCAGCAGCACCTGGGAGGCCTCCTGCCACAGCGTGGCGCCGTCCATGCGCGCGGCCTCCAGGATCTCGTGCGGGATGTCCTTGAAGTGCGAGTACAGCATCCACACCATGATGGGCAGGTTGCTCAGCGTGAACACGATGATCAGGCCCAGCTGGGTGTCGAGCAGGTGCGTCTTCTGGGCCAGCACGTAGATGGGCACCAGGGCGCCCACGGCGGGCATCATTTTGGTCGAGAGCATCCACATCAGGATGTCCTTGGTGCGCGGGCCCTTGAAGAAGGCCATCGAATACGCCGCCGGTGCCGCGATCAGGAGCCCGAGCAGGGTCGAGACCACGCTGGTCACCACCGAGTTCTTGGCGTACAGCAGGTAGTCGCTGCGCTCTTGAACCTCATGGAAGTTGGCCAGGGTGGGCTTGAAGAACAGCTCGGGCGGCACGGCGATGGCCTGCAACTCCGTCTTGAAGGCCGTCATCAACAGCCAGCCCAGCGGGAAGAACAGCAGCAGGGTCACGCCCCAGGCGCACACCGTGCGCACGAGCAGGGCCCAAGGGAAACGATAAGGGTGGTTCATGGGTTCACCTCAATCCAGGTTCTTGCCGACCATGCGGATCAGGAAGGCGGCGGCGATGTTGGCCAGCACGACGGCGAAGAGCGCGCCAGCCGAGGCCACACCGGCGTCGAAGTTCAGCAAGGCCTGCTTGAAGATCAGGAAGGCCACGTTCGTGCTCGCATCGCCCGGGCCGCCGCCTGTGGTCGTGAAGATCTCGGCGAACACGCTCAGTAGGAAGATCAGCTCGATCATCACCACCACCGCCACCGAGCGGCCCAGGTGAGGCAGCACCATGTAGCGCAGCTGCTGCAGGTAGTTGGCGCCGTCCATGCGGGCCGCCTCCAGCTGCTCGCGGTTGAGCGACTGCAGCGAGGTCATGAAAATCAGGGTCGCAAAGGGCAGCCACTGCCAGCTGATCATGATGATCACGCTGCCCAGCGGGAAGTCGGTGAGCCAGTCCACGGGCTGGGCGCCGAAGAAGGTCCACACCTGGGCCAGCACGCCATAGATGGGGTTCATCATCATGTGCTTCCACAGCAGCGCGTTGACCGTGGGCATGACGAAGAAGGGCGAGATCAGCAGCACGCGCACCAGGCCGCGGCCGGGGAAGGGCGCATCGATCAACAGCGCCAGGGCCACGCCCAGGATCACCGTGATCACGATGACGCTGCCCAGCAGCAGCACCGTGTTCATCACCGCCACCGAAAACGACGGGTCGGTGAGGAAGTATTCGAAGTTCTCGATGCCGGCAAAGCCGGTCACATCCGGCTGCATCAGGTTGTAGCGGATGAGGCTGAAGTAGATGGTCATCACCAGCGGCACGATCATCCACAGGAAGAGCGTGATCACCGCAGGCGCCATCAGGGCACGGGGCAGGAATCGGTTCATGAGAGGGGTCCAGGGTCCCGAGGGGCAGGGCAGGGCGCGCACGCGACGCAGGTCGGGCTGCGCGCCCGGTGAAGGTCCGAGCCCTTGCATGGGCCCGGACGCGGCAGGCTTACTTGTAGTAGCCGGCCTTCTTCATCTCACGGTCGGCCGCGGTCTGCGAGGCCTTCAGGGCCGCGTCCACCGTGGTCTTGCCGGCCAGCGCCGCGCTCATCTGCTGGCCCACCGTGATGCCGATCGCCTGGAACTCGGGGATGGCAGCGAACTGCACGCCCACATACGGCGACTTGGGCAGCGTCGAGTCGGTCGGGTTGGCGCTGTCGATGGCGGTCTTCTCGGCCGACGCAAAGCGGGCGGCCTTCTGGAACTCGGCCGAGGCATAGGTGCTCTTGCGGGTGCCGGTCGGGACGTTGGCCCAGCCATTGGTCTTGGCCACCAGCTGGATGTAGTCCTTCGACGTGGCCCAGCTGATGAACTTCTGAGCCGCTTCCACCTTCTGCGAGCCGGCCGGGATGGCCAGGTTCCACGACCACAGCCAGTTGGCGCCCTTCGGCGTCACGGCGGTGGGGGCCTGTGCAAAGGCCATCTTGTCGGCCACCTTCGACTGCTTCGGATCGCTTACGAAGGAGGCGGCGATGGTGGCGTCGATCCACATGCCGCACTTGCCGGCGTTGGTCAGGGCCAGGATTTCGTTGAAGCTGTTGGCGCTGGAGCCCGGGGGGCCGTAGTTCTTCAGCAGGTCGACGTAGAAGGTGATGGCGTCCTTCCAGGGCTTGCTGTCGATCTGCGGCTTCCACTGCATGTCGAACCACTGGCCACCGTACGTGTTGACCAGCGTGCTCAGGAAGGCCATGTTGTCACCCCAGCCCGGCTTGCCGCGCAGGCAGATGCCATAGACACCGTTCTTGGGGTCATGCACCTTGGCGGCCAGGTCCTTGATCAGGGCCCAGGTGGGGCGCTCTGGCACGGTCACGCCGACCTTGTCGGCCAGGTCCTTGCGGTACATGAGCATGGAGCTCTCGCCGTAGAACGGGGCGGCAAACAGCTTGCCGTTCACCGACAGGCCATTGCGGATGGCCGGCAGCAGGTCGTCGGCGTCGTAGGCGGCGTCGGTCTTGAGCTCCTGCAGCCAGCCCTTCTTGCCCCAGATCGGCGCCTCGTACATGCCGATGGTCATGATGTCGAACTGCCCGCCCTTGGTGGCGATGTCGGTGGTCACGCGCTGGCGCAGCACGCCTTCTTCCAGCGTCACCCACTTCAGCGTGATGCCGGGGTTGGCGGCTTCGAAGTTCTTGCTGAGCTTTTGCATCTCGATCATGTGCCCGTTGTTCACGGTTGCGATCACGAGTTCGGTGGCGGCGTGGGCGCCAAAAGCGGTCAGACCAAAGGCCAGTGCAAGGGATGCCTTGAGCTTCATGGATTGTCTCCAGCGTGTGTTGTGGGGAGAAGGCGTTGAATCGGTGGCCGCTGTCTCGGGCGACCTGCCGGAGACGAAGAATAGGTTTGGGCTCTTGCGGCCGCCGGTACGATTCCCGACATTAGTGGTACGAAATTGCACGCAAGCCTCAGGAATTTCCCTGGTTTGCGAGAGACGGTATAGGTTTTGGTCAAAAACGACGGGTGAGCGGGGCACGTGATAGCCTGCGCCCTCACTGACCCTGTCATGAACCCGATGAACTGGTTGAAACGCCTGCGCGGCGCAGGCAAGCTTCATGAGAGCGATGCGACGCCGCCAACGGAGAGCAATCCCATGACCTACAAGGTCCTCATGGTCTGCATGGGCAACATCTGCCGCAGTCCCACGGCCGAAGGCGTGCTGCAGCACAAGCTGCGGCAAACCGGACTCGACGCCTGGGTGCAGGTCGATTCGGCCGGCACCCACGCCTACCACGTGGGCAGCCCTCCCGACCCCCGCACCCAGAAGCACGCCGCCCAGCGCGGCTATGACCTCGGTCACCTGCGCGCCCGCAAGGTTGCGGAGGACGACTTCCAGCGCTTCGATCTCATCCTCGCGATGGACTGGGACAACCACGCCCTGCTCGAAGACGCCTGTCCCGACGATCCTGCCCTGCGCCGCAAACTTCGCCGCCTGACCGAGTTCCTGCCCGCCGACTCCCCCCATGCCGGTGCGCAGACCGTGCCCGACCCCTACTACGGTGGCCCTGCCGGCTTCGACGCCGTGCTTGACCTGGTCGAAGCCGCTTGCGAGGGCCTGATGGGGCATTTGCGACAAGTTGTCGTGTCTGTCGGAACAAACCCCACGCGCTGACTCAGGTTTGATCGGCTCACAGGGCGCGCCTGTGCTGGCCCGCTTTTTGATTGATGGAGGCTATCGCCCTCATCGTCAGGAACTCAGGGAACTCCCTGATCTGAAGTTGACCAAATCAGTGGGCTTCCCTATAATTGAGTCATTCACTCGGGATTAGGGTGAGCCGGATTCCGCGGAGATCCCGCAGGGGTCTGATACTGGTAAACCCCAGGCGGCTGCGGGCGCCTTTTCGAGTTCCTGACCAAGGAGTTAGCCATGCGTTTGACGACCAAAGGCCGTTTTGCGGTCACCGCGATGATCGACCTGGCCCTGCGTGAGCACACCGGTCCGGTCGCCCTGGCAGCGATCAGCCAGCGCCAGCAGATTTCGCTGTCCTACCTCGAGCAGCTCTTCGGCAAGCTGCGCCGCCACGAACTGGTGGAAAGCACCCGTGGCCCGGGCGGCGGTTACTCGCTGGGCCGCAAGGCGGAAGACATCACCGTGGCCGACATCATCGTGGCGGTCGATGAGCCCATCGATGCCACCGGCTGCGGCGGCAAAGAGAACTGCATGGGTGGCGACGACGGCGGCCGCTGCATGACGCACGACCTCTGGACGGCGCTCAACAACAAGATGATCGAATACCTCGATTCCATCTCTCTGCGCAAGCTGGTGGAAGACCAGCTTGCCAAGGGCGTCTCCATCGAGGCGCAGCCGGTCAAGCGCGCCATCTCCACCCAGCCCGTGGTCAAGCCGATCAAGGTCACCGCCCCGAACTCGGTTTTCGCTCTGGGCGCAGCCCTGACCAAGTAAAGGTCTTGTCGGGCCCAGGCAAGTGCCCGGGTTCCGGCAAGCGCGATAATCCCGGGTTTCCCGCTGCGCCCGGCGCAGCTCTGAGCCAGCCGCTGAGACGGGCAGGGCATCCTCCCGAGCCGTTGGTCAGCGCCAGCATTGTTTGAGTCCCCATCATGGACATGACCCCGCACTTCCCCATCTACATGGACTACGGCGCCACCAACCCGGTGGACCCCCGTGTCGTCGACGCCATGATCCCGTGGTTGCGCGAAAACTTCGGCAACCCCGCTTCGCGCACCCACGCCTACGGCTGGGCCGCTGAAGAAGCCGTCGAGAAGGCCCGTGTGCAGGTCGCCGAACTCATCGGTGCCGACCCTCGCGAGATCGTCTGGACTTCGGGTGCCACCGAGTCCAACAACCTGGCCCTCAAGGGCGCAGCCCATTTCTACCAGTCGCGCGGCAAGCACATCATCACGGTCAAGACCGAGCACAAGGCCGTGCTCGACACCGTGCGTGAACTCGAGCGCCAAGGCTTTGAAGCCACCTACCTCGACGTCAAGGAAGACGGCCTGCTCGACCTCGATGTGCTCAAGGCGGCCATCCGCCCTGACACCATCCTGATCTCGGTCATGTTCGTGAACAACGAGATCGGCGTCATCCAGGACATCGCCACCATCGGCGCCCTGTGCCGCGAGAAGGGCATCATCTTCCACGTCGACGCCGCACAGGCCACCGGCAAGGTCGAGATCGACCTCGCCACCCTGCCGGTCGACCTGATGAGCCTGGCCTCGCACAAGACCTACGGCCCCAAGGGCATCGGCGCCTTGTACGTGCGCCGCAAGCCCCGCATCCGCATCGAAGCGCAGATGCACGGTGGCGGCCACGAGCGCGGCATGCGCTCCGGCACCCTGCCCACGCACCAGATCGTCGGCATGGGCGAGGCCTTCCGCATCGCCAAGGAAGAGATGGTTTCGGAGAACGCACGCATCCTGGCCCTGCGCCAGCGCCTGCTGACCGGCCTGCAGGGCATCGAGCAGATCTTCGTCAACGGCGACCTCGAGCGCCGCGTGCCCCACAACCTCAACGTCTCCTTCAACTACGTCGAAGGCGAGTCGCTGATCATGGGCATCAAGGGCATTGCCGTGTCCTCCGGCTCTGCCTGCACCTCGGCCAGCCTGGAGCCCAGCTACGTGCTGCGTGCCCTGGGTCGTTCCGACGAGCTGGCCCACAGCTCCCTGCGCATGACCATCGGCCGTTTCACGACGGAAGAGGAAATCGATTTCGTCGTCACCACCTTGCAAGACCGCGTGGCCAAGCTGCGCGAACTGTCCCCTCTGTGGGACATGTACAAGGACGGCATCGACATCAGCACCATCCAATGGGCTGCACACTGAATTTGGAGTCTCACCATGGCATACAGCGACAAAGTCATCGACCACTACGAGAACCCCCGCAACGTCGGCGGATTTGACAAGGGCGACGAGTCCGTGGGCACCGGCATGGTTGGCGCGCCGGCCTGCGGCGACGTCATGAAACTGCAGATCAAGGTCAACCCGAGCACCGGCGTCATCGAAGACGCGCGCTTCAAGACCTATGGCTGTGGCTCGGCCATCGCATCGAGCTCGCTCGTGACCGAGTGGGTGCGCGGCAAGACCCTGGACGAGGCCCTGGAGATCAAGAACACCCAGATCGCCGAAGAGCTGGCCTTGCCCCCGGTCAAGATCCATTGCTCGATCCTGGCCGAAGATGCGATCAAAGCCGCCGTCAACGACTACAAGGCCAAAAATGTCGCCTGAGCAAGCCACCCCAGCTTCTTGCACCAGCGGTCCGGGCAATGGCCCGCTCGCTGAAATCGCAGCCATCACCGAGGGCATGTCCGTCGGCCTGACGGAAGCGGCCGCGCGCCACATCACCCGCTACCTGGGCCGTCGTGGCAAGGGCGTGGGCGTGCGCCTGGGTGTCAAGACGACGGGGTGTTCGGGTCTGGCCTACAAGATCGAGTTCGCCGACGAGGTCAACCCGGAAGACGTGGTCTTCGAGCAACTGGGCGTCAAGATCCTGGTCGACCCGAAGAGCCTGCCCTACATCGATGGCACCGAACTCGACTTCGTGCGAGAAGGCCTCAACGAGGGCTTCAAGTTCAACAACCCCAACGAGCGCGACCGTTGCGGTTGCGGGGAATCCTTCCGCATCTGAGGTGAGCCGGGCTGTCTGCAGCCCGCCGCCAGCAAGGCACGCGCCTTGCGTCGGATGAAGCCCCACCCTGTGGTGGGGTTTCGTTTTTTCGACCAGACAGGTTTGTGGCCATGAACATCGACGCCGACGACTTCACCCTCCTGGGCCTGCCCAAGGCCTTCCAGCTCGACCGCGCCCAGCTCGATGGTGCGTGGAAAGCGCTGCAGGCCAAGGTTCACCCCGACCGCTTTGCCGCCGAAGGCGCGGCCTCCCAGCGCGTGGCCATGCAATGGGCCGTGCGTGTGAACGAGGCCCACCAGCGCCTGAAAGACCCGCTCAAGCGGGCCGCCTACCTCTGCGAACTCGCCGGTGTGCCGGTGCAGTCCGAGAGCAACACGGCCATGCCGGGCGCCTTCCTCATGCAACAGATGACCTGGCGCGAGGCCCTCGAAGAGGCCGACAACGCCGAGCAGGTGCAGGCCTTGTCCGACGAGGTCAGTGCGCAGCGCAAGGCCCGTCTGGCCCTCGTCACGCAGCTGCTCGATGTGGACGCCAACGCCGCCCAGGCCGCGCAGGAAGTGCGCGCCCTCATGTTCATCGACCGCCTCAGCGAGGAGATCGATGCCCGACTTGAACGATACGAAGACGAAGCCTGACCCCTCCAGGCTGGCCGTCCCGACCCCGACCCGCTGAGACCCCATGGCCCTGCTGCAAATTTCCGAACCTGGGCAATCGCCCGACCCCCACCAGCGCCGCGTGGCGGTGGGCATCGACCTGGGCACCACCCATTCCCTCGTGGCCGCCGTGCGCCATGGCTCGGCCGAGTGCCTGCCCGACGAGCAGGGCCGCGTGATCCTGCCCTCGGCCGTGCGTTACTTCAACGATGCGCAAACCGGCAAGCTGCGCCGCCAGATCGGCTTCGAGGCCCTGGCCGCTCAGGCCGAAGACCCGGTCAACACCGTCGTGTCGGTCAAGCGCTTCATGGGGCGCAGCCTGGCCGACCTGGGCGACACCAGTCGCCTGCCCTACGTGTTCGAAGACCAGCCGGGCATGGTGGCCGTGCAGACCGTGGGCGGGGCCAAGAGCCCGGTCGAGGTCTCGGCCGAGATCCTCGCCAGCCTGCGCCAGCGGGCCGAAGACACCTTCAACGATGACCTCTTCGGTGCCGTCATCACGGTCCCGGCCTACTTCGACGACGCGCAGCGTCAGGCCACGAAAGACGCCGCCCAGATGGCCGGCCTCAACGTGCTGCGCCTGCTGAACGAGCCCACGGCCGCGGCCATTGCCTACGGCCTGGACAACGGTGCCGAAGGCCTCTACGCCATCTACGACCTGGGGGGCGGCACCTTCGACATCTCGCTGCTGCAACTGGCCCGCGGTGTGTTTGAGGTGGTGGCCACGGGGGGCGACTCGGCCCTGGGCGGTGACGACATCGACCACACCCTGGCCGACTTCGCCCTGGCCGACGCCAAGCTGCAGGCCGTGACCCCGCAGGACAAGCGCGCCGTGCTGGTCGCGGCCCGCCGCGCCAAGGAGAAGCTCTCGACGGACGGCAGCACCCACCTCAGCGTGGCGCTTTCGGGCGGCATGGTCTCGGTGCGGATCACCCGCGAGCAGTTGGCCGAGTTGGCCAAGCCCCTGATCGACAAATCGCTGGCGGCCGTCAAGCGCGTGCTGCGCGACGCCAAGGTCAAGCCTGACGAGGTCAAGGGCGTGGTCATGGTGGGAGGCTCCACCCGCATGCCCGCCGTGCGCGATGCCGTGGGCGCCTTCTTCGGCCAGACCCCGCTGACCGACCTGAACCCCGACGAGGTGGTCGCCCTGGGCGCCGCCGTGCAGGCCAACCAGCTCGCTGGCAACAACGACAAGGGTGACCTGCTGCTGCTCGACGTGCTGCCGCTGTCCCTGGGTCTGGAAACCATGGGTGGCCTGGTTGAGCGCATCATCCCGCGCAACACGCCCATCCCCTGCGCCCTGGCGCAGGATTTCACCACCTTCAAGGACGGGCAGACTGCCCTGGCCGTGCATGTGGTGCAGGGCGAGCGTGAGCAAGTCGAGTTCGTGCGTTCCCTGGCCCGCTTCGAATTGCGCGGCATCCCGCCCATGGCCGCTGGGGCCGCGCGCATCCGTGTGAGCTTTCAGGTCGATGCCGACGGCCTCTTGAGCGTGACGGCCAAGGAGCAGGTCTCGGGCGTCGAGGCCACCGTGGTCATCAAGCCCAGTTATGGCCTGAGCGACGAACAGGTCGCCCACATGCTGCGCGAGGGCTTCACCACGGCCGCTGCCGACATGAAGGACCGCGCCCTGCGCGAGGCCCGCGTGGAGGCCGAGCGCATGCTCGAAGCCACCCGAACCGCCCTGGCCGCCGATGGCGACCTGCTCAGCCCCGCACAGCGCGCCGAGATCGACGCCCTGATGGCGCAGATCGGCTCGCGTTGCGACCGCGGGGACCTCGAAGCCCTGGAAGCCGCCACCAAGGCCCTGGCCCAAGGCACCGAGGCCTTTGCCGCCGAGCGCATGAACCGTGGCATCCGCCAGGCCCTGGCCGGCCGCCAGATCGACCAAGTCTGATCCCCGAGACCTGAGACCTTTATGCCCATCATCAAGATCCTGCCCCACGCCAGCCTTTGCCCTGAAGGCAAGGAACTCACTGTTGCCCCCGGCACCAGCATCTGCGAAGCCTTGCTGGAGAACGACATCGAGATCGAGCACGCCTGCGACATGAGCGCTGCCTGCACGACCTGCCACGTCATCGTCAAAGAGGGCTTCAACAGCCTCAACGAGATCGAAGAAACCGAAGAAGACCTGCTGGACCGCGCCTGGGGTCTGCAGCCCAACTCGCGCCTGAGCTGCCAGGCTTTCGTGGCCGGTCAGGACCTCACCATCGAGATCCCCAAGTACACGATCAACCACGCCCGCGAGAACCATTGACCGGGGAGGGTACGCATGTCTCGTCAGATCTTCCTGGACACCGAAACCACCGGCCTGAGCCCGGAGTCGGGTGACCGCGTCATCGAAATCGGTTGCGTGGAGATGGTGAACCGCCGCTTGACCGGCAAGCACCTGCACTTCTACATCAACCCCGAGCGGCCCAACCACGAAGACGCCGTGCGCATCCACGGCCTGACCGACGAGTTCCTGGCCGACAAGCCGGTGTTCGCCACCCTGGTCGACCAGATCCTCGACTACTGCCGGGGCGCCGAGGTCATCATCCACAACGCGGCCTTCGACATCGGCTTCCTGAACGCCGAACTGGCCCGTTGTGGCAAGGGCAAGTTCACCGACCACGTGGACGGCGTGATCGACAGCCTGCTGATGGCCCGCGAGATGTTCCCGGGCAAGAGCAACTCGCTGGACGCACTGTGCAAACGGCTGGAGGTCGACAACACCCACCGCACGCTGCACGGCGCGCTGATGGACGCGGAGCTGCTGGCGACCGTCTTCATCAACATGACCCGTGGCCAGGATGCGCTGCTGGTGGACACCGATGGCGACGAAGGCGGTGAGGGCGGTGGTACACAGGAACTGGAGGCCGTGGACTTCAGCACCTTCGACCTGCCGGTGATCGAGCCCAGCGCCGAGGAGGCGGAGGCCTTCGAGAAAGCGTTGCTGGACATCGACAAAGCCAGCGGTGGAAAAAGTTTGTGGAAATCTTTAGAAGCTGTGCTATAGTCATGTTCTTCGCTGATCGCGACAACAAAACAAAACGTTTTGCTGATCAGTGAAACCCGAACCAGTTTCGGGCGGTTAGCTCAGCGGTAGAGCACTGCCTTCACACGGCAGGGGTCGCAGGTTCGAACCCTGCACCGCCCACCAGGATAAGCCCCGTAAGTCTTTGATTTACGGGGCTTTTTCTATTTCCACATTGGCCGCCGCCCCAGGGGGGAATTGAGTGGTCGCCGGAAAGGACCCTCAATCAGGCCTCGGCTTGAACCTGCGTACCCGGCGCAGCATCCCGCGGGGCCCCAAGAGTTTTTTGAGTTTTTTGCTCAAGGTGGCCATGTGCGCGTCGAGGCGGTCCCAGATGTCCATCGACACCTGGCTGCCGATGACGCGCACCCGCTTCAGTCGTTGGGGCGGTGATCACATCTCAGCGCGCTCTCCGAAGCAGGGGCGTCAGTGCGCGGGCCAGTTGATCGCGGGCTTGCGTTTCGATGAGTGCGTCGTGCGCCAGGCTGATGCGGCGGATGGGCCAGTCCAGGATCTGCTGCGCGCTGGCAGCGGCGGCCTCCGCGTCACGCACCATGGCGCGAACATGCAGTGGCACGCCCATGCGATGCCTCACCCGTGTCACCTGTGCCCACAGCGCTGCCTGCCAGGGCAAGGTTTCGCCTGCCCACCACTGACAGACATCGGTGAGGATGAGGGTGCCGCTGCTGGCGTGGAACCACACCGTCTCGTTGATCAGCGGCATGCCACGCCACAGGTGGTAGTTCAGGTCAGGCTGCCAGTGGCCAGGCTCCGCAGGCAAGGGCTGGCCCGGCAGGTCGGGCCGTTTGCGCGCCAGCCCGGGTGCCAGGTACAGCGTGGCTTGCGGAAAGGCCCGCATGAACGCGTCGGCGAACAGGTGGTGGGCACAATTGGGCGCTACCACCGCCACCACCGGGCCAAGTTGCTTCAACTGGGCGAGCAGTTCATCGCACAAAGGGACTGGCGAGTGCACCCAGAGTTGGCCGCTTCTCAGTCGGACCACGGTCATGCGCGTGTGCGCCGGCACGCCTTGCACAACAAGCGCATGTCGCGCCTGCCAGATGTCTTCACAAACGGGGATCAGGGTTGAAGAAGTCATGAAGCGGATGCTGCCTGCCCGTGGAATTTCGGGATAGAACGTTTCCGACATGCTGTGCAACGCTGGCTAGAATGGGTTCAACAGATTGCCCTGATGAAGCCAAGCCCCACTCACTTGCCAGGCCGGGATGGCCAGCTGTGGTTGCCCTCCCATGTGCTTTCTGGCTGCGTTTTGGCGGCCATGTCACGGCGCTGGGATGCGATGCCCTTGATGTCAGATGCCGACTTCTTCAATCACTACCCGGCTTCTCCCTACTGCACCCTGTCATGGTGGATACAGGGGCAAGGCGAATGGTGCGAGCTTGGCGGCGAACAGGCATGTTCCCAGCCCAGGCGTGCGCTCCCCCGCATCACCTTCAATGGCCCCCAAAGGCGCCCGGTGGCCACCTGGTGCCGACCGCCGTTTCACGGCCTGATGCTCCTCTTCAGGCCAGAGGCTCTGCGGCGCCTGACCGGGTTGGACGTCGGCCCTTGGTTGGACAAGTGGGTGGATGCACGCGAGGTGCTGCCAGCTTCATGGCACGGTTTCTTGCAGTCGATGCTGGCGTCGCAAGACGACCTTGCCCGCATGCGCCTCACAGAGCAGTTCATCGGATCCTTGTGGCGCGCGGAGCAAGCTCACTCGGTACCCCGCAACAGCGCGTCCTCGATTGGTGCGAGGATCTGGCCCGGCGTGCTGCAATGAGCGAGAAGGGGCGCAGCGTCCGGCAGTTCGAGCGGCGCTTCAAGCAGTGGCTGGGGCTGACCCACCGCGAAATCTTCGCGATGGGCCGTGCCGAGCGTGCTTTTTTTGAAGCCCTGGCCCAAGAGGATGGCCCCGAGGACATCGATTGGCCCGACGTTGCTGCGCTGGCCGGCTACGCTGACCAGTCCCACATGATTCGTCAAACACGCAGGATCACAGGGTTCACCCCGGCGTCGCTGTTCAAGCGCGTGAAGGCCGACCCTTCGTTCTGGACTTACAGGCTGTGGGGCATCGGTGGGTAGACGATGCGGCAGTGGGCGCCAACGGCCACATGGCGTCCAGCAACCTTGAGCGTGTGTCCGATCAGACAGATCGCATGACCACCCAGCAACATCCGCACATCCCAGCTTGACGTGGGCGCGGCAGCATCCGCGCTTTGCTTGCGGGTGGTGAGGATGTTTCGGAAACCTTGGGTGTCGGCCCTGATCGCCGGTCTGTTGTGCGCAGGGCAGGGCGTGGTGGTCGCCAGGCCGGTGGCGCCTCAGTCGGTCTCCTTGAACTTCCCGAACACCGATGTGGACGCGGTGGCGCGGGCCATGGCCGCCATCATGGGGCGCCCTGTGGTGGTCGACCCGCGCGTGGTGGGCAAGATCACGCTTTACACCGATACGCCCGTGTCGTCGGCCCAGGCCCATGCGATGTTTGCGGCGGCCTTGCGCGGTGCGGGCTACGCCCTGGTCGAGTCGCAGGGCCTGCTCAAGGTGGTGCCCGAGGCCGAGGGCAAGGTGCAGGCCGGTTCGCTGCGCACCGATGGCAGTGCTCCTGGTCAGGATGTGGTGGGCACCCAGGTGTTTCGCCTGCAGCATGAGAACGCGTCCAGCATGGTCACCGTGCTGCGCCCCTTGATCAGCGCCAACAACACCATCAACGTGAACGCGGGCAACAACAGCCTGGTGATCACGGACTACGCCAGCAACCTGCGGCGCCTGGAGCGCCTCATTGCCGCGCTCGACACGCCCAGCGCCACCATATCGGTTTCGGCATGGGT
>NZ_JAIZVX010000244.1 GCF_021768455.1 Aquabacterium sp. | reverse complement strand
ATCGTGCTGCTGGACACCCCGCCCGGCCCCTCGGTCTACCTGCGCCAGGCGCTGGCCGCGGCCGACATGGCGCTGCTGGTCAACATGCCCGACGCGGCCTCCTACGCCTCGCTGCCGATGATGGAGACCCTGGTCGACAGCTACACCGAGTCCAACCCGCGCTTTCACGGCCACATGCACCTGATCAACCAGGGCGATGCGACCCGCCAGCTCTCGGCCGACGTCGCGCAGGTGATGCGCGGCCAGTTCGGCGAGCGCTATGTCGGCCTGGTGCACCGCGACCAGGTGGTGGCCGAGGCCCTGGCCTACGACCGCCTGCTTTGCCCGCTGGACGCCTTCCCCGCCACCATCCAGGCCTTCGTGGCGGCCGGGGCCAAGGGTGCCAACGTCACCGTACCCTTCAAATTCGAAGCCTTCGAGCTGGCCACCCGGCGCACCCCCCGGGCCGAGCTGGCCCAGGCGGCCAACACCTTGCGCTTCGACGCCGATGGCTGGCTGGCCGACAACACCGATGGCGCCGGTCTGGTGCGCGACATCACCGTCAACGCCGGCGTGTCGCTCAAGGGCGCCCGCGTGCTGCTGCTGGGTGCCGGTGGCGCCGCCGCCGGCGTGCTGGGTCCCCTGATCGAGGCCGGCGCCGCCGAGGTGGTGGTGGCCAACCGCACCGTGAGCAAGGCGCAAGGCCTGATCGACCGCCACGCGGCCCTGGCCGCCACCCACGGCACGCGGCTCAGCGCACGCGGCCTGCAGGATCCCGGCGAGGCCTACGACGTCTTCATCAATGGCACCGCGGCCAGCCTGGGCGGTGAAGGCGTGCCCGTGGGCCCACAGGTGCTGCGCCCGGGCAGCCTGGCCCTGGACATGATGTACGGCCCCGCCGCCCGGCCCTTCCTGGACTGGGCCCGTGCCCATGGCGCCATCGGCCGCGATGGCCTGGGCATGCTGGTCGAGCAGGCCGCCGAGAGCTTCCAGCTCTGGCGCGGCGTGCGCCCCGACAGCGCCCCGGTGCTGGCCGCGCTGCGCCAGGAAGTCGACGCCGCAGCAGCGCACTGAGCCCACCCGTTCCATCCCTGAACCCCACGAAGGCCCTCCCCCGATGCGCGCAGTCTGGCGAATCAGCCTCCTGATCTTCCTGGGCTTCCTGAGCCTACAGCTGTACTTCGCGGCCCGCATCGCCCTGATGCGCGTGCTGGCGCCCGAGTCCACCAGCTTCCAGCGCAGCGAGGCGGTGCGCCTGCTGCGCGAACAGGGGCGCATCAGCTGGTCCCAGCAATGGCAGGATGGCAGCGCCATCTCCGACAACCTGCGCCGCGCCGTGATCGCCAGCGAAGACGCCAACTTTGCCGACCACGGTGGCGTCGAATGGGATGCGCTGCGCAACGCCTGGAAAAAGAACAACGCCGCCAAGGCCCGTGCCGACAAGGTCAGTCAGCAGGCACAGGCCCGTTACGAGCGCGCCGTGGCACGCGCCCAGGCGCGCGGCCGCCCTGTGCCGCCCCCGCCCGATGCCAGCAAGGTCACGCCCAAGGTGATCGGCGGCTCGACCATCACCCAGCAGCTCGCCAAGAACCTCTTCCTGAGCAGCGAACGCAGCCTGCTGCGCAAGGGGCAGGAGTTCGCACTGACCTTCATGCTCGAAGGCCTGCTGGGCAAAGAACGCATCCTCGACATCTACCTCAACAACGTGGAGTGGGGCGAAGGCGTGTTCGGCGCCCAGGCGGCGGCCCGCCACTACTTCCGCACCGACGCCGACCGGCTGGGCAGCGGCCAGGCCGCCCGCCTGGCGGTGATGCTGCCCGCCCCCAAGCGCTTCGAGAAGCAGCCGGCCTCGGGCTACATCCTGAGCCGCTCGGGCACGATCGCCGCCCGCATGGGATCGGCCGAACTGCCCTGAGCCCAGGGGGCAAGGCGACGCCCCCACCGTCCCCACCACCAGGCGTCCACCGAGAGGCGCCCGGCTCCAAACAGCGCCAGCCCCAAGGCCAGCACGCCCCAGAGGTGGTGGTCTTTCAAGGCGGCGGGCGCCAGGTCGGGGTAGGCGATCACGGCCACGGCGTTGACCACCGAGAGCCCCAGGGCCGCCGGCCGCGCGAGCAGCCCCAGGGCCAGCAGCGTCGGGAAAACGAGCTCACCGCCCGTGCCCAGCCAGGCGGCCCATTCGGGCGGCAGCCAGGGCACGTGGTACTCCTCCTGAAAGAGGAACAGGGTGGCCTCCCAGTCCTGCAGCTTGAGCCAGCCCGACCGGGCAAAGGCCTCGAACAGGCACAGTCGCGCGGCCAGCAGGGCCAGGGCCTGGGGCCAGACCTGCCAGCGCAGCCAGGTGTGGGCGAGGTTGGCGACCAGGGGATGAACCGGGCGGGTGATGTGGCGAAACATGGGCACTCCTGAAGCGATGCCCACTTGCGTTGCTCCTGTAGTAAGCTCCGCGCCAAATCCTATGACCTCATACCCCTTCTCGGAACGCCGATGGGCCTCCTGGTGCGCGTGGTCGTGATGAGACCATGGTGCCCCCTGTCTGCCGGAGATTCCCAGTGTCACGCTTTAAGGCGCCGCCGCCTCATCCCATCCCCGTTGAGTTCAACCACCACGAAGACTTCAACATAGCGCACCCGCTTACCGCCCTTGATAGCTGGGGGGCTGTGAAGGTCACAAGCCAATTGCTTAACCAGCCTGGAGGGGACATTTACCTTCGTGCTGGGAAGCATATAGGCCCACATAAAGGCTTCGGGGTGAGGCACATTTGGCTGGAACGGGGGCATGATTTGGTCAAATGGGGCTATCCGACCATCTACGATGTGCCCCGCTTCGTTAGCGACATCATCGTGCATGGGACCACCATTGTTTGCGAATTCAACGCAATGAGCGGCTATGACAGGCTGATGGTCCTACGGGGGAGAAAGGGTTGTGCAGTGCTGGCTGCTTGGCCTCTACCAGACGATAGGGTCTATTACAGCGTGGTAACGGCGTATCGCAACCGTGCCCCGAATGGGAAAGCCGTAGGTGTGATCGAGGGGATGCAGCTTCCAGAAACGCCAAAGGCGCC
>NZ_JAIZVX010000143.1 GCF_021768455.1 Aquabacterium sp. | reverse complement strand
CGCTGGCGCGCGAGCTGGGCCTGCCCATCATCGGCCCGCACCCGGGCGACCAGTTCTGGATCGACGGCCTGCCGCAGCAGAGCCAGATGTTCGGCTTCCCGCCGGCCGAGCACTTCACGCCCACCCGCTGGCTGAAAGACGGCGACACCGTCCAGATCGGCCACTGCACCCTCGACGTGCTGCACTGCCCCGGCCACACGCCCGGCCACGTGGTGTTCGTCGACCCGAGCGAACGCCACGCCTACGTGGGCGACGTGCTCTTTGCCGGCAGCATCGGCCGCACCGATTTCCCCCAGGGCAACCACGCCCACCTGATCGGCGCCATCAAGGGCAAGTTGCTGCCCCTGGGCGACGACTTCACCTTCACGCCCGGCCACGGGCCCGAAAGCACCTTCGGCGAAGAGCGGCTGCACAACCCCTACCTGCGCTGACATCCGGAGGGCATCCGGGCCCACCCCAGGGACAAGCGGACAGGGTGTGGAAAAAGTCGCGTCGTTTGATGACATCGCTCAAGCACCAAGGCGGTGCGTCGATAAGGCCTCGACGCCACGTGACCCAGGTGCCTCTCATGTCCCTCCTTCGCTCCCTTTCGATTCGCCACAAACTGCTCGCCTTGGGCGCGCTCGCCGTGGCCGCCCTCTTCCTCGTTGGCGGCCTCGGCGGCCTGGGTCTCTACCAGGTGCGGCAGACCTTCGGCCACTTTGTGGACCAGGAATTCGCTGCGCAATCCGAACTCGTGCACCTGCGCCAACACATGGGCAACCTGCGGCGCTACGAAAAAGACGTGCTGCTGAGCATCGACGAGGTGGACAAGGCCAAGGACTACCTGGCGAAGTGGCAGGCCGCCTCGGCCGGCAGCCGCGAGACCCTGGCCCGGCTGAACACCATCGGCGCCTGCACCGAATGCCAGCCCATCGACGCCCTGCTTCAGCGCTACCAGGCGACCGCCGGCGAGGTGCTGCAACGCACGATCACCGGGCAGATCGTCACCGCCTCGGAAGGCAACGAATTGATGGGCCCGGCCAAGGCCACCATGCACGAAGCCGACCCCATGGTGGAAAAGCTGGCCACCCGGCTGGAGGCCGACGCCCTGGCCCGCTCGCAAGAGGTGGCCGCCATGGCCTCGCTGCGCCTGGTCGCGATGGGAGCCGTGGCCCTGGCCGCCCTGCTCTGCCTGGTGCCCGCCGTGTGGTGGACCACCCGCGCCATCCTCCAGCCCCTGCTGCAGGCCATCCACGTGGCCGATCGCGTGGCCGATGGCGACCTCTCTCAGGCCATCCAGGTCGAGGGCAGCCGCGAACTGGCCCGCCTGCTCGCCGCCCTCACCCGCATGCAGGCCCACCTGGGCCGCCTGGTGACCGAGGTGAAGGTGTCGGCCGACATGATCGCCACTGCCAGCGCCGAGGTGGCCCAGGGCAGCCAGGACCTGTCGGTGCGCTCGGAGCGCGCCTCCGCCGACCTGCAGCAGACCGCCTCCGTCATGGCACAGCTGAGCGACTCGGTCACGCACTCGGGCCACGTCTCGGGCGAGGTCGCCGGCCTGGCCACGCAATCGGCCTCGGCCGCGCACAAGGGTGGGGCCATCGTCAGCGAGGTGGTCGACAGCATGGGCCACATCGCCCAGGGCTCGGCCCGCATCGCGCAGATCACCGGCGTGATCGACCAGATCGCCTTCCAGACCAACCTGCTGGCCTTGAACGCCGCCGTGGAAGCCGCCCGCGCCGGCGAGCAGGGCCGTGGCTTTGCCGTGGTCGCGGCCGAGGTGCGCCAGCTGGCCCAGCGTTCGGCCAATGCGGCCAAGGAGATCAGCGGCCTGATCCGCGACGCCAGTGGCCAGGTGCGGCACGGCGAGCAACTGGCCCAGAACGCCCAGGCCGAGATGAGCGCCATCATCGACACCATCGACCAGGTGTCTCAGCGCATGAGCGAGATGAACCAGCGCCTGGCCAGCGAGGCGCGCGAACTGGCCACGGTGAACCACGCTGTCAACGACCTCGATGCCATGACCCAGCAAAACGCAGCGCTGGTCGAGCAATCGGCCGCGGCCGCCGCCTCGCTGCGCAGCCAGGCCGACAAGCTGATCGGCACCACGCGGCGCTTCCAGGTCGCACAGGCCTGATTGGGTCAGCGCTTCGCGCGCTCGACCTCGTAGCGGCTGGGCGCCTCGCCCAGCCCTTCGATGACCACCACCTCGCGCTGCGTGGCCACCCAACTGGTGCCAGGCTGCAGGAAGTGATCGCGGCGGTCGCCCTCGCGGGTGAGCCAGATCCGGCCTTCGCGCACCACCAGCGCATCCCCCGGCAACAGGCGCAGGCTGCGCGCCTGAGCCGCCGGCAGACACAGCCCTGGCGCCAGCGCAAAGGGCCGGCTGGCCGCACGGCCTCGGGCCTGCGCACCGGTCGCCACGCCGCTCACCATCACCGCCACCGCAGCGGCCACACGGGCCACCCGGGTGGCACCGGCCACCAGCAGGCGCTGGGCGGCCAGGGGAGAGAGGGCGGAAGACAGACGGGGTGCGCTCAGCATGATGGGCTTTCTGTTCGGGTCGGTGTGCCCCCACGATAGGCGGGCCGCACCGGGCGCAACAGGCACAGCCGGCCACCAGTTTCACCGTGTCAGACCCGGCCTGTGGGGCGCTGTGTCGGTCGGGCCCTCGCCCATCTGTACTGGTTTGGCAGCCAAATGTGGAAGCTGTGCTGGCCAGGGTGAGCGGCATCTGTACTGGTCCACTTCCATGCAGTCCATACAGAATGAAGCCATGGACACGCAGGCCGACACCCTCTACCTCCAGATCGCCGATTCCATGGCCGGTCTGATCCGCACGGGCACGCTGACACGGGGCGAGCGCATCCCCTCGGTGCGCATGCTGGCGCAGCAGCACGGGGTGTCACAGTCGACCGTGGTGCAGGCCTACCGCACCCTGGAAGACGCCCGCCTGATCGAGGCCCGGCCCCGCTCGGGCTATTTCGTGGCGGCCCGCCCGGTGCGCCTGCCCGAGCCCGACACCTCGCGCCCGCCGGTCGGCTCCGTGGCCGTGGGCGTGAGCGCCATGGCCGCACAGATGCTGGCCATGGCCCACGACCCGGCCTACACCTCCTTTGGCGCGGCCTGCCCCGCAGCCGACCTCTTCCCGGAAGAGCGCGTGCGCCGTGCCCTGAGCCGCGCCACCCAGCGCCACCGCCACACCCTGTGTCAGTACCCCACGGGCCACGGCGACGAATCGCTGCGCCGCGCCATCGCCCGCCACGCCCTGCGCATGGGCTGCAGCTTCGATGCCGAGCAGATCACCGTCACCAACAGCTGCCTGGAATCCATCACCCTGTGCCTGCGCGCCGTGACCCAGCCAGGCGACGTGGTGGCCCTCGAATCACCCACGTACTACGGCTTCCTGCACATCCTCGAAAACCTGGGCCTGCGCGCGCTCGAGATCCCCACGCATCCGCGCACCGGGCTCTCGCTCGACGCCCTGCAGTTCGCACTCGACACCCAGCCCATCAAGGCAGTGCTGTGCGTGCCCACGCTTTCCAACCCGATCGGTTCGAGCATGCCGCCCGCCGAACGCAAGCGCCTGGCGCAGATGCTGGGGGCGCGCGGCGTGCCGCTGATCGAAGACGTGCTCTACAACGACCTGTGCGAAGAGGACGACAAGCGCCGCGCCGTGAAGGCCTACGACACGCAGGGCGTGGTGATGGTGTGCGGCTCCTTCAGCAAGACGATCGCACCGGGCCTGCGCCTGGGCTGGGTCGAGGCCGGCCGCTGGACCGAGCACCTGCGCCAGATCAAGGCCGCCACCAGCGGCAGCCAGGCCGCGGTGCTGGAGCGCGCCATGGCCGACCTGCTGACACAACCTGGCATCGAGGCTGGTTACCGCCAGCTGCGCAACACCGTGGCGGCACGGGTGGACGAGGCCCGGGGCCTGATCGCGCAGCACTTTCCCAAGGGCACGCGCGTGACCGACCCCGCCGGGGGCTTCATCCTCTGGGTGGAGTTGCCCAGCCAGATCGACTCGCTGGCCCTGTTCCACGCCGGCATGGCCGAACGCATCTGCTTTGCGCCAGGCACCATGTTCAGCGCCACCGACCGCTTCCGCCACTGCCTGCGCCTGGGCATGGGCGGGAAGTGGGGCACGGCCGAGCGCCAGGCCCTGAGGCGCCTGGGCCAGCTGGCCACGGCCATGGCCTGAAGGGCTGTGCCTCAGTAGGCGATCTGGGCGCTGGCGCGCAGGTCGTCGGGCGTGGCGGTGCCGAAACCGAAGAACTCCAGGTAGGCCGGGATCATCTCGAACAGCATGTCGGTGCCCACCTGGGTGCGGCAGCCCTTGGCCTGCACGGCGGCCAGCAGGGGCGTGATCTCGGTCTTCATCACCACCTCGCCCACGAAGGTGCTCGGGGCGATGCGGCTCACGTCGAAGGGCAGCGGGTCGTCGGCGTTCATGCCCATGGGCGTGGCGTTGACAACGAGGTCGTAGCCAGCCGGGTCGTTCGAACCCGTGCTGAGCCGGATGTCAGGGTAGTACTGGGCGAGGCGCTGGGCCAGGCCTTCAGCCGATTCGGCCCGCATGTCGAACACGGCCAGTTCGGCCGGGCCCTCGGCGGCCAGCGACGCGGCAATGGCCGAACCCACGCCACCGCAGCCCGACACCAGCACCTTCGCGCCCTTGACCACGAAGCCCTTGCGCTGCACACCGCGCACGAAGCCGGCACCGTCGAACTGGTCGCCCAGCAGCGTGCCGTCCGGGCGCACCAGCACCGCGTTGGCCGCACCCGCGATGCGGGCCGTGGGCGTGACCTCGTCCACCAGGTCCATCACCACGACCTTGTGCGGCATGGTGACCAGGAAGCCGCGCAGGTTGGTCAGCTTGCACAGGGCGGGGAAGGTGGCGCGGAAGTCCTCCGGCTTGACGCCCATGGTCACGACCTGGGCGTTGATCCCCTGCTTGTCGAACCAGGGGTTGTAGATCATCGGGGACTTGAAGGACTCGGTGGGATAGCCGATGTGGCCAATGAGGGTGGTCTTGCCGTTCATCATGGTGAGGTGCTCCGGGGCGGCGATGGACCCGCCGCAATGCCCCGGACGATGTCATGTTCCCGCCCCCGCCGACAGGCAGGGCTAACCCCCAAAACGATCGCACAGCGCCCAGTCGCGAACACTCAGCGCACGTACCCGTGACGGATGCCACACCTGCCCGCGCGCCCCGCCAGGCGCGGTGGTCAGAGCAAGGCGCGCAGGGTCTGGGCCGTGTCCTGCAGCAGCGGCAGCAGGCGCTGGGCCACCTGTTCCTCGTTGTAGGCCTGAGTCTGCACCGTCATGCTGATCGCGCCCTGCAGTTCACCCTTGCGGTTCTTCAGCGCCATGGCCACGCCACACAGGCCCAGGTCGAACTGCTGGGCCGTGATCCAGTGGTTCTGGGCGCGGGCCGACAGCACCACCCGGCGGAAGTCCTGGCGGTCGGTCACGGTGAAGGAGGTGAAGTTGCCAAAGGCATGGGCGTCGATCCAGCTGTCGAGCACGTCGTCGGCCATGGCGCTGAGCATCACGATGCCGGGCGCGACCACATGGGCCGGCACGCGCACCCCGGCCTGGTAGCCGATGGAGACGCCCCGCGGCGCACTGCTGCGCGCCACATAGACCACCTCGTGCCCATCGAGCACGCTGACGTTGACCGTCTCGCCGCTCTGCATCGAGATGCGCTGGATGAAGGGCTGCACCAGGCGCGGCAAGCGCGCCGCTTCGAGGTAGCTCTGACTCAGGCGCATCACGCGTGGGGTGAGCCAGAAGAGCTTGCCGTCGGTGTCGGCGTACCCGTGTCGCACCAGGGTGAGCAGGTAGCGGCGGGCGGCCGTGCGCGTCATGCCGGTGAGGCGGGCGGCCTCGCTGGGGGTGAGGCGCACGTGCTCGTCGCTGAAGGCCTCGATGACCTGCAGGCCGCGCGCGAAGCTGTCGATCACGTCGCGGTCGTCGATCTGCGGTTTGCTCTCATCCATGCGGAAACTCCTGGTCGCGGTGGGGCGCCCTCGGCGGGCGCGTCGCGATTGTCCCGCAAGCCGGGCTCAAACCGACGCTGGCGCCGGTGCCGCGTGCGCGCCACCCAGGAAGATGCGCTCCAGATTGGGGTCGGCCAGCAGCTCGTCTGCAGGCTTGTGCAGCACCAGACGCCCCGACTCCAGCGCGATCGCCTCGTCGGCCATCTTCAGTGCGCTCTTGACGTTCTGCTCCACCATCAGCACCGTGGTGCCCTGGTCGGCCAGCTTGCGCAGCAGCTTGAACACATCGGCCACCACCATGGGCGACAGGCCGATGGACGGCTCGTCGATCAGGATCACCTTGGGGCGCAACAGCAGCGCGCGGCCCACCTCCAGCTGCTTCTGCTCGCCCCCCGATAGGGACGAGGCCAGCGAGTGCAGGCGCTCCTTCACGCGGGGGAAGAGGTCCAGCACCTCCGGGATGCGCTCGTGCGTGGTCTTCATGCCCAGGGTGATGCCGCCCAGCTCCAAGTTCTCGTAGACCGAGAGCTGCCCGAAGAGGTTGCGCCCCTGGGGCACGAAGGCGATGCCGTGCTTGACCAGAAGGTCCTTGGCCGAGGCGCCGGTGATGTCCTGCCCATCGAGCCGGATGGCGCCGCCGCGCATCTTGGTCAGCCCGAAGATGGCCTTGAGCACCGTGGACTTGCCCGCCCCATTGGGCCCCAGCAGCAGCGTGATCTTGCCGCGTTTGGCCTGGAAGCTCAGGTTGTTGAGGATCATGAACTCGCCGTAACCCGCGAGCACCTTGTCGAATTCGATCATGTTCAGCTCCCCAGGTAGGCGTCCAGCACCTCTTTGTTGGCGCGGATCTCGGCCGGTGTGCCAATGGCCATCACCCGTCCCTCGACCATCACCATGATCCGGTGGCACAGGTCCATCACGAAATCCATGTTGTGCTCGATCACCACGAACGAGCTCTTGCGCGTCTGGTTCAGCTCCTTGAGCAGGCTGCTCAGGCCACCGACCAGGCTGGGGTTCACGCCGGCGCAGGGCTCGTCCAGCAGCACCAGGGCGGGCTCGCTCATGAAAGCCATGGCGATGTCGACCAGCTTCTGCTGGCCGTAGCTCAGCTCGCCCGCCTTCTTGTCGGCCACATGGCGGATGCGGAACTGGTCGATCAGGGCGTCGGCCTTGGCGCCATTGCCCGAATCCCCCGGCGCGAACATGCGGCTGAACATGCTGCCGTGGTGCTCCTGCGCGGCCACCAGCAGGTTGTCGCGCACCGTCATCTTGCCGAAGACCTGCAGGGTCTGGAAGGTGCGGCCCACGCCCATCTGGTTGAGCTTTTGCGGCGACACGCCGGCGATGCTCTGTCCATTGAGCTCGATGGCGCCTTCGTCGGGCGTGATCTGGCCGAGCACCGAGTTGAACATCGTCGTCTTGCCCGAGCCATTGGGCCCGATCACGCCGAAGATTTCACCCGGGCGGACGTCGAACGACACCCCCGCCACGGCCTGGATGGCCCCGTAGGCCTTCTTGAGGTTGCGAACCTGGAGCACGGGTTGCATGGTGTTCCCTTGATCAGAGCGGGCGGCGTTCATGGGGCCACCCCGACTTTCGCGGCGGCCGCGGCACGGGCGGCAGAGGCTTCACGGGCCTGGCGCTTGGCCCTGATGCGGTCTGGCAGGCTCAAGAGGCCATCGGGCAGCCACAGCATCAGCAGCACCACGGCCGAGCCGAACACGAAGAGGTACCAGGCCTGGGCAAAGCGCAGCCACTCCGGCAGCAGCACGCCCACGGCCGAACCCAGCAAGGGCCCGAGGAAGTAACCCGGCCCGCCCACCACCAGCATCAGGTACATCATGAAAGAAGTGCCGATGGCAAAGGGTGCCGGCTCGATGAAATCGACCAGCGAGGCAAACAGCGCGCCTGCGATGCCCGCATACACAGCGCCAATCGCAAAGGCCAGCAGGGTGTAGGCCTGCACATTGATGCCCAGGCTTTCGGCGCGGATGGGGTTGTCGCGCAGGGCCGTGAAGGCCTTGCCCCAGGGCGAGCGCAGCAGCCCCCACATCAGCGCGCCCAGCACCAGGGTGAAGCCCAGCACCAGGTAGTAGTAGGCCAGCGAGCCATCGAGCGAAAGGCCGAAGAACGAGGGACGGCCGATGCCGTTGAGGCCATAGGTGCCACCGGTCAGCCACTCCTCATTGCGCAGCACCAGCCACACCGCGGTGTTGAAGCCCAGGGTGGCAAAGGCCAGGTAGATGGTCTGCACGCGCAGGGCCGGAAAGCCCACGGCCAGGCCGATCAGGAAGCAGCCCACGACGGCCAGCGGCAGCCCGATCCAGAAGCTGATGCCCGCCTTCATCAGGATGGCCACCGTGTAGGCGCCAATCCCGAAGAAGGCCGCATGCCCCAGGGACTTCTGCCCCGCGTAGCCCACCGTGAGGTTGAGGCCCATGTTGGCGATCACGTAGACCAGCCAGTAGCTGAACAGGTAAATGCCGTAATTCTTGAGGAAGGGCGGCACGGCCAGCAGCACGGCCAACCCGATCACGCCTGCGATGACATTGCGGTTCATGATGGTGCTCCTCAGACCTTGCGCTCGACCTTCTTGCCAAGCAGACCTTGCGGCTTGACCAGAATGACGAACATGAAGATGACCAGGGCGACGGCGTCCTTGTAGGCGGCCGACACGTAATGGGCGGCGAGGTTCTCGCTCACGCCCACGATGACACCGCCCAGCAGCGCCCCCCGCGAGTTGTTGAAGCCACCGATGATGGCCGCGAAGAAGGCCTTGGTCGACAGGCCTTCGCCCATGTCGAACTTGGCCAGGTAGGCGGGCGTCACCAGCAGCGCCGCGGCACAGGCCAGCAGGGCATTGATGGCAAAGGTGTAGAACACCATGCGGGGCACGTTGATGCCCAGCACGGTGGCGCTGTCGGTGTTCTGGGCCACGGCCTGCATGGCCCGGCCCGTCACCGTCTTGTTCAGGAAGGCCTGCGTGGCCAGCACCAGGGCCAGCGCGCACAGCAAGGTGCCGATGTCACCGGCCGTGATGACGGCCGAGCCCACATGGAACACCGTCTCGCCAAACAGCGAGGGGAAGGGGAAGGCCTCGGCGCTGACACCCGCGCGGATGCCGTTCTTCATCGCGATCGACAGGCCCAGCGTGGCCACGACGATGGGCATCATGCCGAACTTGAGCAGCGGGTCGGCAATGCCACGCTTGAATGCCCAGCCCAGCACGACCACCGCCACAAAGCAGGTGAGCGCAAAGCTGAACAGCAGGGGCATGCCAAAGCTGCCAAAGGCCAACATCAGGAAGGCCGGCAGCATGACGAACTCGCCCTGCGCAAAATTGATGGTGCCGCTGGCCTGCCACAGCAGGGTGAAGCCCAATGCAGCCAGGGCGTAGATGCTGCCGCTGGCCATGCCGGACAGCAGCAATTGGATGAAATCGTTCATCTCGACTCCACAAAGTGGGTGAGGGAAGCCACACCCACCAGCTCATGCGATGAGCCAGTGGATGGACTGAGGAGGGCTCGGAGCGGGGGAGGGCTTACTTCTTCGACAGGGCGGGCAGGATCTCCTTGACCTCCTGCTTGCCGTTGCGCACTTCCACGATGAAGCTTTCGCGGTCGAGGTCACCGTTCTCGTTGATGGTCACGTCCATCAAGGCGCCGGGATACTGCGCGGCGCTGACCTTCAGGCCATGCAGGGCCTTGACCAGGGCTGCGCGGTCGACCTTGCCGGCCTTTTCCAGACCTGCCTTGAAGAGGTAGACGCTGGTGTAGCCCTTGATGCCGTTGTGGTCGGGCACGTACTTGTAGGCCTTCTCGAAGCGGGCGCGGAAGGCGCGCATGGTGGGCACGGGCGCGTCCACCGACAGGCCGATGTGGGCCTGTGCGCCATTGGCCGCCTCGCCAGCCAGCTCGATCACCTTCTGGCCGGTCAGGGTGGTCTCGCCAAAGATGGGCTTGCTGACGCCCTGCTTCTTCAGTTCACGCAGGCAGCGCGCCGATTCCTCTTCGTTGAGGTAGACGAAGACCGCATCGGCATTGCTCTGCTTGGCCTGCAGCACAGGGGCAGAGAAGTCGAGCTTGCCCGGGTCGGTGGAGATGTCGGCCACGACCTTGGCGCCATAGCCTTCCAGGGCCTTGGTGATCATGTCGCGCCCGCCCTTGCCGAAGTCGTTGTTCACGAAAATCACGGCCACGGTCTTGGCCTTGAGGTTTTGCGCCAGGTAGCGTGCGGCCTTGGGCATGGACACCTGCTGACCAAAGCTGGTGCGGAAAACGTAGGGGTTGCCCTGCATCGTGATCGAGGCCGCTTCACCACCCGTGAAGTTGGGGATCTGGGCGCGCTTGGTCTCGGACATGCTCACCAGGATGGAGCCAGAGAAGCCCGGGCCGAACACCGCGAAGACGTCGTCGTCCACCGCCTTCTGGGCCAGGCCCTTGGCCACGCCCGGGTTGCTCTGGGTGTCGGAATGGGTGACGTCAATCTGGCGGCCCAGCACGCCACCGGAGGCGTTGATTTCTTTGATGGCCAGGTCCATGCCATTCTTGAAGTTCGTGCCGGCGGTGGCCCCGGTGCCCGAGAGCTCCTGGATGGACGCGATCTTGATGGGCTCGGCAGCCTGGGCGCCCACGGCCCCCAGGCCGAGGATCAGGCTGCTGCAGGCGATCAGGATGGAGCGGCGATGGAAGGTCATGGGTGGGTCTCCGTATCAGGGCCGGTCTATGCCGGCGGTGGGGCGATGGGACAAAGGCGCGGGGGCACCAGCTCGTGACGCATCTTGTGCCACCCCCTCGACAAAGGGTGTCAGGGGAATTGCCAATGAGCGCCAAATCTGATTGGCTGAGTCAAGGCTAGGCGTCACACCGGCACGAGACAATACGGCCCACCCCGAAAATGAGCGCATATCGCCCTTTTTGAGCGGAAAGCGATCGATTGACGGGTTTGTCCGCGTGACCTGCTCGGAATTCGGGACGCCTGCCCAGCGCAGGCCGGGGCCCTCATGGCGTGCCCCCTCACACCAAACACTGCGCCCCAGGTCGATGGGCCGCTCCGGAGGGCCCTTGAGGGAGAACCCGCACTGGTGTTTCCCCAAGCTCCGCCTGCTTCACGCGCAAGCTGTTCGCACAGCGCGCACCATCGATGCGTAGACGCAACAGAAACCTTTCGCGACACCGGCCTCGCTGCTGCAATGGAAAGCACGAACACCGCTGAGCAACAGCCTCCAGGAGCCCCCATGAAAATCAAACAGATCGCCCTGACCGCCGCCTTGGTCTGCGCCGCCACCGGCGCCTTCGCCCAGACCTCCTCGGTCACCCTCTAC
>NZ_JAIZVX010000142.1 GCF_021768455.1 Aquabacterium sp. | reverse complement strand
GGGCGTCTGGCGCCGTCGTGCGCGTGTCGGTCATGCAAATCCTGTGGGTTCGGGGCGAAAGGGCCCTTGCAATGCGGCTTTTGCCGGCCGGGCCCGTTCATCAATTGTGCGGCAAACGTACACTGCAGCCCATGCACGCCAGCACCCTGACCCTGCTTTTTGCCGCCTTCGTCGCGGCCGCTTTCCTCACCAAATTCTGGCTGGATGGCCGCCAGGCGCGCCACGTGGCCCGCCACCGCCATGCGGTGCCGCCTGCCTTCGCCGACGACGTCTCGCTGCACAGCCACCAGCGCGCCGCCGCCTACACCATCGACAAGCTGGGCTTCGGCCTGCTGACCTCCGCCCTGGGCACAGCCGTGCTGCTGGGCTGGACCCTGCTCGGTGGCCTCGACACGCTCAACCAGGCCGTGCGTGAAGCCGTCTACCCGCGCTTTGGCGGCATGGCCTACCAGCTCGCCCTGCTGGGGGCCTTCATGCTGATCGGCGCCCTGATCGACCTGCCGCAGGAAGCCTGGGCCACCTTCCGCATCGAACAGCGCCACGGTTTCAACCGCATGGGCTGGCGCATGTGGGTGGGCGACCAGCTCAAGCAAGGCCTGGTGGGCCTGCTCATCGGCACCCCGATTGCCGCCCTGATCCTCTGGCTCATGGGGGCCGCCGGACAAGCCTGGTGGCTCTGGGCGTGGGGCGCCTGGGTGGCCTTCAGCCTGACGCTGATGGTCGTCTTCCCCATCTTCATCGCCCCCCTGTTCAACAAATTCACCCCCCTCGCCGACGAGGCACTGGCCCAGCGCGTCACCGACCTGATGCGCCGCTGCGGCTTCCAGGCCAAGGGCTTTTTCGTGATGGACGGCAGCACCCGCTCGGCCCACGCCAATGCCTACTTCACCGGCATGGGTGCCTCCAAGCGCGTGGTCTTCTTCGACACCCTGCTGGGCAAGCTCTCGCATGGCGAGGTCGAAGCCGTGCTGGCCCACGAACTGGGTCACTTCAAGCACAAGCACGTGCTCAAGCGCATGGTCACGATGTGCGTGATGAGCCTGCTGGGTTTTGCCCTGCTGGGCTGGTTGTCGCGCCAGGTCGGCTTCTACCTGGGACTGGGCGTTGCACCCAACCTCGGCAGCGGCGCCCCCAACGACGCCCTGGCCCTGCTGCTGTTCATGCTGGCCCTGCCTCCCTTCCTCTTCTTTGTGGCCCCGGTCTTCTCCGCACGCTCGCGCCGCGACGAGTACCAGGCCGACGCCTATGCCTGCGCCCAGGCCAGCGGCCAGGACCTCGCTCAGGCCCTCATCAAGCTCTACAAGGACAACTCGTCCACCCTCACGCCCGACCCGATCTACGTGCGCTTCCACTACTCGCACCCGCCGGCATCCGAGCGCTTGGCCGCCATGGCCGCCCACCTCCAACCCAAGGCGGCCTGAGGTGAACGCCAGCACCCTGCCCCTGGCGCAGCAACGCTGCCGCCCCCTGAGCGGATCGCCACTCTCTTCCATGGCCCAGCAGGCCATGCTGACCCAGGTCCAAGGCTGGGCGCTCGACCCCGGCGTGCCGGGCGGCGTGCTGCACAAGACCTTCACCTTCCCCGACTTCCACCGCACCATGGCCTTCGTGAACGCCGTGGCCTGGGTGGCCCACGAACAAGACCACCACCCTGACCTCACCGTGAGCTTCAACCGCTGCACCCTGCGCTGGGCCACCCACTCCGTGGGCGGACTCTCGCTGAACGACTTCATCTGCGCCGCCCGCGTGGATGCCCTGAGCGCATGAAGCGCGCCGCCCCGGGACACACCGGCACCACCGGCCGCAAAGGCCGCCCTGCCCGCGAGGCCGACACCAGCCAGTGCCGCAACGGCCTGGTCGTTTCCACCCACGGTCGCCACGTGGTCGTCGAAAACGACGACGCCACCCGCATGATCTGCCACCCCCGCGGCAAGAAGAGCGAGGCCGTGGTCGGCGACCGCGTGCTCTGGCAACCCACACAGGAACACTCCGACGAGGGCGTGATCGTGGCCGTGGCAGAACGCCGCAACCTGCTCTACCGGCAGGACGAGTGGCGCAGCAAGTCCTTCGCGGCCAACCTCGACCAACTGCTGATGTGGATCGCGGTCGAGCCCGTCTTCAGCGAATCGCAGCTCACGCGCGCCCTGATCGCCGCCGAATCCGCCGGCATCCCCGCCACCATCGTGCTCAACAAGGTCGACCTGCCTGGCACGCCCACGGCACAGACCCGGCTCGCACCCTACCGGGCCATGGGCTACAAGGTGGTCGAGCTCTCGCTCAAGCACGAGACCGAAGCCGCCCGCGCCCAGATGGCCCCGCTGCTCGATGGCCGCGCCACGCTGGTGCTGGGCCCCTCGGGCTCCGGCAAGAGCACCCTGATCAACGCCTTGCTGCCTGGTGCCCGCGCCGAAGTGGGCGAGATCTCGCATGCGCTCAACTCGGGCCGTCACACCACCACCACCAGCCTCTGGTACTGGCTGGACGAGTCCCGCCGCAGCGCCGTGATCGACTCCCCCGGCTTCCAGGAATTCGGCATGCACCACATCCCGGCCACGGAACTGGCCCGCTGGATGCCGGACATCGCCCAGCACATGAACGACTGCCGCTTCCACAACTGCACGCACCGGCAAGAGCCCGGTTGTGCGGTGCAGGCTGCGGTGGCGCGTGGCGAGGTCAGCCCGATCCGCCTGAGCCTCTACACCGACCTGTTCGAAGAGCTCAGCCAGCCCCGCTGGTGAAGCCCTGACCTGGCCCCAGACACCTCGCCGCCCAGCGCCCCATGACCGACCACCTCGCCGCCCTGCCCGCCACGCTCACGGCCTTTGCCCAGGGGCAGATGCCCGTGCACACGCTGATTCGCACCTGGCGGGATGCCGCCCAGGCGCACGAGCCCGCCTTGCCCCCGCGCTACCGCGAGGTGCTGGAACGCATCCTGAGTCAGCTGGAGAGCGCCGCCCTGTTCACCGAAGAAAGCTGCTCATTCAGCCAGGCCGACATGGCCGCCGCGCTGGGCGACTGGCTGGGCAAAGCGCGGGCGCTCTGAGCCTGCGCCGAGCCCCTCGGCGTGAACCGAGCTCAACCGATCAGGTTGGCCAGCGACAGCAGCGCCAGCAGCAGCATCCACAGCACCACCGAGCGCCACACCAGGCCCACCACCGAGCGCAGGTGCGCCATCTGCGGCACGGCCCCCGTGGTGCTGCCTTCGGCCTCCGTGGCGTCGGCGGTGTCTCCGTCGATCACGGTGTGGCCCGTGCCCGCCAGCGTTGCGCCGGCCGATGGGGCCGCCTGGCCACCCAGGCGCACGCCAATCGCCCCCGAAGCCGCCGACAGGATCGTGCCCTCGTTGGGGTGGTTCCACAGCACCGCATGGCGACGCCAGGTCTCGACCGCGTCCTCGAAGTTGCCCACCACGGCGAAGCCGAACGCCGTGAGGCGGGCCGGCACATGGTCCAGCAGGTGGAAGAGCCACAGGGACAGGCCCATCAGACGATCGTGCGTGGGTGCGCCGGTCACGCGGCTCTTGTAAGACCAGTAACGGCTGGCGAACTCGGCCATGCGATAGAGCACCGCGCCCGCCGGACCCAGACCAAAGCTGGACAGGGCCACGAACCAGAAGAACACGCCAAACACATGGCGGTGTGCCGCCAGCAGCGAGTACTCGATGACGTGGCGCAGGATCTCGGTGCGCGGCAGCTCGCTGGCGTCGACGTTCTGCCAGTGGGCCAGCAGCTCGCGGGCGCGGTCTTCCCGGCCCTGCTCCAGCGCATCGCGGATGTCGGTGTAGTGGTGGCTGAACTGGCGGAAACCCAGCGTGAGGTAGAGCACCGCCACGTCGAGCAACAAGGCCAGCACCGTGCTGTAGCGGTTGGTCAGCACGTAGAGCACCGCGACCAGCAGCGCCGGCGCGATCACCGTGATGCCCCAGACCACGCGCGCGTGCACGTCGGCACCCGCATCGAAATTGCGGCCGGCCCAGCGCGTCCAGCCGGTCAGGCCGTGGTGGATGGGGTTCAGGTTCGACAGGGGTTTGAGCTGCTCCGCCAACAAGGCGAAGAGCACGGCAAAGAAACTCATGCGTGGATCATAGCCGGGTGCCAAGGCCCGACGTTCAGAGAAAGTCCGAGCGACATTCAGGCCGAGAGAAAGCGGTAGAGATTTCGCAACATCGCGGCGGTCGCACCCCAGATGAAGTACTCGCCCACCTCACTGTAGGCCGACGCCGGACGGCCCGCCGGACGCCAGGGCATGGCGAAGAACTCGATGGCCGACGGCTCGACGCTGCCTTCAGCGCCCGCCACCATGAAGGCCCGGCGCTGGTGGTGGCGCGGGTCCATCAGGAAGGCCAGGGGCACCTCGAAGATCTCTTCGACCTCGCCCGGATCGGCCTCCAGGGCCAGGCCATGCTGGCCATGCGGCGGCGCCTCGATCAGGCCCAGCACGGGTGTGACCACAAATCCTGTGCCGGTGGTGTAGGTGGGCAAGGTGCCCAGCACCTGCACGCGCTCGGGCGCCAGGCCCACTTCTTCGTGGGCTTCGCGCAGGGCGGTGGCAATGGGGCCTTCGTCGTTCGGCTCACAACGGCCGCCAGGAAAGCTGATCTGGCCGGCGTGCTTTTTCAGGTGGGCGGTGCGCTGGGTGAGCAACACCGTGGGCTCGGGGCGCAGCACAACCGGGATCAGCACGGCCGCTGGCGCCGGGTTGGGCGCCTTGAACCAGCGCTCCACCGCGATGTCGGGCTGCCACGCAGGCGGCTGAGCGAAGCGGGCGCGCAGCGCGGCAGGCGTCAGGCGCTCTCGCGGCACAGCGGGCAGGTGGTGATCGTGGCCCAGCAGTTCGGCCACACGGGGGTTGATGGAAACAGCCATCCTGGCACCATAGCAAAAGCCACCTGGGCTTGCGCAACAGGTGGCTTTGGAAGGGTTGCTTTGCCTGACAAAGCACCGTGGCTTGCGCCACGGGGTCGCTCACATGGGTGAGCGCAATCAGGCCAGCTTTTCCTTGATGCGAGCCGACTTGCCCGAACGCTGACGGAGGTAGTACAGCTTGGCGCGACGGACGTCACCGCGGCGCTTGACTTCGATCGAAGCGATCAGGGGGCTGTACAGCTGGAACGTGCGTTCCACGCCTTCGCCGCTCGAGATCTTGCGCACGATGAAGCTGGAGTTCAGACCACGGTTGCGACGGGCAATGACCACGCCTTCGTAAGCCTGCACGCGCTTGCGGGTGCCTTCCACCACGTTGACGGACACGATCACGGTGTCGCCAGGGGCGAAAGTGGGGATGGTCTTGTTCAGACGAGCAATTTCTTCTTGCTCGAGTTGTTGGATGATGTTGGACATCAAAGGCTCCTGAGTGATCTTGCCCGCACCAGAGGTGTCGCCGGCCTTGCATCGCTGCGTGATCGTGAGATCGGCTGGCTCAACCCGCTCGGATCGACCGGGTTTTGATGTAGCGGTCGGGTAGAGGATCGGAAAACCGCAGATTATAGCGCGAGTTTCGACAAGAAGTGTTCATCCTGTTTGCTCAGCTCACCACGGGCGCGCGCTGCCTCGATCAACTCAGGGCGGCGGCGGGCTGTGATGGCCAGCTGCTGCTCGCGGCGCCAACGGGCGATCTGGGCATGGTGCCCCGACATCAGGACGGGCGGCACGGGCAGATCGGCCCCACCCTCGACGCCCACGGCGGATGCCGGCAGCACCTCGGGGCGGCTGTAATGCGGGCAATCCAGCAGGCCATCGGAGAAGCTGTCCTGCTCGTGCGAGGCGGCATCGTGCAGCACGCCGGGCTGCAGGCGGGTCACGGCGTCGATCAGGGTGAGCGCGGGCAGCTCGCCGCCCGAGAGCACGTAATCGCCCATGCTGACCTCTTCGTCCACATGGGCGTCGATGAAGCGCTGGTCGATGCCCTCGTAGCGACCACACAGCAACACGGCGCCGGGCGCGGCGGCCAGTTGCTGCACGCGCTGCTGCGTCAGGGGCTTGCCCGCCGGGCTGAAGAGCAGCACAGGGAGCTTGCCGGCGCCATCGGCCGACTGCGAGGCACGGATGGCGGCCAGGCAGCGCACCAGCGGTTCGACCAGCATCACCATGCCCGGGCCGCCACCAAAGGGGCGGTCGTCGACGCGGCGGTAGACGCCTTCGGCGTGGTCGCGCAAGGGCCACAGGCGCACGTCGACCTGTCGGCTTTCGAACGCGCGGCGCGTCACGCCCACCGACTGGAAGGGTGCAAACAGCTCAGGAAACAGGGTGATGACGTCGAAGCGAACGGCCACGGGCTGGCCCTTGCTCAGTAGTCCAGGCCCCAGTCGGCCACGATGCGCTTGTCGGCCAGGCTGACGCTGACGATGTAGGCGTCAACAAAGGGGATGAGGCGTTCGACGGTGTCGGCCGGGGTGGCGCCTGCCGCCTCGAGGCGCAGCACGCTTTGCGGGCCGGTGTCCAGCAGGTCGACGACCTTGCCCAACGCTTCGCCAGCAGGGTTGAAGACGTCGAGGCCGATCAGGTCGATCCAGTAGTACTCGCCCTCGTCGGGCGTGGGGAAGGCCGATCGCGACACAAAGACGCGCGCGCCCTTGAGGGCCTCGGCGGCATTGCGGTCGGCCAGGTCTTCGGAGGTGGCCACCACGATGTCGCCCTGCTCGCGCACCACCTTCATCTGAAGGAAGCGGGGGGCGGCCAGGCGCGAAGCCATCGGAGCCGAACCTGCGGCCACCTTGCGAGCCGGCGCAGACCGGGTCGCGTCACCCGCCTTGGCGGACGGACGCGACACAGCGCCCGGAGCCTGTTCGGCCGGGCGCAAGAACCATTTTTTGGTGCAGAACAGTGCCTGGGGATCGGAGGAGAAGGGCTGGACCTTGATCCCGCCCTTCACACCCCAGGCGTCAACGATGCGCCCGACCTCCACCGCGTCTTCAGGCCAGACGACACCGTCGTTCAGGACCAGGGGGGCGGAAACCGGGGCGCGATCGTTCATGCAGACCTGTTCGAGTGCTGCAATCAGGCTGCCGGAGCGGCCTTCTTGGCGTCAGCCAGCAGACGGGTCACGGTGTCGGAGGCTTGAGCGCCCACGCCAACCCAGTGGTCCACGCGGTCGAAAGCGACGCGCAGGCGCTCGGCGTTGCCGGAAGCCAGGGGGTTGTAGAAACCCACGCGCTCCAGGAAGCGGCCGTCACGACGGTTCTTCTGTTCGGCGACGACGATGTTGTAGAACGGGCGCTTCTTGGAGCCGCCGCGGGAGAGTCGAATCACGACCATGATGTGTCCTTCAATTGGGTGGGCGACCAGCGTTCCCGGGAGACACTCGGGGGCAGCCAGCCAAGGCTCGATCAAGCCGAATGCCAGATCGCTCCATTCATCCGGCTCGTTTAGATACGCGCCGGGTTCATTTCCTGGGTTAGAGGAAAGCACCCGACTCAAGCCGGAAAACCCAGCATTATAGTCCCAGCAAACACTCTTGTGGGAAGCACCTTGGCCACACCGCACAAATCCAAGACCGTCGCGACCTGGCTGGCCTTTGTCGGAGGCGCCCTGGGGCTGCACCGCTTCTACCTGTTTGGTCTGGGCGATTGGCTGGGCTGGCTGCACCCCTTGCCCACGCTGGTGGGGCTCTACGGCCTGCAGAGGGTATCGGCCTTTGGCCAGGACGACCAGCTCGCCTGGCTGCTGGTGCCCGTGCTGGGCTTCACGCTGGCCGGCACCATGTTGCAGGCGATCGTCTACGGCCTGACGCCCGACGAACGCTGGGACGCCCGCCACAACCCCGATCGGGTAGGCAGCGCAGAGGCCAGCCGCAGCGGCTGGGCGGTGGTGATCGGCGCGGGGCTGTCGCTGATGGTGGGGGCGACGGTGCTGATGGCGACCATCGCGTTTTCGGGTCAGCGCTTTTTCGAATACCAGGTGGAAGAGGCCCGCAAGATCAGCCAGTGACGGCCTGGCTGTGACGGTCAGCCAGAGAGGGGCTCAGAGAGGGCAAAGGGCCCGCTGGCCAGGTGCTGCTGAAGAAAGCGCACGCAGACCCGCACCTTGGCAGACTGGCTCAGGCGCACGGTGCTGGCCGCCCAGATGTCGGCCGGCTGGGTGCAAGCGGGCAGCAGGGGGATGAGGCGGCCGGCGCGCAGGTCGTCGGCCACATCCCAGCGTGCCTGCAGCAGGATGCCGTGGCCATCGCTGGCCCAACCGCGCACGATCTCGGCGTTGTTCGACGACAGGCGCCCGCGCACCTTGACCTTCTCCGGCCCCTGAGGGCCACTGAGTTGCCACACGCCAAAGGCCTGGTTGCGGTCGCGCAGGACCAGGCATTCATGCTGGCTCAGTTCGGCGATGCTGCCCGGGGGCCCGTGCCGCGCCAGGTAGCTCGGGGCGGCACACAGGATGCGCGTGCTGGGTGCCAGGCGGTGGGCCACGAGGTGGGGCTCGTCGACCTCGGCGATGCGCACATCCAGGTCGACGTTTTCGCTGATGAGGTCGACACGGCGGTCGACGGCGTCCAGGGTGATGTCCAGATCGGGGTGCTGCTGGGCGAGCAGGGAGAGGATGGGCCCGATGTGCATGCGCCCCAGCCGAAAACTGGTGGTGACGCGCAACACGCCGCGAGGGTCCAGGCGCCCACCGGCGACGGCCTCGCCCATGTGGTCCACGCCCTCAAAGATCTGCTGGGCCGAGGCGTACACGCGTTCACCATCTTCGGTGACCGTGACTCGGCGCGCGGCGCGGTGGAACAGCGAGACACCGAGGTCTTTTTCGAGGATGGCGATCCGCTTGCTGACGAAGGCGGGCGACATGCCCAGTTCGGTTGCCGCCGCGGCGAAGCTCGCCTTGCGGGCCGCGATGCAGAAAACCTGCAGGTCATCCAGCTGGAACTTGAGCCTCATGGTTCGTGAATCATAAAGCCACGAACGCCCCATTGAAGCGCACGTTTGTTGTTCATAAAGTCCTCGCTTCGTCCCACTGCCCCACCCCGGAGCCATGAGCCGCCCACTTTCCCTCGCCGCACTCACCGTGCTGGAACTGACCCCACCCGAACAGGTGCGCTGCGCCGCCGAAGCCGGCTACACCCACGTCGGCCTCAGGCTGATCCCCGCCACGCCAAACGAGGCGCAACACGATCTGGTCGGCAACACGCCGCTGCGACAGGAACTCGAACGGCAACTGGCCGACACCGGCATCCGCGTGCTGGACGTGGAGATTTTCCGCATGCGGCCCGACACCCATGTGCCCGACCTGGAGGCCACCGTGGCCGCGGCCGCGGCACTGGGTGCGGCCCACCTGCTGGTGGCGGGCAACGACCCGGACCCGGCGCGGCTGGTGCACACCTTTGGCGATTTCTGCGAACTGGCGGGCCGCTACGGCCTCACGGCAGACCTGGAGTTCATGCCCTGGACCGACGCCCCCGACCTGAAGCGGGCCGCCGACATCGTGGCGCAGGTGGGCCGCGACAACGCAGGCGTGCTGATCGACCCCTTCCACCTGAGCCGCTCGCAAAGCCGCCTGGCCGACATCGCCCAGGTGCCACCGGGCAGGCTGCACTACATGCAGTTCTGCGATGTGCCCGCCGCCTTGCCGCCCACGATGGACGACATCCTGGCCGAGGCGCGCGCCGAGCGCCGATTCCCGGGTGAAGGCGAGCTGGACCTGATCGGCCTGCTGCGGGCCATGCCAGCCGGCATCCCCCTGAGCCTCGAAGTGCCCACGCACACACTGGCCCGCACCATGGGGGCCACCGAACGTGCAAGGCACGCCCTGGAGGCCACACGACGCCTGCTGGCCGAAGTGGACAAGGCCCCGCTGCGCCGCACCATGGTGGGGGCAGCATGAGCCAGGCCCCCACCCCAGACCGCGCCAGCCTGCATTGCGACCTGCTGGTCATTGGCTCGGGCGCGGCCGGCCTCTCGGCCGCCGTGACGGCCGCCCACCATGGCCTGAAGGTGGTGCTGGTCGAGAAGGAAGCCTGGATGGGCGGCGCCACCGCGTGGTCGGGCGGCTGGATGTGGGTGCCGGGCAACCCGCTGGCCCGCCGCGCCGGCATCCACGAAGACCCGCAACAGCCCCGCACCTACCTGCGCCATGAACTGGGCGAGCACCACGACGCTGCCCTGGTGGACGCCTTCCTCGACCACTGCGGCCCCATGGTCGACTTCTTCGAGCGGCACACCGCCCTGCAATTTGCCGATGGCAGCGGCATCCCCGACATCCACACCCAGACGCCCGGGGCCGCCACACAAGGCCACCAGGTGGCTGCGGCCCCCTATGACGCGCGAGAACTGGGCCCCCTGCTGCATCGCCTGCGCCCCACCATGCGAGAAACCTCGTTCCTGGGGATGCCCATCATGGCCGGCGCCGATCTGAGCGCCTTCCTGACGGTGACGCGCTCGTTCAAGTCGTTCAGGCATGTGGCCTGGCGCGTGGCCCGGCACCTTCGGGACCTGGCCCTCCACGGCCGGGCCATGCACCTGGTCAACGGCGTGGCGCTGGTGGGTCGGCTTGCGAAATCGGCAGAGACCCTGGGCGTGCAGATGATCACCTCGGCCCCCGCCCGAGCGCTGATCCTGGCCGATGCGGATGCCGGCGCAGCCCACCACGACGGGCAGGCCAGCCCACGCGCCGTGCGGGGGGCCATCGTCGACACCCCGGATGGCCCGCTCACGGTCCACGCCAGCCGGGGCGTCGTGCTGGCCGCCGGGGGCTTTCCGCAGGACCGGCGCCGGCGCCAGGCCCTCTTTCCGCGCACCCCCACGGGCGAGGAGCACCTGGCCCTGCCCCCCGCGGCCTGCAACGGCGACGGCATCACGTTGGGCGAATCGGCTGGCGGCGTGATGAAGACCGACCTGGCCTCGCCCGTGGCCTGGGCGCCGGTGTCCCGGGTGACCCACCCGGATGGCAGCGTGGGGCACTTCCCGCACATCATCGACCGCGCCAAACCCGGCGTCATCGGCGTGCTGGCCAACGGGCAGCGCTTCGTCAACGAGGCGGGCGGATACCACGACTACACCTCGGCCATGGTCGCGGCCGTGCCGCCGGGCGAAGAGGTCGCATCCTGGCTGGTCTGCGACCACCGCTTCCAGCGCCGCTACGGCCTGGGCCACGCCAAGCCTTTTCCTCTGTCGATCCGCCATGACCTGCGAAGTGGCTACCTGAAACGGGGGGACACGATCGAGGCGCTGGCGCAGGCCTGTGGCATCTCGCCCCAGGGGTTGCGTGACACCGTCCAGGCCTTCAACGCCCATGCGCGGCGGGGCGAAGACCCGGCCTTCGGGCGCGGCAGCACGCCCTACAACCGCAAGATGGGAGACCCCTTGCACGCCCCCAATCCCTGCGTGGCGCCCATCGAGCACGGACCGTTTTACGCGGTAAAGGTGCAGCCCGGCAGCTTCGGCACCTTCGCCGGGCTGAAGACCAACGGGCAGGCGCAGGTGCTCGACCACGGCGGCCACCCGATCCCCGGCCTCTACGCCGCGGGCACCGACATGGCCAGCGTGATGGG
>NZ_JAIZVX010000243.1 GCF_021768455.1 Aquabacterium sp. | reverse complement strand
CCCAAGGGCGTGCAGCATGCGGTGCTCGACACGCCGGCCGGCCTGCATGGCGGGCGCCTCAAAGAGGTCATCCGCCTGGCCGACAAGGTGATCGTGCCGCTGCAGGCCAGCGTGTTCGACATCTACGCCACCCAGGATTTCGTGAGCGAGCTGCACGCGCGCAAGCGCCCGGGCAAGACCCAGCTGGGCGTGGTGGGCAACCGCATCAAGGACCACACCAAGGCGACCGAGCACCTGCAGGCCTTCCTGGCCACACTGGGCATCCCCCTGATCACCCAGCTGCGCGACACCCAGAACTACGCCCACCTGGCCGCCCATGGCCTGAGCCTGTGGGACGTGCCGCCGACCAAGGTCGAGAAAGACCTGGCCCAGTGGGCGCCGCTGCTGGCCTGGCTGAACGAGGCCTGATCAGCAGCCGGCCAGGGCCTGGCGGATGACCGGCGCCACCAGCGCGATGTTGGGCGCCATCTGCGAACACGGCACCGCCGCGTAGGCCAGGATCAACCCGCTGCGCACCGCCCCCACGCAGTAGACCGACAGGGGCATGAGCGTCACGCCCCGTTCGGCCGTGGCGCGCGAAATGGCCCGGTCGTCGACCGCATCGGGCAAGAGCAGGGTCAGGTGCATGCCCATGGCCCCGCCCGACAGGCGCAGGCGGCCATCGGCCAGCTCCGGCCCCAGGGCCTCGCGCAAGGCGCCCAGCAGAGCCTCGCGGCGCAGGCCGTATTCGCGCCGGGTGCTGCGGATGTGGGCGGCGTAATGCCCCTCGCGGATGAAATCGGCCAGCACGCGCTGCTGCACCACATCGCCATCGCGGTAGAAGTCGGACGAGGCGGTGGCAAACACCTGGGCCAGGGGCTCGGGCACCACCAGGTAGGCCATGCGGATGCCGGGGTACAGCGTCTTGCTGAAGGTGCCCAGGTAGATGACCCGGCCCGTGTCCTGCATGCCCTGCAGCGAGGGGAAGGGCTTGCCCACATAGCGGAACTCGCTGTCGTAGTCGTCTTCCAGCAGGATGGCGTCGTGCGCCTCGGCGTAGCGCAACCAGGCCAGGCGGCGCGCCAGGCTCATCACATGGCCCATGGGGAACTGGTGCGAGGGCGTGAGGTAGACCAGGCGCGGCGGCGCGGGCAGCTGCCCCGGCTGCGGCACAGGCAGGCCCTCGGCATCGACATCGAGCGAACAGGTGCGCAGGCCGTGGTCGCCCAGCACGTGGCTGGCACCCCAGTAGCAGGGGTTCTCCATCAGGGCGACGTCTCCCGGGTCGGTCAGCAGGCGGGCGACCAGCTCCAGCGACTCGACCGTGCCATCGGTCAGGATCACCTGCTCGGGCTGGCAGCGCACGCCCCGCGTGGTGCGGATGTGGTCGGCGATGGCGCGGCGCAAGGCCATGGCGCCCCCCGGCTCGCCCTGCTCCAGGCAGGACGCGTCACCCTGGCTGAGGTGCTTGCGCTGCAGGCGGTTCCAGATCGAGAGCGGAAACAGGTTCAGGTCGAGCTGGCCGGAGCAAAAGGGCTGGGGCCGCCAGAACTGGTGCACCGGGTGGCGCTGGTAGCTCAGGCCGCGGCGGGACAGGCTCAGGGGGCGGGCACCGCCCTCTGCCACGCCAGACCTGGGGCCACCGGAAGGGGCCGATTCGGCCGTGGCCTGCGCCAGGGCCTCGTCCACCCGGCAGACAAAGGTGCCCGAACCGTGGCCGGCCACCAGCATGCCCTCGCTCTTGAGCTGGTCGTAGATGGCGACCACGGTGTTGCGCGCCACCCCCAGCTCACGGGCCAGTTCGCGCGAAGAAGGCACGCGCTCGCCCGGGCGCAACACGCCTTCCAGCACCGCGCGGCGCACCCCTTGCAGGATGAGGGCACCGGGCTGGGCCGGCCTGCTCGCCTCACCCGAGCCGGGCCAGGCCTGTTGGAGCCATTCATGGAGGGCGGCGATCTGCATGGGCAGCGAGCCCAGCACCTCGACCTGCAACTCGCGGGCGATCTGCAGGCAGGTCTCGAGGTTGGCTTTGCCAAAGGCACTGTCCTGGTAGACCACGCTGATCTTGTTGATGCCCAGGGTGGCCAGGTGGCTCACGATCTTGCGCAACTCGGCCTCGTAACTGGCGCGCACATGGAACAGGTTGCGGCTGCTGCCCTTGCGCAGCGAGCTGGCCCCGGTCAGGGGCGCGACATAGGGCAACCCGTTGTCCTCGATCACGGGCAGGATGGCCGTGTTGTTGGGGGTACCCACACACGACAGCAAAGCCAGCACAGCGCCCTCAGCGGCCATCTTGCGCACGTTGTCCAGGGTGCGGTTGGGCTGGTAGGCATCGTCCACCATCTGCAGTTGCAGGCTGCGCCCCTGCACCCCGCCGCGGGCATTGATCTGCGCCATGGCCGCATCGATGCCCAGCTTGAGGTCCTGGCCCAGCGCGGCCAGCGGGCCCGACAGGGCCGCCGAAGAACCGATCACCACACTGCGCCCGGACACCCCCTCCTGCGCGCGCGCCAAGCCGATCAAGGCCGGCGCCGCGGTAGCGGCCAGCAGCAACCGCGGGGTGCTGGTGTCCAGCTTGTCGAGTGCTCAACAGGCCTATGTGACGGCCGCCATCCAGCAATACCTGAACGATTACGACAGCGCCACGGCTGCGCGCATGCTGGCGGCCTACCAGGCCGCCTACGGCAGCACCTATGTGGCCTGGGCCAATGCCTCAGGCAGCTTCAGCAGCACCGGGCCCGACATCAGCGCCAATGGCACGTACATGCGCATCGATGGGCCCCGTGTGTGGATCGAGCTTGCGGCGCAAAACGGTGTGGTGATCACCAATCAGACCCACTACCACATGATCTTCCGCGACAAGTCCTACGACTACTACAACCAGCTCGGCAGTTGAGCGCGATGAGCAAAGGCTTGCGCTGGCTGAGGTGTTTGGCTTGGTGGCTCGGCCTTGGTCTGTGGGCGGTGCTCGAGCCGGCGCTGGCTCATGATGTGCCGCCCGCCACCGTGATGCTGGATTTGGGGCAACGCAGCATTCAGGTAGAGATAGATGTTCCCTTGAGCGAGCTGGTCGCGGCCCTGGGGCAGCCGCTGCCACAGCAGCCTGAGGCTTGGCTGCAGGCTCAACGAGTGCACTTGCAACGGTATTTCGAGG
>NZ_JAIZVX010000141.1 GCF_021768455.1 Aquabacterium sp. | reverse complement strand
GATTGCGCGAGGTGCTGCACAACGAGGTCCATGCGCGGCCCACGCCCCGCATCCGCCTTCCTGCACTCGTGATTTACGTGGCCGTGCTCAACGATGGCGTGAGCCGGGAACAGGAATGGGCCCACCTGCGTGAACTGCCCGACCAGGGCGGCCTGACGCTGGACGAGTTGCAAGGCTCCTTCCTGCGCCTGCGCTTTGCCGGCCACGCGCTCAAGTGGGAACGCCACACCGAGTTCACCCGCTACTCGCTGGTGCAACACCTGCCCGAAGACGCGATCACGGGCGGCAGCGAGGCCGATCTGCTTCGGCAACTGGTGATCGATCCCGACTGGCTGCGCCGCATCCCGGGCCGCACGGTGGCCGCCGTGCAGATGGCCATGGTGCATGGCGACATCGGCGATGGACAGGCCATCAAGGCAATGGGCCGCCACTGGTTCGATGGCAAGCCGGTGCTGGCCTCGATGCTGGGCCGTGGGCACTCCTGCGCCGTGACCGATTTCGGCCTGCGCGACAGCGGCTTCGAGCGCATGTTCGTGGTGGCCCCCGAGGGCACCAGTGAAACCCGGGTGGGTCGCATCTCGCAGCGCCTGCTGGAGCTGGAAACCTACCGCATCATGGCCCTGCGTGGCCTGCCTGTGGCCAAGGCCCTGGGGCCCATGCTGACCGCAGCCGAGGCCGAACTGGCCGACATCACGGCCCGCATGGACGGCACCGACGTGTCCGACCAGGCCCTGCTCGAGACCCTGATCAAGCTGGCCGCCAAGGTCGAGCGCGCCACCGCCGAGCACATGTACCGCTTCTCCGCCACGCAGGCCTACCATGGCCTGGTCCTGCAGCGGATCAACGAGTTGCGCGAGGCCGCCATCCCCGGCACGCAAACGCTGGGCGAGTTCATGCAGCGCCGGCTCTCGCCGGCCATCGCGACGGTGGCGGCAACGGCCCAACGTCTGGGTTCGCTCTCGCAGCGCATCGAACGCACCAGCGCCCTGCTTCGCACGCGGGTCGACATCGTCACCGAAGCGCAGAACCAGCAGCTGCTGGCCCAGCTCACGCGCGGCCAGGACCTGCAGCTCAACCTGCAGACCACGGTGGAGGGCCTGTCGATCGCGGCCATCTCGTACTACGTGATCAGCCTGGTGCTCTACCTGGGCAAGGCCGCCAAGGCGGCAGGCGCCCACATCAACCCCGAGCTGCTGGCCGGCGCGTTGATCCCGGTGGTGCTGCTGTGCATCTGGTGGGGCACGCGCCAGATCCACAAGAAGATCCACGGCGGGCACTGAACCCCTGCCCGGCTCAGTCCCAGCGCCAGGAGCGGATGAGGTCGAGGGCGTTGTCCTGCCCGGCCTGGGCACGCAGCGTGAGCCGCTGGCCCAGGCGGTAGATGAGCTGCCAGCTGCCACTGGTGGCGTTGAGGTTGCGCTCGTAGCCCACGTACCAGAAGCGCGAGATCTGTTTGCCCACGTTGACCACGGTCTCGCGCACCGTGCTGCTGTCGTTCTGGCGCACCGAGAGTTCGTCCAGACCCAGCATGCCGATGAGGTTATCGCTGGGCGAGGCCTTCTCGCCCGAGAGCAGCGCCACGGCAGCAGTCTGCAGCAGGCCGATGTCGGCGCCACCCAGGCCGGTGGGTGCACGGCCCAGCACCAGCCACGAGAGCTTTTCGGTCTCGGTCAGCGTGGGATCGGAGTAGAGGCTGATGCGCGGGTCCAGCGCCGTGCCGGTGATGGCCACGCCCACCTTCACGTCGCTGGACGACACCACCGAGGACGAGGTGACCGACATCGGACGCATGGCCAGGATGTCGAGGCGCGGGTTCTCGATGGGCCCGGTGAAGGTGACCGTGCCGCGCTCGATCAGCAGCTTCTGCCCATAGGCTGCAAACGTGCCTTTTTCGGTCTTGACCACGCCCGCGAGGGTCGGTCGGTTGTTGGGCGTGGTGAAACGCAGGGCGCCGGTGAGCAGGGTGTCGATGCCACGGCCACGCAGGCGCAGCTTCTGGCCCAGGTCCACCGCCACATTGGCCGCCAGCTTGCGCGCCGAAGCGCCGCCCGCACTGGCCTGGTCATCGGCATGGGGCGACTGGCCAGGGCCGTTGAGCACGTTGACGTCGTCGCCGATGGTGGGGGCATCCGAGCGGCTGATGTCGATCAGGCCCTCGTCGACACCGACCTTGCCCTCCAGGGCGATGTCCTGCTGGGCCAGCCGGGCAAGCAGCTGCGCGCTGACCACCATCCGGCGGTCCACCCGCTGCAGGAGCGCAAAACGATCGGCCTGCAGGCGCAGTTCGGCACGGGGCTGTTCGGCCAGCTCGGCCTCGCCCTCCACCTTGAGCACACCGCCCCGCTGCCCATCGCGCGCCTCGAAGCGTGTGAGTCGGGCGCGTGCACCCTCGAGGTCGAGCTGCAGTTGGCCGTCGCTGAGGTTCACGCCCAACAGGGCCTGGCCCAGGCCCAGGTTCTGCCCCTTCACCTGCCCGCGGTATTGCGGTGTGCCCAGGGTGCCGCCCAGGGTGGCCTGGGCCTGCAGCTGGCCGCTGAGGCGCCAGCCTGCGGGCACCCACACGCCCCAGGGGCGCAGGTTGCCGATCTGGACGTCCATCGAACCCGTGAGGGCATCGCCCGCAGCGGGCAGGCGCTCGGGCGCGCTGGCCTGCACGACCTGGCGACCTTGCAGCACCCCCAGCAGCCGGCCCTCAAAGTGCTCACTCAGCGTCCAGACCCCGTTGCGGGCCTGCAGGGCGACACGGGCTTCGCGCACCCCCAGGCGCTGCTGGCTGTTGCCCTCGATGGTGGGCTCGGACAGGGAGATGTCGCCCGACTGCCGCGCAAACTGCGCGTCGACCACCCAGGGGCGCCCCGGGCTGTGGGCCAGCTTGAGCTGCCCCCCCACGGTCAGGTCACCGCCCCAGCCGCCTTGTGGCCGCCAACGGGCCAGCCACTGCGGGAGGTTCAGCGGGAGGAGGTCCGCCTGCAGGCTGAACTCTCCCCGCTCGGCCTGGCTGGCGGTGCTGCCTTCGGGCAGCTCGGGCCACACCGCCTGCAGCCCCTGGAGCTGCCAGTCGGTGCCCATCACGTTCGCGCGCACAGGGCTGACCTGGGCGGTGAGCCCGCGCTGGCGAGCGCCGGTCAGCCGCAGGCCGAGGTCAAAGGGCTGGACCTGGAGCCAGGTGGCGTTGCCCGAATGAAGGTGCAGCGCGCGCACTTGCCCCTGCCAGCCTTTGCCCTCGCTCAGGCCGGCGCCGTGGGTGTTGAACTGCAGGTGCACACCCTGGCTGGCGAGGGCGACCGGATCACCGCCAGCGGCCGAACCGGCGGTGCCCGGAGCTTGCGCCGGGCGCAAGGCCAGGTCGACCGAGACCTCGCTGTCGTGGGAACGACCGGTGCCGCTGAGAACCAGGCTGGCCTGCTTCAGCTGCGCACGGCCCAGACTGCCTCCCTGCAGGCGCAGGCGGATGCTGGCCGGCTGGTCGAGCGAACGGGTGTCCAGCTGCCAGCTGCCCTGGGCCTCGTCCAGGCTCAAGGCTTCGGGCGCGCCGCCTGCCGCCCCCCCCAGAGGGGTCCAGGTGAAACGCCGCACGGCCAACTGCCCCTCCGTGTCGAAACCGGGCCACTGCCCCTGTGCACGCCCTTCGGCCTGCACCTCGCCCGCAAGGCGACTCGCCCCCAGCCATGGGGCCAAAGCCTGCAGGCGCGACAGGTCTGGGGCCTGCACCTGCCATTGCCAGCGTTGGCCGCGGGTGTCGGGGGACCACAAAGGCGCCGAAGGCTGGCGGGGCTGGGGCCAGCTGCCCTGGGCCTGAACCCGGTTGCCTGCCGCATCGGCATCCACCTTGAGAGAGGCCTGGGCCGTACCAGGCAAGGCCAGCCAGTCGGCCTGGGCACGCAGGGGCAATCCGGCCAGCAGGCTGTCGGCCACGCGCAGGCTGACCTGCCCGCGCCCGAGGGAGTCAAGGGCGAAGCGGGCCTCGCCAGCCAGGCTGGTCTGCCCGGCCGCGGCCTCAGGCCAGGGCAACCAGACACGCGGATCGAAAGCCTTGACCAGCAGACGACCACGGGCGTCCCAGGGCGCCTGACCCGCTGGGCGTTGCCAGCGCAGCAGGGCCTCGCTGAGTTCGGCGGTCTGCGGCCCGGAGGCCAGGAGGAGGCGGTCGAGCTGCAGGGCACCGGCATCGACCAGGCCCTGAAGGGTGAGGCGCACCGGGCGAGCAGGCCAGGGGGCGGGTTTGCTGGCACCTGGCGCAGGCCTGCGCGAGGCCACGCCTGCCACCGTATGGGCCGAGCTCAACTCACCGGCGATGTCTGCCGTGAGCCGGGCCTGCAGTGTGGCGGCGTCAGGCCTTGGGGGCTGCGCCGCAGACGGGCCACCGGCCAGCCCGGCACCTTGCACAGGCTGCAGGCCCAGGCTGCCCTGCAGGCGCAGGGGCGGCGCACGGCCATCGAGCGCCTGCAGCACCAGGCCTTGCAGGGACAGCTTCAGGGTCTGTGATGGTGCCGGGGTGGCCCCTGGCCCAGGCGCGGCGGCCACGGTGGCGCCCAGGGCCCAGCCCCCATGCAGGCCCAAGCGGGCCGCGGGCTGGCCAGCCAGGGAAGGCAGTTCGGCGTCCAGCGCGGCCTCGCCGGACTGGAGCAAGGCCGACACCGATCCCGCCTGCAAGGCCTGGGCGATCCGCAGCGAACCCTTGAGGGTCTGCAGCGGCAGCCCGCCCCGGTCCCAGGCGGTGGGCTGGGTGTTGCGCAGGTCGATGTCGGCGACCAGGTCAGACTCGCCCGCCGGGCTGAGCGTGAGCCGCCCATCGAGCCGGGTGCGGGGCAATCCGGGCCAGAGCGCACCCAGGTCCATGCCGGCGGCCTGGGCGCCCAGCCGAGGCAAGGGCCAGGGCGCGAAGGGCCGCAGTTCGCCGGACAGGCTCAGCGACTGCGCAGGCTCCTGGGCCAGGGCACGCCAGCGCCCTTCCCCCGCCAGGGCCAGCGAGGCCAGGGGCCCATTCAGCCGGAGTTCGGCCTGGGCTTCGGGGGAGGCCTGGCTCAGCTTGACGCGCGCCTGCACCGACATCGGCGCGGCAGCATCCACCGCAAGGTCGCCCTGCGCCGCCCAGCTTGACCAGGCCAGGTGACGCAGTTTCAGGCGATGCGTCCCGATCGCACCCAGGTCGACCTGGGCGTCCAGCGCCTTGAAGGGCGCATCGCCCCACAGTGGACTGTGGGCCTCGCCCAGTTGCACCCGGCCGATGTGCAAGGACACCGGCAGGATCAGGTCCGCCGGGGGCACGGTCGGGCTGGGCACCGGATCGGGCACCCAGTTCAGGTCCATGCGCCGCGCCTGCAGGTCCGTGGCCCGCAGGCCCAGGTGCCAAGGTGCGGCATCGTCCCAGGCCAGGGCCAGCCCTCGCCATTGGAGGTCCAGCAGCACCACGCCGCCGCCGCGGGGCAGGCCCAGCGTCAGGCTGCGGGCCTGGAAATCACCCAACAAGGCGCCACGGGGTTCGATCACGGTCAGACCAGGCACCCAGCCCAGCAGGCGCGCGGTGGCCGCTTCGTTGTGCGCCAGGGCCCACAAGGCCGCAGGGGCCAGAACCGCCAGCGCGAGCAGGCACAGCAACAGGGCGCGCAACGCCCGCCCGCATGACGCCAGCCAGCCCCAAGCGCTCACAAGCTGATCCCCACGCTGAAGTGCATGCGCCACTGTCGCACGTCGTTGCCATAGGCCGCGTCCAGCTTGAGTGGCCCCACCGGGCTGCGCCAGCGCAGACCAAGGCCCATGCCCACCTTGGCCTGCAGGGCGCCGAAACGCGAGGCGGCATCCCCGGCGTCCACAAACAGCGCGCCTTGCAGATTCGGCTGGCTGGCCCACAAGGCATGGGCCAGCTCGATGCTGCTGGTGAACAGGGCCCGTCCGCCCACGGTCACGCCGTCCGTGGTCACACCCAGCGAGCGGTAGGCATAGCCCCGAACGGATTCATCCCCGCCCGCGCGGAACAGCAGGCTGTCGGGCACGCTCACGGCATCGGGCGCAAACACCTGGCCCAGCTCCCCGCGCACGGTGGCATACCAGCGCCAGGGCAAGGGCGCGTAAGCCGTCACGCGGGCGTAGGCGCGGCCAAACAGCCCGGTCTCGTCCAGGGCCGAATAACTGCGACCCGCGGTGAGCTGGCCCATGCTGGTGCTGCCGCGTGTGGGCAGCACCTGGTTGTCGACATCGCGGAAGATCCACTGCGAGGTGGCGCTGTAGGCGGAAGCGTCCGAGACCACCACCTTGTCGGCCGAGCGCACCTTGTCACGCTGGAACTCGATGTAATCGGTCCGCTCCAGGCGCTCGCCCTCTTTCAATTGGCCCACCCGCAGGCGTTGGCTGGTGGTCACGGCCTTGTCGTCGTCCACCACGTAGTTGACCTGGGTCGACAGCAGCCCGCGCTTGCGCCCCGCCCAGGGATGGGAGGTGAAATCCAGCTTCAGGTTCGAGAGCTCTCGGCCCAGCTGCATCGTGGCCTTGGCCTGCCAGTCGAGCCCCCAGAGGTTGCGATGCAGGTAGTCGCCCGAGATGCGCGGCCCCGTGTCACTGCTCATGCCCACACCGGCCGTAGCGGCCTGCATGGCCTGCTCCCGCACCTGAACCAGCACGGGCGTGGCCGCAGCCTGCGTGGGGTCGAGGTCGGTCGTGACGAAGATGCTCTCGAACAGGTTGAGCTTCTGGATGCGCTCCTGCCAGTCCAGCAGCAGCTTTTCCTTGTAGGGATCGCCTTTCTTGAATGGTGCCAGGTTGGTGATGGCGGACGCGGGCTGGCGCTTCAGGCCTTCCACATGGATGTCGCCAAACGCGAAGGCGGGGCCGGTATCGGCCACCAGGTAGATGCGCGCCGTGCGGGCTTCGGCATCGACCGTGACCGAGGTACCACTCCAGCTGGCCGCGGGATAACCGTCGGCACGCAGACGCGCCAGGGCGGTATTCTTGGCGTCGGACCACTCGCTTTGGCGGAACACCTGCCCCTCCCCCAGCCCCCATGAGGCCGACAGGGCCTCGACCAGGGCACGCGCCTGGGCGTCGTCGGCAGAGAGGCGGGCGTCCAGCTCGCCTTCGAACACGAACTGCACCCGGCTGACCAGGGTCTGCTCCCCCGGCTCGACGCTGAGCGTCACCACCACCGGCTCGCCCGGGCGCTCGTCGCTCACGCGGGCGCGGATCACGGCCGAAAAATAACCCTCGGCCTCGATCAGGGCGCGGGCCTGCTCGGGGGCCGACACCACCAGCCGGCGCAGTTCGCTGCGGCTGATGCCCTGCGTCACGGGGCCCGCAGGCGGTTCGGGCTCGGCCTCAACCCCACCGGGGCGGCTCAGGCCTGCCGCCGACGACAGTGCCGACAGCGCCGACAAGGCCGACTCTCCCAGCCCCCCCGAGCCGGACGGCTGCGCTGCGGCCTCGGCCGCTTCAGCCTGAAAACGGGCCAGGTCAAGGTAGCCGCGCAGCAAGCGGGCCAAGGCCTCGGGGGCCTCGATGTCCAGGCGCCAGGCCACGGGCATGTTGTCGCGAGCCAGCTCGGTGGCCTGGTCGCGGGCCTCGGTGTCGACCTCCGCGCCCGCTGGCACCTGCGCAACAGACTCCTGCGCACAAGCACCCTGCCCCACCAGGCAGGCGATCCCGGCCAGGCTCATGGTCTGCATCCACCGGCGAGCACGCCCGCGGGCCCCCTGCCCGCCAGGGCGCCTCATTTGCTCAGCAAGCGCATCGCGCCTTCCAGGCCCTGAAGGCTCAGCGGGAACATGCGCCCACCCACCAGCTGCTGGATCAGCGCAATGCTCTGGCGGTAGCCCCAGATGCCCTGCGGCTCGGGATTGATCCAGACGTGGTGCGGAAAGGCGTGCACCAGGCGACCGATCCACTCGGCGCCCGGCTCCTCGTTGTTGTACTCGGTGCTGCCACCGGGCTGCAGGATCTCGTAGGGGCTCATGGTCGCGTCGCCCACGAAGATGAGCTTGTAGTCCTTGTTGTACTTGCGCAGGATGTCCCAGGTCGGGATCTTCTCGCTGTAGCGGCGCTGGTTGTGCTGCCACATGAAGTCGTAGACACAGTTGTGGAAGTAGTAGAACTCGAGGTGCTTGAACTCGCTCTTGGCGGCCGAGAACATCTCTTCCACCTTGTGCACATGGTCGTCCATCGTGCCACCGACGTCCATCAGCAAGAGCACCTTCACGTTGTTGTGGCGCTCGGGCACCATCTTGATGTCCAGCAGGCCGGCGTTGGCGGCCGTCGCCTGGATGGTGTGGTCGAGGTCCAGCTCCTCGGCCGCGCCCTGGCGCGCAAACTTGCGCAGGCGCCGCAGCGCCACCTTGATGTTGCGCGTGTCCAGCTCGATGGTGTCGTCGTAATCCTTGAACTCGCGCTGGTCCCACACCTTCACGGCACTGCGCTTGCGGGACCTGTCCTGCCCGATGCGGATGCCGGCGGGGTTGTCGCCATAAGCACCAAACGGCGAGGTGCCCCCCGTGCCGATCCACTTGTTGCCCCCCTCGTGGCGCTCCTTCTGCTCGTCCATCAACTGCTTCAGGCGCTCCATCAGCTGATCCCAGCCCATGGCCTCGATCTTCGCGCGCTCTTGCGGGCTCAGGTCACGCTCCAGGTGCTTGCGCAACCATTCCAGGGGAATCTCTTTGCCCAAGTCAAGCGCACTCACCCCATTGAAATACGACCCGAAAGCGCGGTCAAATTTGTCAAAGTGGGCCTCGTTCTTGACGAGGGTCATTCGGGCCAGGTGGTAGAACTCGTCCACCGATGGCCCGATCACCTCCTGTTTGATGGCCTCGAGCAGGCTCAGGTACTCCGGGATCGTCACCGGCAGTCGGGCTGAGCGCAAGGCGTAGAAGAAGTTGATGAGCATATGGCGTCCTGCGAATCTGGCTGTATTTTGACCCCGGTTGCAGACCCGCGTGTGCCAGCCCCCCCTCTGCACAAGGTTCTTTGCGCGTCCCGCTTTGTGGCCCTCTCCGTTTGAGGACGCCATGGACGCCCGCCACCTGCTGATCGTCTTCACCCTGGTGACCCACAGCCTGACCACCTCGATGTGGTGGGCCGCCGGTTCGTGGATGGGCTTGTCACGCCACGCGGCCAAGCACTGGATGCTTTCCAGCCTGTGCTACGGCCTGGGCCTCCTGCTGACGCTGACCGTCGAGTGGCAGCGCAGCGCCGCCCCCTGGCTGCTGGCCGGTGTGCTGATGGTGCTGGGGGCCGCCTCCCTGCGCCGCGGCATGCAGGCCTTCCTGAAGCTGCGCCGCACCGATGCAGAGCTGACCGCGGTCGCCCTCAGCTGCATCGTGGGCTGCCTGGGCGTCTTCCTGCCACTGGGCTGGGGTGTGCCGGGCATGACGCTGTGCTGCCTCGCCATGTGCTGGCTGCTGGGCCGCACCGCCCAGGAATGCTACCGGCCGCTCAGGCAGGAGTTCATGCCCGGCACGGCCATCGCCCACACGGTGCTGATGCTCACGGGGCTGGCGGTGTTTGCCGGCACCGCCCTCACCCTGGCCTGGCCGCAAGGCGCCTGGCCCTGGCTGCTTGGCTCGCCCACCCAACTGCACCACATGCTGATGCTGGGCAGCCTGACCATGTCGATCCTGTCGAGCTTCGTGCTGGGCTATGTCGTGGTGATGCGCCTGGTGCGGCGACTGGAGCACCTCTCCCACCACGACGGCCTGACGGGCCTGCTCAACCGCCGGGCCATCGAAGCCCACCTCGACCGCGAGGTGCAACGCATGCAGCGCTTCGACGAGCCCTTCTCCGTTCTGCTGCTCGACATCGACCACTTCAAGCGCATCAACGACCGCCTTGGCCATGCCGCTGGCGACGCCGTGCTGGCCAGCGTGGCCCAGACCCTGCAGGCCCAGGCCCGGGAGGTCGACCGCGTGGCGCGATACGGAGGGGAAGAGTTCTGCGTGGTCCTGCCGCACACCCTGCACGAGGGCGCCCTGCAGGCGGCAGAGCGCCTGCGCCAGGCCGTGAGCGAAGTCAGGATCCCCTGGGGCGACGACACGGTGTCGGTCACCATCAGCACCGGCCTCGTCTGCGTGGACGCCCCGGCCGAAACCCTCTCGATGCTGCTGCGCCGGGCCGACGAGGCCCTCTACGAAGCCAAGGCCGCCGGGCGCAACCAGGTGGTCAGTGCCCCACCCTTCCGGCAGGTGGCCTGAAGGGCGCTCAGCGGTTCTGGCGCGCCATCTGCACCAGGCGCTCGAACAGGCTCAGGTCCTGCTCGTTTTTCAGCAAGGCGCCCACCAGAGGCGGCACGCTGACCTTGTCGTCCTTGCTCTGCAGGGCCTCGGCCGGGATGTCTTCGGCCACCAGCAGTTTGAGCCAGTCGATCAGCTCGGAGGTGCTGGGCTTTTTCTTCAGGCCTGGCAGGTTGCGCACCTCGTAGAAATGGCGCATGGCCGCGGCCAGCAGGTCCTTCTTGATGTGCGGGAAGTGCACATCGACGATCTGCTGCATCGTGGTCGCATCCGGGAAGCGGATGTAGTGGAAGAAGCAGCGGCGCAGGAAGGCGTCCGGCAGGTCCTTCTCGTTGTTCGAGGTGATGATGACCAGCGGACGGTGACGGGCCTTGACCAACTCGCGTGTCTCGTAGACGTAGAACTCCATGCGGTCGAGTTCGCGCAGCAGGTCGTTGGGGAACTCGATGTCGGCCTTGTCGATCTCGTCGATCAACAGGGCCACGGGCTGGTCGGCCTCGAAGGCCTGCCACAACACACCCTTGACGATGTAGTTGCGGATGTCGCGCACCTTCTGGGCGCTTTCCTCGTCGGCCAGCTGGCTGTCACGCAGGCGGCTGACGGCGTCGTATTCGTAGAGACCCTGCTGAGCCTTGGTGGTCGACTTGATGTGCCACTGCAGCAGGGGCAGGCCCAGCGCTTCCGAGACCTGTTCGGCCAGCATCGTCTTGCCCGTGCCTGGCTCGCCCTTGACCAGCAGCGGACGCTGCAGTTTCAACGCCGCGTTGACCGCGAGCTTCAGGTCATCGGTGGCCACGTACTGGTCAGTGCCTTGGAATTTCATGCGCCATCTCAAGCGGGTTGTTACTGTGTCGGAGTATAGGGCGGGCCCTTATATTGGGCCGTACCGTGTTTGTCCTGCCAGTTCACCTTTTCTGCCAGCACCATGAAAACACTGCCCTCGCTTCCTTTCTCTGGCGTTTCCACCTCTTGCCCGCACGCGCCATGGGTCGTGCGGGGCTGGGCCCCCAGGCTCACGGCCACGCTGGCCTGGCTGGCCGGGAACGTGGCTTTCGCTGCCAACAGCCCGAACATCGAGGCCAAGGTCGCGATGTGCATTGGCTGCCATGGCATACCGGGCTACCAGGCCAGCTTCCCCGAGGTCCACAAGGTCCCGATGATTTCGGGGCAGAACGCGCGCTACATCGCGGCGGCGCTCACGGCGTATCAAAAAGGGGAGCGCAAACACCCCACCATGAAAGGCGTGGCCGCGCCCCTGAGCGAACAGGACATCAACGAGATCGCGGCCTATTACGAAGCCAGCGGCAAGGACCTGCCGCCCCGCCCCGCCCC
>NZ_JAIZVX010000140.1 GCF_021768455.1 Aquabacterium sp. | reverse complement strand
AGCAGTTCCATCAGGCGCTCGGTGGCGCCTGCGGCACGCAGGATGTCGCCATAGACCTCGGAGAGCGCGGCCACCGAACTCAGCAGCAGGATGGCGTAGACGATGGTCTGGCCCAGGTGGCCAGCGGTGATGCGGCCTTCCATGACGGCCTGCGTGCCCTGGTAGAGGCCCCAGAGCAGGGCGCCGGTGGTGGCGGTGATGATGAAGGCCACCAGCACGGCGCGGGCGCGGATGCGGCGCACACCGGTGCTGAAGGCACCTTCGGTGGCCTGGTCGAATCGGGCGGCCTCGCGGCCTTCCGCCGTGTAGCTCTGCACCACGGGCACGGCGTTGAGCACCTCGGCGGCAATCGCGCTGGCGTCGGCCACGCGGTCCTGGCTGGCGCGCGAGAGCTTGCGCACCCGGCGGCCGTAGGCGATGGCGGGCAGCACCACCAGCACGAGCCCGCCAATCAGTTGAGCCATCACATAGGGGTTGGTGATGACCAGCATGCTGAGTGCGCCGATGGCCATGATGGCGTTGCGCAGGCCCATGGAGAAGCTGGAGCCCACCACGGTCTGGATCAGTGTGGTGTCGGCCGTGAGGCGCGAGAGCACCTCGCCGCTTTGCGTGGTCTCGAAGAAGGCGGGGCTCTGGCGCAGCACGTGGGCGTAGACGGCACGCTTGATGTCGGCCGTGATGCGCTCGCCCAGCCAGGTGACCGAGTAGTAGCGCGAGGCGGAGAACACGCCCATGGCCAGGCCCACGCCAAACAGCGCGAGGAAGTGTTCGCGCATGGCCATGACGCGCTCGCCGGGGTCGGGCGCGACCATGCCCTGGTCGATCAGGGTGCGCAGGGCAATCGGCAGGACCAGGGTGGTGAGGGCCGCCATGACGAGGAAGACCAGGGCCAGGATCAGCCGGCCACGGTAGGGCTGCAGAAAGGGGCCGAGGCCCTGAATGGACTTGGCCGACTTGCCGGGAGCAGGGGTGCGCGTGGTGGTGGACATGGTGCGTGAGCGTGAGGTGTGCGCCCATTATCAGCCTTGACAATATTTGCATAGTCAAATAAATTGAGAGCCATGTCTGATCCCTCAAGCATTCCGCCCGATTCGCCGGCCCCGCAGGGGCCGTCGGGTGCGCCACCCTTGCCCTCGCCGCTGCCCGTGCCTTCGCCGGAGGCCCTGATCGCCAGCCAGACCCTCGCCGATGCGCCAGAGGCCGACCAGCCGGGTGAGGCGCCAGCTGGTGGCCCGTTTTATGGGCAGGCGGTTTACCCGCGAGAAGACAGCGTCGGCTACCTTCTTCGTGCCGTGATGCGCCTGTTCGTCAGCGAGATCGACCACCGCCTGGAGGCCGTGGGCCTGACCAATGCCCAGTGGGGGCCGCTGTACATGATGCTCAAGTACAAGTCGACCACGCTGGCCGAGCTGTCGCGCGAACTGCAGACCGACCCGGGGGCCCTCACGCGCACGCTGGACCGCCTCGAAGCCAAGGGTCTGTGCCGGCGAGAACGCTCGACCGAAGACCGCCGCGTCGTCAACCTGGCCCTGACACCCGATGGCGAGGCCGCCATGGCACCCGTGCCCGGCGTGCTGTGCGAGGTGATGAACAGCTACCTGCAGGGTTTCAGCCATGCGGAGTGGCAGTCGCTGCTGGATTTCCTGCGCCGCATGAAGGCCAACGCCGAGGCCGTGCACAGTGGCCAGTTGCCGGCCGATACGCCTTGCATCGAGCCGGCGGCCAGGCCTTCGGCCGGCGCTGGCTCGGGCGACTGAGGCTGCGCGACCATTTTGGGGCGAGTGGGCCGTATCGCCAGCCAGCCCCGCCGATTTCCTTGGAGTGTTCATGTCTGAACCCACGATGCATCAGGGGCCACGCCTGCCCTGGCGCCCGCTGAGTGCCTTGCTGTTGCTGGCCCTGGGCGCCTGCGCCACCCAGCAGGATCTTCAGCCCGCCGTGAAAGCGCTGCCAGCCACCCAGTTGGGCCTGAGCGAGCCTCAGCCAACCTCGTCGGCCGAACAGCCCCAAGCCTGGTGGCTGGCCATGGGTGACGAGGGGTTGAACCAGCTCGTCCAGCGCGCGCTGGCAGAGAACCCCAGCATGGCTGTGGTGCGCACCCGCCTGCAGCGTGCCCAGGCCACCGCGGACGTGGTGGGCGCCGCAGACAAGCCCAGGCTGCAGGCCAGCAGCGAGGTGAGCCGCCAGCGTTTCACCGAAAACGGGCTTTATCCAGCCCCCATTGCCGGGTCGGACCGCACCATCGGCACCCTGCAGCTGGAAGGCAGCTGGGAGCTGGACCTCTTCGGCAAACAGCGTGCCGAGCTCGAAGCGGCCGTGGGCCAGACCCGCGCGGCCGAGGCCGATGCCCAGGCCGCCCGCCTGCTCTTGTCGACCCAGGTTGTGCGCACCCACCTGCAACTCGCCCGGTTGCTGGCCCAGCGCGAGGTGGCCCAGCGCACCCTGGCGCAGCGTGAAGAGGTGCTGGGCCTGATCCGCCAGCGGGTGCAGGCCGGCCTGGACACCCATGTGGAACTGCGTCAAGGCGAAGGCAACCTGCCTGAGGCCCGCCAGCAGATCGAGGCCCTCGACGAGCAGATCGCCGTGGCCCGCCATGCCCTGGCGGCGTTCACAGGCCAGGCGCCCGATGCCCTGCGCACGCACACGCCCGCCCTGGTGCGGCTGCAGCCGATGGCCATGCCCGCGGTCTTGCCGGTTGACCTGCTGGCCCGCCGTGCCGATGTCAACGCCGCCTTGTGGCGCGCCCAGGCCAGTGGTCACGAGGTCGACGCCGCACGCGCCACCTTCTATCCCAATGTGGACCTGCGCACCTACGCCGGCTACAACGCCATCGGCCTGGACCGCCTGCTGCAGCCCGGCAGCGTGCAGTGGGGCCTGATCCCGGCCATTCACCTGCCGCTGTTCGATGCCGACCGCCGTCGCGCCAGCCTGCGCGGCAAGATCGCCGAACAGGATGCGGCCGTGGCCAGCTACAACCAGACCGTGCTGCAGGCGGCGCAGGAAGTGGCCGACCAGTTGGGCATGGCCCAGTCGGTGGCGCGCCAGCAGGCCGAGCAGCGCCAGGCCCAGGCCAGTGCCGAGGCCGCCTACGCCCTGGCCCTGCAGCGCTACAAGGCCGGTCTGGGCAGCTACCTGACGGTGCTCAGCGCCGAATCGGGCGTGCTGCGCCAGCGTGGCCTGGGTGTCGACCTGCAGGCCCGCCTGATCGATGCGCAAGTGGGCCTGGCCAAGGCCCTGGGCGGCAGCCTCGATGGCGCGCCCACCACCTCATCCCCATCCGCTTCATCTTCTTCACAGACCCCGCGCGTGGCGCTGGGTGGAGACCGTTCATGAGCCAGGCCCCTTCTTCCCTCGACGCGACCCAAGCCAAGGCCGGCGCCCCAGCCACCCGCAAAAAGGCGCTGAGCGCCGTGGCCGCCCTGGCCCTGCTGGGTGGTGGGGCCTACGCCGCCTACTACTTCCTCGTGGCCAACCACTACGAGCACACGGACAACGCCTACGTGCAGGCCAATGTCATCCAGATCACGCCCCAGGTGGGTGGCACGGTGCTGGCCATTGGTGCCGACGACACCGATCTGGTCAAGGCGGGGCAGGTGCTGGTCAGGCTGGACGCGGCCGATGCCCAGGTGGCGCTTGATCAGGCCAAGGCCCAGCTGGCCCAGACCGTGCGCGAGGTGCGCACCCTGTTTGCCAACAACGCCGGCCTGCAATCGCAGATTGCGCTGCGCCGGGCGGACGTCGACAAGGCCCGCAATGAACTGGCCCGCGCACAGGACGATGTCACCCGCCGCACGCCCTTGCTGGCCACCGGTGCGGTGGGCAAGGAGGAATACAACCACGCGACCGCCCAACTGGCCTCGGCGCGCAGCGCGGTGGCGGCGGCCGAATCGGCCCTGTCTGCGGCGCGCGACCAGCTCGCTTCCAACCAGAGCCTGACCGAAGGCACCTCGGTGACCGAGCACCCCAATGTGGCCCGGGCCGCGGCCCGCGTGCGCGAAACCTGGTTGGCCCTGCAGCGCGTGAGCCTGCCGGCCCCGGTGGACGGTTATGTGGCCAAGCGCAGCGTGCAACTGGGCCAGCGCGTGCAGGCCGGTGCGCCCCTGATGGCCCTGGTGACGCTCAACGACGCCTGGGTGGACGCCAACTTCAAGGAAAGCCAGCTGCAACGCGTGCGCATCGGTCAACCGGCCACGCTCACGGCCGACGTCTATGGCAGCAAGGTCACTTACCACGGCACGGTGGTCGGTCTGGGCGCGGGCACGGGCGCGGCGTTTTCGCTGCTGCCGGCCCAGAACGCCACGGGCAACTGGATCAAGATCGTGCAGCGGGTGCCGGTGCGCATCGTGCTGAACGCCGACGAGGTCAAGGCCCATCCGCTGCGTGTGGGCCTGTCGATGGAGGTGGAAGTGGACGTGGCCAAGCAGGATGGCCCCGTGCTGGCCGCCGCCCCGCGTGCCCAGGCCGTGTCGCAAACCGTGGTGTACGACCAGTTGCAAAAGGATGCCGATGGCCTGGTCAGGCAGATCATTGCCGCCAACCTGGGCCGCGCCGTGAGCGTGGCCCCTTCGGCACACAAGGGAGTTTGAGGTGAGCGAGGCCACCGCCGAACCTGGTGCCGCGCCGGCGGCGCAGGCGCCCACGCCAGCCAAGCCTGCCGGCCATCCGCCGCTGACCGGATCCGACCTGGCGCTTGGCACGGTGGCCCTGTCGCTGGCCACCTTCATGAACGTGCTCGACTCTTCGATCGCGAACGTGTCGCTGCCGGCCATCGCCGGCAACCTGGGCGTGAGCCCCACGCAAGGCACCTGGGTCATCACCAGCTTTGGCGTGGCCAATGCCATCTCGGTGCCGCTCACGGGCTGGCTCACGCAGCGCTTCGGCGCCGTGCGCCTGTTCACGCTCAGCGTGCTGCTGTTCGTGCTGGCATCCTGGCTGTGTGGCCTGGCCACCTCGCTGGAGATGCTGATCGGGTTTCGCGTGCTGCAGGGCCTGGTCGCCGGGCCGATGATCCCGCTGTCGCAAACGTTGCTGCTGAGCAGCTACCCGCCGGCCAAGGCGGGCATGGCGCTGGCCATGTGGGCCATGACCACGCTGGTGGCGCCGGTCACCGGGCCTTTGCTGGGCGGCTGGATCACCGACAACATGTCCTGGCCCTGGATCTTCTACATCAACATCCCGGTGGGCCTGGGTGCGGCACTGGTCACCTGGCGCATCTACCGCACGCGTGACACCCCCACAAGCAAGCTGCCGATCGACACCGTGGGCCTGGCCCTGCTGGTGCTGTGGGTGGGGGCGCTGCAGATCATGCTCGACAAGGGCAAGGAGCTGGACTGGTTCGAGAGCTCGCAGATCGTGATCCTGGGCCTGGTGGCGCTGGTGGGCTTCGTGGTCTTCCTGATCTGGGAGCTCACGCAGGACCACCCCGTGGTGGACCTGCGCTTGTTTGCCTCGCGCAACTTCGCCGTGGGCGTTGCCACGCTGTCCATCGGTTACGGGCTCTTCTTTGGCAACGTCGTGCTGTTGCCGCTGTGGCTGCAGCAGTTCATGGGCTACACGGCCTCGGCCGCGGGCATGGCGGTGGCACCGGTGGGGCTGCTGGCCATCCTGCTCTCGCCCCTGGTGGGCAAGAACGTGAGCAAGGTGGACCCGCGCAGGCTCGCCACCGTGGCCTTTGCCTTCTTTGCCCTGGTGCTGTGGATGCGCTCGGGCTTCACGGTGCAGGCCGACTTCGCCACCATCATGGTTCCCACCATCCTGCAAGGCGCGGCGCTGGCCTTCTTCTTCATTCCGTTGAGTGCGATCACGCTCAATGGCATTTCGCCGGATCGCATCCCTTCGGCCTCGGGCCTGAGCAACTTCGTGCGCATCACGGCGGGCGCCATGGGCACCTCCACGGTCACCACGATCTGGGACAACCGCGCCCAGATGCACCACCTGCACATGGCCGAGCACGTGACCCGCACCGACGGCCCGGCGGTCGAGACCTTCCAGTCCTTGTCCAACCTGGGCATGGGATTCGAGCAGGCCGCGGCGCAGATCACACGCCTGATCGACCAGCAGGCCTTCACGCGCGCCGCCGACGACGTCTTCCTGGCCTCGGCCTTCCTGTTCCTGCTGATGATCCCGCTGGTGTGGATGGCGCGCCCGCGCAAGGGTGGGGCCGCGGTGGATTCGGGCGCGCACTGACCCGGCGCCAGGTGAGCCCAGGGCTCAGCCCGGCACGGTGTAGTGCGCGTCGCCCATGAGGTCGATGCCGCAGGGCAGGTTCTCGACCCATTGGATGAACTCGCCCACGGCGGCGCCCTTCAGCGGTGCCCCGTGTTGCGGCACGATCATGTGGATGGGCAGGGTGCGCACCATGCGGGCCCAGCTGCGCAAGATCTTGTTCGACACCATGTAGCGCCGGTGGAAGGCGTCCATGCCCTTGGGCAGGGGCGTGAGCGAGGTGATGGGCTGGCGGGCCTCTTCGCCCGTGGTGAACGACACGCCCAGGTCGCCCGAGAACAGGATGCGGCTGACCGGGTCGTAGAACTGGAAGTTGCCCTCGGCGTGCATGAAGTGCGCAGGCAGGGCGATGAGGTCATGGCGCCCGATGCGGATGCGCATGCCCGGATCGGGGATGCCGACGATGCGGCCCGTGGTTTTGCCCGGCTTGCAGAAGTGCGGCACGAAGCGTTCCCACAGCGTTGACACATAGAGCTTGGCCGTGGGCGTGGCGGTCATCCAGCGGTCGAGCGAGGCGATGATGTCCGGGTCGGCGTGCGAGGCCAGGATGGCCGAGAGCTTCTGCGGCGAGAAGTGCCGCGTCATGCCCAGGTAGAGCTCGCTGTAGGCCAGGTTGCCACCCGGGTCGATGATGGCCCCGCAGTCGCCATCGACGATCAGGAACTGGTTGGACTGCACGGCCTCCCCACCCTCGTTGCTGGTGTCGGAAAACATCAGGCAGGCGTGCCCCTGATCTCGGAACAATTCATAAGGCATGGGGACTCCAGGGCCGTGCTCCGCCACATGGGGAGGTGGGCCGGAGCGAGGCTACCGAAACAGGGGGGCTGGAGCTTGATGTTTGTCAAGGTTCAGGCGATGCCGAAGGCGGCCTGTACCTTGGCGATGACGCCCGGCTGGTCGGCGGCCACCACGACACGCTGCGGCATGCTGCGCAGCCAGGTCACCTGGCGCTTGGCCAGCTGCCGGGTGGCGGCGATGCCCTTTTCGGTCACCTCGGCCCGCACCTTGGGCTGGTGCAGGTCCAGGCCTGCATCGAGCGCTTCCCACACCTGGCGGTAACCCACGCAGCGGATGGCGGGGAGGTCGGCGTGCAGCGCCGGGCGCTGGCGCAGGGCTTTCACTTCGTCGACGAAGCCGGCGTCCATCATCTGCTGGTAGCGCAGCGCCACGCGCTGGTGCAGCCAGCTGCGTTCGGTGGGTTCCAGCGAGACCACGATGGCCTGGTGTGCTGGCTCACGCCCTGAGCCACCGGCATCCCGCTTGTGGAAGTGCGACAGCGGCTGGCCGGTGCTGTGCCAGACCTCCAGCGCACGCTGGATGCGCTGGGTGTCGCCCGGGGCCAGGCGGGCGGCCGTGACCGGATCGACCTGGGCCAGCTCGGCGTGCAGTGCGGCGGGGCCCAGCTCGCGCATGCGGGCATCGAGCCGGGCGCGCACGACCGGGTCCGACGATGGCATGTCGTCGATCCCATCGAGCAGGGCCTTGAGGTAGAGCATGGTGCCGCCCACCAGCAAGGGCGTGCGGCCGCGCGCACGGACCTCGTCGATCAGGCGCAGCGTGTCCTGCACGAAGCGGGCGGCGCTGTAGGCCTCGGTCGGGTCGAGGATGTCGATCAGGTGGTGGGGCACCTGGGCCAGTTCGGCGGCACTGGGCTTGGCGGTGCCGATGTCCATGCCGCGGTAGACCAGGGCCGAATCGACGCTGATGACCTCCAGCGGGACGCGCTGCGCCAGCGCCAGGGCCACGGCCGTCTTGCCGCAGGCGGTGGGGCCGGTGAGCACCCAGGTGGGGGCAGAGGAGGCGGGCGTGGTGTTCATGGACGCAAGCTGATTCGTCAGGCCGCGGCCGAGACCAGGCCATCGCGCTGCACCCGATGCAGGGCCACGCGGGCCGTGATGGCGGCGCCCAAGGCCATGTTCAGGGTCATGGGATACAGGGTGCCGCTCCAGCCGGGCAGGGCGCTCCAGCCTGAGAGCAGCACGCCCACGGCGAAGGCCACGGCGGCCAGCACAAAACCCGAGAGCGCCGATGCCGCACCCGCCTGGTGAGGGAAGGCTGCGACCACACCGGTCTGGCCACAGGGTTGGTGGATGCCGTGTGCAAACGAGTACAGCCACATGCCCGGCAGCAGCGTCCAGAACGGCACGGGTTCGGCCCGGCTGTACTGCCAGGCCGAGAGCCCGGCCAGCCACAGACCCGCAGCGATCGACACCAGGCCAGCCTTGCGCACCGTGCCCACGAGGCCATGGGCCGGCAGGTGGCGGCGGCAGAACCAGGTGCCGCTGAGGTAGGACAGGGACGTGCAGGCCATGATGACCCCGTAGCCCGTGCGCGAGACGCCCAGCTGGTCGATGAACACGAAGGCCGACAGGGCCAGGTAGCCGTAGAGGCCTCCGTAGGTGGCCGACGTCAGCATGGCATGGGCGCGGAAGGTGGGGTGGCGGGCGATGTCCCACCACTGGCCGGCCATATTGCGCCAGCGCAGGCTGTGCTGGCGTCGCTCATCGGGCAAGGTCTCTGGCAGCCAGCGCCACACGAAGGCCAGCAGGATCATGCCGCACAGGGCCAGCAGGCCCATGGTGGCACGCCAGCCCCCGTGGGTGGCGGCCAGGCCGCCAAGGATGGGGCCGACCAGCGCGATCACGCCCAGACCTGCCATGCCCTTGGTCATCATGCGGGCGCCGTCTTCCGGGGCGTAGAGGTCGCGCACCATGGCCCGCCCGCAAACCACGGCAGCCGAAAGCGCCGCGCCCTGCACGGCCCGGGCGGCGATCATCACGGTGAAGGAATCGGCCAGTGTCGCGGCCAGGCTGGCCAGCACATACAGGCCCAGGCCCCAGCGCAGCACCGGGCGGCGCCCGATGCGGTCGGCCACGGGGCCCCAGATCAGCTGCCCGAAGCCAAAGGCCAGGATGAGCACCGAGAGCGTCCACTGTGCCAGCGACGGCGTCAGGCCCAGTGCGCGCTGCATTTGCGGCAGGGCGGGCAGGTAAAGGTCGGTGGTGACCGGCTGCAGGCCCAGCAGCATGCTGAGCGCGGCAACGATCACCCCGTTCGGGATGCCCAGCGGGCCGCCACGCGACTCAGAAGCGCTCATCGGGCCTCAGGAAGCGCCATTGCCCCAGCGGCAACTTGCCCAGGGCGATGCGCCCCATGCGCACGCGCTTGAGGCCGATCACGTGCAGGCCCACCAGCTCGCACATGCGGCGGATCTGGCGCTTGCGGCCTTCGCGCAGCACGAAGCGCAGCTGCGATTCGTTCTGCCACGACACCTGGGCGGGCTTGAGCTGGCGGCCATCGAGTTCAAGGCCGAAGCGCAGGGCTTCCAGCACCTCGGGCGGCACCAGGGCCGAGACGTCTTCGGCCCCAGGGTGGTCGACCGATTCCACGCGCACCAGGTATTCCTTCTCGATGCCCGAGTCTTCGCCGATCAGGGCCTTGGCGATGCGCCCGTCCTGGGTCAGCACCAGCAGGCCGGTGGAGTCGATGTCGAGGCGGCCAGAGGGCGCCAGCTGGCGCAGGTGGCCGCGGGTGAGCTGCAGGGGCAGCTTGTCCTCCGACCAGCGGTTCTCCGGTCGGATCAGCACGGCGGCGGGCTCGTAGCCGTCTTCCGCCTGACCGCTCACGTAGCCGATGGGCTTGTGGATCAGGATGGTGACGCGTTCGGCCTGCTGTGTGCGCGCCAGCGGATCGATGCTGACCTCGACATCGGGGGCGACCCGGGTGCCGAGCTCGTCGACCACTTCCCCATTGACACGGACCCATCCCTGTTCGATCCACTCGTCGGCCTCGCGGCGCGAGGCCAGGCCGCGCTCGCTCATCAGCTTGGAGAGGCGGATGCGGCCGTCGTCGGGCGCCTGGCGCTGGGTGGCCTCCGGCGCGGGCGCCTGGGTGGCGTGGCCCTGGGTGCCATCGGCACGGCGGTGGTGCTGGCGCGGCGGTGCGGCGCGCGGGGCATCGGGGAAGCCGCCCTGGGTGCCGTAGGGCGAGCGGCGGTCATCGCGGCGCGGGCCGCGATCAGGGCCCTGGCTGCGGCGGTCGGTCCGGGGGCCACGCTCGGGTCGGTCACCCCATTCGCGTCGGCCGGCCGGCGGGGCGCTGTGCTCGCGTTCACCGCGGGCCAGGGCTTCCAGCGCAGCCTGGCGGGCGCGGTCTGCGTTGCGCGCGGCGGCTTCTTCGCGGGCCTGGGCGGCTTCGGCGGCGGTCATGCGCTTGCGCGGCACGGCGGCGCTGCCGCGCACCGGCGGTTTGCGGTCAAAGGGGGTGGCAGGCGCATGGCCCGGCTCGGCCTGATGCGGTTTGTTCAGGCTCAGTTTCTTGCGTTCGGTCATGGGGTGTCCGGGTAAGGCGTTCAGCGGCCGCGCATGAACAGGGCGTCGAGTTCACGCAGCGTGAGCTGGCGCCAGGTGGGCCGCCCGTGGTTGCACTGGTCGGCCCGTTCGGTGGCTTCCATGTCGCGCAGCAGGGCGTTCATTTCAATCAGGGTGAGCTGTCGGTTGGCGCGCACGGCGCCATGGCAGGCCATGGTGGCCAGCAGCTCGTGCTGGGCGCGGCGCACCACGTCGCTGGCATCGAGCTGGGCCAGTTCGGCCAGCACCGAGCGGGCCAGGGCCACGCCATCGGCCTGGGTCAGCGCCAGGGGGATGGCGCGCACGGCCAGTTTGCCGGGCCCGATGGCGTCCACGTCCAGGCCCAGGGCGAGCAGGGCGTCGCGCTGGGTTTCGGCCGTGGCCATCTCGTGAGGCGTGGCGGCAAAGGTCAGGGGGATCAGCAGGGGCTGGCTTTCGAGCTGGGCGTTGGCCAGCTGGGCTTTCAGGCGCTCGTAGACCACGCGCTCGTGGGCGGCGTGCATGTCGACGATGACCAGGCCCTTGGCGTTTTCTGCGAGCACATAGATGCCGCCGATCTGGGCCACGGCGCGCCCCAGGGGCCACTCCTGGCTGGTGTCCAGCGGGCTGGCGCCGAGCTTGGCCAGGTTGGCGGGCAGGCCATCAGCCAGCAAGGGGGCGCTGGTGTCCTGGGGGGCGGACGCCGGTGCGGCAGCCTGCGTGGAGGCCTGTGCCAGGTCGGTACGCGCAGCCTCCTGCGATGCGGGGCGAGCGATCTCGTCCACGGCGTGCTCGGAGGGCACCAGCCGGGGCAGGTTCAGGCCGGCGAAGGCATCGGGGATGTGGGCTTGCTGTGGCGGCAGGTAAGGCGCGGGGCGAGCTTCCTGGGCCGGCCAGGCGCCACCGGAGGCGCTCAGGCCTTCTGTGTTTGGGGTGGCTGCACTGGGCCAGCCTGCCCAGCGGCGTTCGGGCGGGGCATCGGGCGTGGCA
>NZ_JAIZVX010000139.1 GCF_021768455.1 Aquabacterium sp. | reverse complement strand
GATGCTGGCCCACCGCGCGACCCAGACCCGCGAAGGCCAGCCGACCGCCCCCTCGGGCACGCAGCGTCCTGCCGGGGCCGAAGGTCCGCCCGCCGGCCTGATGCCGCCCCCAAGGCTGAAAGGCCGCCTCGGGCTGTACGACGCGGAACACCAGGGCAAGCTCGAACTCATCCGCGATCTGCGCCAGCAGGGCTTCCGGCTCGACGCCATCAAGGAGATGCTGGACAAGACCCCGCAAGGCGCCTGGACCGAGTACTCGCTCATCAGCGAACTGTTCTCCACCACCTTCTTCACGGTGGAAGCGCCCAAGCGCAAGGGGCTGGACGAAATGGCCGCCCACTGGGACACCCGCGCCACACCGGAGCAGAAGGCCCGGCTGAGCAAGAACGGGCTCTACCGCCCACTGGCGGAGGGTGATGAGGTGGAGATCCTCAGCCCGGCCCTGGAGCGCATCGGCATCCAGCTGGCGGAGCTCAACGTCCCGCTGGACACGGTGCTGGACCTGCAGGACGAACTCATCCGCCATACCCGCGCCATTGCCAAGGCTTATGTGGAGCAGCTCTTCCTGAACCTGGTGGAGGACGTCGCAGGCGGACATGGCACGGAAGCCAGCAAGGCCGGCGAGCCGCTGGCTGTGGCCGGACAGCTGCGGGCCCTGTTTGAACGCCTGCGCCCCCTGGCCATCGGCTCGATCAGCGCAGCCTTTCCCGTGGTCTTGCAGCAGGAATTCGATCGCAGCGTCGCCAAGCGACTGAAGCGCCCTGTGGGGCGTTGAACCGCTCAGCATCGCGCACCACCCGCACCAGAGCTCCACGGCCCACACACGGCCCAGAAGACAAAAAGCCCAGTAGCTTTCGCTACTGGGCTCATGTCGTTCTCTTGGTCGGGGCGGCGGGATTCGAACTCGCGACCCCTTGCACCCCATGCAAGTGCGCTACCAGGCTGCGCTACGCCCCGACAAGAATTAAACTATAGCACGACTCAATCAGGCTCCGCAAGTTTTGTTGTTTTTCTGTCTGAAATGAGGCTTCAGACCAACAAATCGCGGATCGACACCAGGGCTTCGCGCAGGGCCAGCACGGCTTCGGGGTCGAGGTCCTGGAGGTCGATCTGCGTGGGGCCGATCCAGAGGGCATCGGCCACGGCCGGCGCACTGGCCTGCAGCGCGCGCACCACGCGCGATTCACCCGAAGGCTGAGGCGGCATGACCGGCGCAGACCAGGGGGTTTCCAGGGCCTCACCGTCGTCCAGGCCTTCGACCTCGTCGCTCACCTGCACCGCCACACCGGCTTCGGCCAGCTGGTTGCGCGCACCGCTGATGGTGAAGCCCTGCTCATAAAGCAGCTCCCGGATGCGGCGAATCAACAGCACCTCGTGATGCTGGTAGTAACGGCGGTTGCCGCGGCGCTTCATGGGCTTGAGTTGCACGAACTCCTGCTCCCAGTAGCGCAGCACGTAAGGCTTGACCAGGCACAACTCGCTGACCTCACCAATGGTGAAGTAGCGTTTGGCAGGGATCGGCGGCAAGGCGCTGTCGATGCGGTCCATGGCTCCCATAGGGTCCGTCAGGTGTGTCTGCCGCGAAGCAGATCGGTGAGCGAGGGCACTGCGTTGGCACCCTCGCTGAAATCAGCGAAGGCCCCGCACCCCGTGGCAACACGGGGCGTCGAGGGCCTCAGGGCAAGTCCAGAAGACTTTACTCCAAGTCCTCGCCAGAAGGAACGTCGCCCTGCACCATGCCCTTGAGCTTCTGGCTCGCGTGGAAGGTGACCACGTTGCGCGCAGCAATGGGGATGGTCTCCCCGGTACGCGGGTTGCGCCCGGGACGCGGCGCCTTGCGACGGATCTGGAAGTTGCCGAAACCCGAGAGCTTCACATCGGTGCCGCTCACCAGGGTGTCGTTCACCAACTCGAAAAAGGCCTCGACCATGTCCTTGGACTCGCGCTTGTTCAGCCCGAGCCGCTCGAAGAGCAACTCGGACAGCTCGGCCTTGGTCAGCGTTGGCGTCTCGATCGTCGGCAGCAACACGGTCAGGTCGCTGATCTTGTCGTTCATGTCCCCTCCCCCGGGATCAGGCGCGCACGCGGGCGGCCACACGCTCGGCCAGCGAGGCCAGCACAGCCTTCATGGCCGTGTCGATGCGCTCGTCGGTCAGCGTTTGCTCATCATCGCGCAGTTCCACGCGCACAGCGAGGCTGCGCTCGTCATCGGCGATCCCCTGAACCGGGGCCTTGGGCTTGTAGATGTCGAACAAACGGGCAGCCTTGACCAGACCTTCGGTCGGGGCCGAAGTGATCGCGCCAATCAAGGCATCGTGCGGCGTGCTGTCGGCCACGACCAGGGCCAGGTCGCGGAAAACGGATTGCAGCTTGGGCACGCTGGTGAAGGCGGGCACGGTACGCTGGGCCAGCACGGTCGCATCCAGTTCAAACAGCACCGGGGCCTGCGGGAGGTCGTAAGCCTGGCGCCACTTGGGGTGCAGCTCACCGACCACGCCCACGTCCTGACCGTTGACCAGCACGCGCGCGCATCGGCCGGGGTGGAAGGCCGGGTGCTCGGCGGCCACGAAGGTGGCCTGGCGCGGCGCCAGCAGGGCTTCCACATCGCCCTTCACATCGAAGAAGTCAACCGTGCGCGAAGCCTGGCCCCACTGCAGGGCTTCGGCCGGGCCGTAGGCCACGCCTGCCACGCGCACGGGCTGGTCGAACCCGCCCACGGTCTGGTCGCTGTCGGCAACGCTGGCGTCGCGCCTGAACACGCGGCCCACTTCAAACAGGCGCACGCGCTCGGCCTTGCGCGCCAGGTTGGTCTTGAGGACCTCGATCAGGCTGCCGATCAGGGTCGAGCGCATCACGGCCAAAGGCGCCGCGATGGGGTTGAGCACCTTGATCGGGTCGGCGTTGCCGGCGAAATCGGCCTCCCACTTCGCCTCAACGAAGCTGAAGGTGATCGCTTCCTGGTAGCCGCGGGCGGCCACATCGCGGCGCACGGCATACAGGCTGCGGCGGGCTTCTGGCAGCACCTGGGCGGTGATCGGCGCCTTGGGCGCACGCTTGGGCAGCTTGTCGAAGCCGATCACACGCACCACCTCTTCGATCAGGTCTTCTTCGATCTGAATGTCGAAGCGCCAGCTCGGGGGCGTCACGGTCAGGTGAGCGTCACCGTCCACCGTGCTCACCACATGGCTCAAACCGAGGCGGTTGAACACGGTTTCGACCTCGGCCAGCGTCACGGGCATGCCGATCACGCGCTGGGCGCGCGACAGGCGCAGGGTCACCGGCTGGCGCTCTGCCGCCTTCACCACCTGATCGTCCACCGGACCGGCTTCGCCGCCGCAGATGTCCAGGATCAGGCGGGTGATGCGCTCAAGGTAGGCCACCGTCGGCGCAGGGTCGACACCCCGTTCGAAGCGGTGCGAAGCGTCGGTCGAGAAGTTGTAGCGGCGGGCACGACCCGCGATGGCCTTGGGCCACCAGAAAGCGGCTTCCAGGTAGACGTTGCGGGTCTCGTCGCCCACCGCGGTGGCGTCACCGCCCATGACACCTGCCAGCGACTCCACCTGGGCCTCGTCGGCGATCACGCCCACCTGCTCGTCCAGGGTGACGGTGTTGCCGTTCAGCAGCTTGAGCTGCTCACCGGGCTTGGCCCAGCGCACCGTGAGGCCACCGTGCACCTTGTCCAGGTCAAACACATGCGAGGGCTGGCCCAGCTCGAACATCACGTAGTTCGAGATGTCGACCAGGGGCGAGACCGAACGCTGGCCACAGCGGCTCAGGCGCTCGACCATCCATTCAGGCGTCTGGGCCTGGGGGTTCACGCCACGGATCACGCGGCCGGCAAAACGACCGCACAGTTCGGGCGCCTGCACCGTGGCTTTCACGGTGTCATCGATGGCCGGCTGCACGGGCTCGATGGCCGGCAGGGTCAAGGGCGCGCCCGTCAAGGCCGACACCTCTCGGGCGATGCCTGCCACGCTCAGGCAGTGCGCCAGGTTGGGCGTGAGCTTGAGGGTGAAAAGGGTGTCGTCCAGCTTGAGGTGCTCACGGATGTTCACGCCCACGGGCGCATCCTCGGCCAGGATGTGCAGGCCATTGGATTCTTCCGAGATGCCCAGTTCACGGGCCGAGCACAGCATGCCATGGCTTTCGACACCGCGCAGCTTGCCTTTCTTGATCAGGAAGGGCTTGCCATCGGCGCCCGGGGGCAGCTCGGCCCCGATCGTGGCGCAGGGGATCTTGATGCCCGGACGCACGTTCGGCGCACCGCACACGATCTGCAACGGTTCGCCGGTGCCGGCGTCGACCTTGCACACATTGAGGCGATCGGCATCAGGGTGCTTGGCCACTTCCAGCACCTGGGCCACGACGACGCCCGTGAAGGGCTTGGCCACGGGCTCCAGTTCTTCCACTTCCAGACCGGCCATGGTGAGCAGGTCGGCCAATTGCTGGGTGGTGAGATCGGGGTTGCAGAAGCTGCGCAGCCAGGACTCGGGGAATTGCATGTCAGGGATCCTTGAGAATCTTCTTGGGGTGGTGCGATGGACTTGGGTGCCGTGGGGATCGCTGCGAGCGCGATCAGGCGAAATCGGCGTCCAGCACCACGCGGTAACGGGCCTTGCCGGCGCGCAGGTGGTCCAGCGCGTCGTTGATGCGGGCCATCGGGAAATGTTCGGTTTGGGGCTCGATGCCGTGGCGGGCAGCAAAATCCAGCATGGTGTCGATGTCCTGGCGCGAGCCCGTGGGCGAACCCGAAACACTGCGCTGGCCACCGATCAGGGCAAAGGACTCGACCTCCATCGGCGCAGGCAGCACGCCCACCACGTGCAAGCGACCATTGGGCGCCAGGGTGCCCATCAGGGCCTTCCAGTTGAGCATGGCATTGACAGTCACCAGCACCAGGTCCAGGCGGCCAGCGACCTCCTTCATGGACTTCGCATCCACGCTGGAGACCACCCGGTGCGCGCCCAGCTTCAGTGCTTCGTCGCGCTTGGCATCGCTGGACGTGAAGGCCGTGACCTCGCAACCCCAGGCCCTCGCAAACTTCAGCGCCAGGTGCCCCAGGCCACCGATGCCCACCACGCCCACGCGGTGGGTCGGCTTGATGTCGAAATTCAGGAAGGGCGAAAACACCGTCAGGCCGCCGCAGAGCAGCGGGCCGGCCTTGGCCGAGTCCAGGCCAGCAGGGATCGGCGCCACCCACAGCCAGTGCGCACGCACGCGCTCGGCAAAACCACCATGGTGACCCACGATGGTCGGCACCCCTGCGCGGCACAGCTGGGGCTGGCCACCCAGGCAGGCCTTGCACGCCTGGCAGCTCTGCGACATCCAGCCCAGACCGACCTTCTGGCCGAGCTTCAAACCCTTGGCGTTGGCACCCAGGGCCACCACGCTGCCCACAACCTCGTGCCCACCCACCACCGGGTAGCCTGAAAAGCCCCACTCGTTGTCGATCATCGACAGATCGGAATGGCACAGGCCGCTGTGCTCCACGCGGATCTCGACCTCCTCAGACCCCAGCGGCCCCGGATCGTACGAAAAAGGCACGACGGGCTTGGCTGCCTCCTGGGCAGCCCAGGCGCGGATGGTGGTCGGGGTGGTGGTCATGGCGGGTCCTTTCGGTGGTCAGGGGCATCACGGGGATGCCGTCATCGCAGGCACACACAAGGCATCAGGCCGGCAGGGCCGGTCCGAAGCCCACTCACTGGAACTGCTGCAGGAAGCGCAGGTCGCCTTCGTAGAAGAGGCGCAGGTCGTTCACGCCATAACGCAGCATGGTCAGGCGATCCGGCCCCAGGCCAAAGGCGAAGCCGATGTAGCGCTCCGGGTCGAGCCCGAAGTTGCGCACCACGTTCGGATGCACCTGCCCTGCCCCGCCGACTTCCAGCCAGCGCCCCTTGAGCGGACCCGACGAGAAGGCGATGTCCACTTCGGCCGAAGGCTCGGTGAACGGGAAGAAGGACGGACGGAAGCGGATGTCCAGCTCGTTCGTCTCGAAGAAGGTGCTGAAGAAATCGCCCAGCACGGCTTTCAGGTCGGTGAAGCTCACCGATTCACCGATCCACAGGCCTTCGCACTGGTGGAACATCGGCGAGTGGGTGGCATCGCTGTCGACACGGTAGGTGCGCCCCGGGGCGATCACGCGGATCTCGGGGATGCGCTCGCCGCGGGCCAGGGCCTCGGCATGGGACTTCACATGCTGCACGGCGTAACGCACCTGCATCGGGCTGGTGTGCGTGCGCAACAGGTGCCCCCCCTCGACGTAGAAGGTGTCGTGCATCGAGCGGGCCGGATGGTCTTCCGGCGTGTTCAGGGCCGTGAAGTTGAACCAGTCGGCCTCGATTTCGGGGCCATCGGCCACGGCAAAGCCTTGCGAACCAAAGATGGCTTCGATGCGCTCGATGCTCAGCGACACCGGATGCAACCCACCCTCACCGCGGCGACGGCCCGGCAGGGTCACGTCCAGCGATTCGGCGCGCAACTGCAGCGCCAATTCGGCATCGGCCAGGGCCTGGCGACGGGCATTCAGGGCCGCCTCGACCTGCTGCTTGGCCTGGTTGATGGCGGCGCCACGGGTCTTTTTCTCTTCGGGGCTGAGCGCGGCCATGCCCTTGAGCAGGTCGGTCATGCTGCCGGACTTGCCCAGGAAACGGGCCTTGGCATTTTCCAGGTCGGCGGGCGTGGCCGCGGCGGCGAAGGCCTCCTGGGCGGAGAGCACGATGGCCTGAAGGTCGCTTTGCTGGTCGGTCATGTCTTGTGCGGTCGAAAAAAAAGGCCAACTCACGTTGGCCTTCAGGTCACTGTGGTTGCCCTGGCCGGCAGAGCCGGCAGGGCAAACAGCGCAGCATCTTGCTGTCTGCGATCAGGCAGCCAGTTGAGCCTTGGCCGTGGCAACGATGCTGGCGAAAGCAGCAGGATCGTTGACAGCCATGTCAGCGAGCACCTTGCGGTCGATCTCGATCTGAGCCTTCTTGATGCCAGCAATGAACTTGCTGTAGGTCAAGCCCAGCGCGCGGCTGCCGGCGTTGATACGAGCGATCCACAGACGGCGGAATTCGCGCTTCTTGGCACGGCGGTCACGGTAGGCGTATTGGCCTGCCTTCATGACCGCCTGTTTGGCGATGCGGTAGACGTTCTTGCGGCGACCACGGAAACCCTTGGCCAGTGCGAGAACCTTTTTATGACGAGCGCGGGCTGTTACACCACGTTTGACGCGAGGCATGGATGTGCTCCTTCAGCGTTGAATCAGGACAAGAGGATCAGAGACCAGCCATGGGCAGCATCTGAGCGATGGAACCCATGTTGGTTTCGTGCACGTTCACAGCGCCGCGGAGGTGACGCTTGTTCTTCGTGGTCTTCTTGGTCAGGATGTGGCGCTTGAAGGCTTGACCGCGCTTGACGGTGCCACCCGGGCGAACGCGAAAACGCTTCTTCGCACTGCTCTTGGTCTTCATTTTGGGCATGTTCTGCTCCTGATAAATTGTGCCTGTCAGGCGCCGCGAAATACCACTTCCGCGTCTTGATGGCCTGCAGTCACTTCGATCAACGCACGGTGACCAGACCGTGCGCCGTGCACTGCGCAGAGGCTTTCAGCCTGCACTGCAGCGCGAAAGCTCTGTGCCGCAGTTACCCACCGCACAGAACCAAACCTCGCATTGTAGAAGAAAACCAGCCTCGCGGCTCACTTCTTCTTTTTGGGACCCAGCACCATGATCATCTGGCGGCCTTCAAGCTTAGGCATGTTCTCAACGATCGACACATCGGTCAGGTCGTCACGCACACGCTCCAGCAGGCGCAAGCCCAGTTCCTGGTGGGTGATTTCACGGCCACGGAAGCGCAAGGTGACCTTGCCCTTGTCGCCCTCTTCCAGGAAGCGGCGCAGGTTGCGCAGCTTGATCTGGTAGTCGCCTTCATCGGTGCCCGGGCGGAACTTCACTTCCTTGACTTCGATGACCTTCTGCTTGAGCTTGGCATCGTGAGCCTTCTTCTGCTCCTGGTACTTGAACTTGCCGTAGTCCATCAGGCGGCAGACAGGAGGATCGGCCGTGGCGGCCACTTCCACCAGGTCCACGTCGGCCTCTGCGGAAAGGCGCAAGGCTTCCTGGATGCTGACGATACCGAGCGGCTCGTTGTCGACGCCGTTGAGGCGGACTTCCGGAGCCATGATTTCACGATTCAGCCGATGCTTGCGCTCATCATTGCGCGTACGGCGGTCGAAGAAGTTAGCGATGTCGATTTCCTTTTGGCAACAGGCCCTGGGCGCCCGCACCGGTTAACCATGGTCACGCACCCAGGCAAACCTGGGGACCGGCGCCCGGCTCCCATCAACAGGAGCCAAGCGCAAGCCCACCTCAGGCCTTGCTGGCGATGTCTTGAGCGATCTTCTGGGAGAAGTCATCGAGCGACATCACACCGAGGTTCTGGTTACCCCGGGCGCGCACGGCGACGGTGCCATCAGCCTTCTCCTTGTCACCGACAACGACGAAGTACGGCACCTTCTGCAACGAATGCTCGCGGATTTTATACGTGATCTTTTCGTTGCGCAAATCCAACTGCACCTTCAGACCCTGCTTCTGCAGCGATTTCGCAATGTCCGATGCGTAATCGGCCTGAGCATCGGTGATGTTGAGCACCACAACCTGGGTCGGCGCCAGCCAGACGGGGAGCGAACCGGCATGCTGCTCGATCAGGATGCCGATGAAGCGCTCCAGCGAACCCAGGATGGCCCGGTGCAGCATCACAGGATGCTTGCGGTCGCTGGCTTCGGTCACGTACTCGGCACCCAGGCGTTGCGGCATGGAGAAGTCGACCTGGATGGTGCCGCACTGCCAGTGGCGCCCCAGCGCATCCTTGAGCGTGTACTCGATCTTGGGACCGTAGAAAGCGCCATCGCCCGGCGCGATCTGGAACTCGCTGCCCGTGGCGCGCAGGCTCTCCATCAGCGCCTGCTCGGCCTTGTCCCAGCTTTCGTCCGAACCGATGCGCTGCTCGGGACGGGTCGCGACCTTGTAGATGATGTCGGTGAAGCCGAAGTCCTTGTAGACAGCCTGCAGCAGGGCCGTGAAGTTCACGCATTCCTGCAGGATCTGGTCTTCGGTGCAGAAGATGTGGCCATCGTCCTGCGTGAAACCACGCACGCGCATGATGCCGTGCAGGCCACCGGTGGGCTCGTTGCGGTGGCACTGGCCAAACTCGCCGAAGCGCAACGGCAGATCGCGGTAGCTCTTGAGACCGGAGTTGAAGATCAGAATGTGACCAGGGCAGTTCATCGGCTTGAGCGCGTAGTCGCGCTTTTCCGATTCGGTCGTGAACATGTTGTCGCGGTACTTGTCCCAGTGACCGGTCTTCTCCCACAGGGTCTTGTCGATGATCTGCGGGCCCTTGACCTCCTGGTAACCGTTGTCGACGTAGACCTGTCGCATGTACTGCTCCACGGCCTGCCACACGGCCCAGCCCTTGGGGTGCCAGAACACCACGCCGGGGGCATGTTCGTCGATGTGGAACAGGTCGAGCTCACGGCCCAGCTTGCGGTGGTCGCGCTTTTCGGCCTCTTCCAGGCGGGTCAGGTACTGCTGCAGGTCGTCCTTGGTCGTCCAGGCCGTGCCATAGACGCGCTGCAACTGCTCGTTGCGGTGGTCGCCACGCCAGTAGGCGCCCGCCACCTTCATCAGCTTGAAGTGCTTGAGCTTGCCGGTGCTGGGCACGTGAGGGCCACGACACAGGTCGGTGAAAGCGCCTTCGCTGTAGAGGGACACGTCCTGGTCGGCCGGGATGCTTTCGATGATCTCCGCCTTGTAATGCTCACCCAGGCTCTTGAAGTAGGCCATGGCCTCATCGCGCGGCAGCACCTTGCGCTCGACCTTCTCGTCCTTCTTCGCGAGTTCGGCCATTTTCTTTTCAATGGCCGCCAGGTCTTCCGGCGTGAAGGGGCGCTTGTAGGCGAAGTCGTAATAGAAGCCGTCTTCGATGGTCGGGCCGATGGTGACCTGCGCCTCGGGGAAAAGCTCCTTCACGGCGTAAGCCAGCAAGTGAGCGGTCGAGTGGCGGATCACATCCAGACCGGCGTCGTCCTTCTCGGTGACGATGGCCAGTTGCGTGTCGGCCTCGATCAGGAAACTGGTGTCAACCAGGCGGGCGGACTCGCCCGAGCCCACGCGGCCGGCAAGCGCAGCCTTGGCCAGGCCGGCCCCGATGGAGGCTGCCACCTCGGCGATGGTCACAGGACCGGGAAATTCACGTTGGGAGCCGTCAGGCAACTGGATGGCGATCATGGTGTTCAGCGGTGTGGTGTGTGTGCAGACAAGAAAAAAGCGCGGTGGTCGCCGCGCTTTCTGGTGTCAGGTAAGAACTGAGTACAGGTGCGAAAGCAGCGGCCAGCCGACTAGACCTCGGTGGAGGTGAAGGGGGTGGTCGGAGTTCGCGGTGTCATAACCGGGGATGCCTTTCTACGTTCCTTACCAGTGCACAAGAAACGCCCGACTGAACGGGCTCAGTCCAGATTGTAAGGCCCCAAGAAAAAACCCGACGCCTTGAGACGCCGGGTTTCGGTTCTGCTGTTCAGCGCGGCACCCACCGAGCAGGCGGGCACCTGAACGCCGATCAGTGGAACTGTTCTTCTTCGGTCGAGCCGGTCAGGGCCTTCACGGAAGACGAACCACCCTGGATCACGGTGGTGACGTCGTCGAAGTAGCCTGCGCCCACTTCCTGCTGGTGCGACACGAAGGTGTAACCCTTTTCGCGGGCGGCGAATTCGGGCTCTTGCACCATTTCCGTGTAGTGCTTCATGCCTTCGCCGTTGGCGTAGGAGTGAGCGAACTGGAAGGTGTTGTACCAGTTGATGTGGATGCCAGCCAGCGTGATGAACTGGTACTTGTAACCCAGGGCCGACAGGTCTTCCTGGAACGAAGCGATCTGCTTGTCGTTGAGGTTCTTCTTCCAGTTGAAGGAAGGCGAGCAGTTGTACGACAGCAGCTTGCCAGGGCAGGCAGCGTGCACGGCTTGGGCGAATTCACGGGCGAAGCCGATGTCGGGCACGCCAGTTTCACACCAGACCAGGTCGGCGTAGGGGGCGTAAGCCACGCCACGGCTGATGGCTTGCTCCAGACCGTTCTTGACACGGTAGAAGCCTTCTTGCGTGCGTTCGCCGGTCACGAAGGGACGGTCGTTCTCGTCGCAGTCGCTGGTCAGCAGGTTGGCAGCTTCGGCATCGGTACGGGCCAGAACGATGGTGGGCACGCCCATCACGTCGGCAGCGAAACGAGCGGCGATCAGCTTTTCAACGGCCTCACGGGTCGGGACCAGCACCTTGCCACCCATGTGACCGCACTTCTTGACAGCGGCCAGCTGGTCTTCGAAGTGAACGCCGGCAGCGCCCGAAGCGATCATGTTCTTCATCAGTTCGAAGGCGTTGAGCACGCCGCCGAAACCGGCTTCCGCGTCAGCAACGATGGGCAGGAAGTAGTCGACGAAGCCTTCGTCACCGGGGTTGATGCCACGGCCCCACTGAATTTCGTCAGCGCGCTTGAAGGTGTTGTTGATGCGACGAACCATGGTCGGCACCGAGTCGTAGGCGTACAGCGACTGGTCGGGGTACAT
>NZ_JAIZVX010000242.1 GCF_021768455.1 Aquabacterium sp. | reverse complement strand
CGCCGGCACCTCGCCCGGCAAGGCCTCCTGGTTTGGCGACCTGCCCGATGGCGACTCGACCGTGATGGCAGACCCCATTGCCCTCGACACCCGTGCCAGCCCCGTCGCACCCGACGCCCCATTGCCCCCGAAAGCTCCGAGGGAGGGTGAGTCGTCCGCTTCCGCACCCCGGCACGACGCTGCCCAGGCGCCCGCCTCGGCAGAAGAACCTCCGGCTCGCCCCACCTTCTTGCGCATCTACCGGGCTTTCCTGAGCGCCCGCGTGGCCCTGGCGGTGCTGGTGATGGGCATGATCGGCGCCTCGTGGGGCATGGGTGCACGGCCGCCCCTTTGGGTACCGGTCCTCGGGCTGGCCTACACGGCCCTGGTGCTGCTGGTCTGGCTGATGCCGGCGCCAACCCAGCCGCAGGCCAGCGGCAAGGGCGTGCTCAACACGCGACAGGCCCTGGCCACCATCGGGGTCGACCTGGCTGCCTTCGCCCTGTTGCACTACCTGACAGGCACGAGCCTCAACACCCAGGCCCTGCTTGTGCTGCCCGTGCTGATGGCCGCGGTGCTCATGCCGCGGGTGATCGCCCTGGGCGTGGCCGCCGCCGCGACGCTCAACCTGCTGTCTGCGGCGTGGATCCAGTCTGGCGAGGTCGCCGCCGTCACCACGCTGATGACGCAGGCAGGCCTCAACGGCTTTGGCCTCTTCGTGATCGCGGCCCTGGCCAGCGAACTCGCCGCCCGCCTTGCGCGAGAAGAGCGCAGCGCCCGTGGCAGCCTCGAACTGGCGCGCCAACAGGCCCAGCTCAACAAGCTGGTCATCGAGGAAATGAGCGAAGGCGTGCTGGTGGTTGACCGCCAGGGCCGCGTGCGCACGGCCAACCCGTCGGCTCGGAGGCTGCTTTCGGCCCAAGGCAGCACGCCTCCCCCACCCTTCCTGCTGCGGGGCGTGCCGGCATGGCAGCCCCTGATCCGCGCCGTGGAGCAGGCCCTGGGCCACCCGGGTCGTGCCGAAGACGGCCAGGAAATCCACCTGCGCTTTGATGACCACAGCCAGCGCGACCTGCGCCTGCGCGTGCGCTTCACCCGCGGCCGCGGCGGACGCACCACCGAAGACCTCTGCGTGATGTTCCTGGAGGACCTGCGCTCCGTGCGCGCCCGCCAGCGTCAGGACAAGCTGGCGGCCATGGGCCGCATGTCGGCCGGCATCGCCCACGAGGTGCGCAACCCGCTGGCCGCCATTGCCCAGGCCAATGCCCTGATGGCAGAAGACGCCGCCACGCCCACCCAGCGTCGGCTGACACAGATGGTGTCGGACAACGTGGCGCGCCTCAAGCACATCGTCGACGACATCCTGGCCGTGGCCCCCGGGGCACGCCCTCAGGCTCCGGCCATCGACCCCATCGAAACCGTGGTCGCGATCTGCAACGAATGGCGCAGCACCGCGGGCCTCAGCATGGGCGAAGACAGCCTGCTGGACGTGCACACCCATGGCTGCCAGGCCGCGCCAGGCTACCCCTCGATGAAGGTGCGCTTCGAGCCCGATCACCTGCAACGCGTGCTGGTCAACCTGCTGGACAACGCCCTGCGCTACAACAGCGGCGCACCCGGCGCCATGGTTGTGAGCCTGCGCTGGGTGGCCCAGGGCGGCCCCAAGGCCGGCATGCTGATGCTGTCGGTCTACAACGACGGCGAACCCATCACACCCGACACCGAGCGCGCCCTGTTCGAGCCCTTCTTCTCGACGCGCAGCCGCGGCACCGGGCTGGGCCTGTATATTTCCCGAGAGCTCTGCGAGCGCCACGGCGCCAGCATCGACTACCGGCTGCACCCGCCCCACGTGCGCCACCGCAACGAGTTTTTCCTCACCATGCCCATCGAGGCGCCCAGCGCCCCGGCGCCTGCTGCATGACATCTGCCTCCCACCATCGCCTCCTGGTCATCGACGACGAGCCCGACCTGCGCACGCTCTACGAGCTGACCCTGCTGCGCGAAGGCTATGACGTCGAAACCGCCGAAAGCGTGGAGGACGCCTGGCAACACCTGCTGGACCAGCGCTACAGCGCCATCATCACCGACATGCGCCTGCCCGACGGCACAGGCCTGGACATCCTGCGCCGCCTCGAAGCGCAAGGGCGCCCGGAGCGCGCCATCGTCATCACCGCCTACGGCTCGGCCGAAAACGCCGTGAGCGCGCTCAAGGCTGGCGCCTACGACTACCTCACCAAGCCGGTCGACCTCAAGCAGTTCCGCACCGCCGTGGCCTCGGCCGTGGGCGATGCGCAAGCACCGCCCCCCGCACCGCACCCGGCCTTGCTTGCGGCCGAAACCCCGGCCAGCGATGGCCGTGTGCGCACCCAGCCCGCCGTGCGCCACTTCAGCCAGGTCGGCCTGAAGGAGGGGCACGCCCTGTCTCGCCTGGTGGGCCAGAGCCCGGCCATCCAGCAGGTGCGCAACCTGATCGACAAGGTGGCCCGCAGCATGGCCCCCGTGATGATCTGGGGAGAGTCCGGCACCGGCAAGGAGCTGGTGGCCCGCGCCATCCACGACGTCAGCAGCCGAGCCGCCAAGCCCTTCATCGCCGTCAACTGCGGCGCCATCCCGGAGCACCTGCTGGAAGCCGAGTTCTTCGGCTACCGCAAGGGGGCCTTCACCGGCGCCAACGAGGACCGGGAAGGCTTCTTCCAGGCCGCGCATGGCGGCACCCTCTTTCTCGATGAACTCGGTGACCTGCCTCTGGCCATGCAGTCCAAGCTGCTTCGCGCCATCCAGGAGCGGGCCGTGCGCGCCGTGGGCGCCACCAGCGAAAGCCCTGTCGACGTGCGCGTGCTCAGCGCAACCCACAAGGACCTGCCCAGCGAGGTCCTGGCCGGTCGCTTCCGGCAAGACCTGTTCTACCGCCTCAACGTGATCCAGGTCCGCCTGCCCGCCTTGCGCGAGCGCCTGGCCGACCTGCCGGAACTGTGCGAGCGCATCCTGAGCCGCATCGCCCAGGAATCGCAACTCGACCCGGCCCCGCACCTGGGCGACAGCGCCCTTCACAGCCTGATGGGCTACCACTTCCCCGGCAACGTGCGTGAACTGGAAAACCTGCTGCACCGTGCCGTGGCCCTGAGCAACCAGCCCCTGATGCAGGCCGAAGACATCGGCTTGCTCGACATCCTCGCCGGCGGCCCGGGCCAGGGC
>NZ_JAIZVX010000138.1 GCF_021768455.1 Aquabacterium sp. | reverse complement strand
TGTCCGCCTGCGGCGGCGGTGGGTCCAGCAGCACCGACACGGCCAGCACATCTGGCAGCGAGTCGCCCACCACGACAGCAGCCCTGGTCCGAACCGGAACCACCACCACGGTCGTGTCGCCCACCAGCACCAGCACGACGGTGATCAGTACCACGACCGGCACGACCACGGGTACCACCACAGGTACCACGACCGGCACGACAACAGGTACCACCACGGGCACCACGACCGGCACGACGACGGGTACCACCACGGGCACCACGACCGGCACGACAACAGGTACCACCACGGGCACCACGACCGGCACGACAACAGGTACCACCACTGGCACCACGACCGGCACGACGACGGGTACCACCACGGGCACCACGACCGGCACAACAACAGGTACCTCCACGGGCACCACGACCGGCACGACAACAGGCACCACCACGGGCACGACGACGGGTACCACCACGGGCACCACGACCGGCACGACGACGGGTACCACGACGACCACCCCGACACCGACCACGACCACCACCCCGGCAACGGCCACCGCTGCACCGGCAATGGAAGACGATTCGATCTGGCCGCCAGCCTTCAAGACCCTCTCGTCATCGCCTTGCGCCACCACGCCGCTCGTGGGTTCCAACAAGACCTACAACGTCGGCCCAGGCAAGACCTACACCGAACTCACCGATGTGCCATGGCTCTCCCTGCAGGCAGGTGACGTGGTCAACATCTTCTATCGTTCGACCCCCTATCGCACCAAATTTGGTCTGCGCGCTCAAGGCACAGCCGCCAAGCCCGTCTACATCAACGGTGTGACCGACGAAAGTTGCAACCGCCCGGTGATCGACGGTGAAAACGCCGTAACAGCCACGGACGCCAAGTACGGCACGAACGGCTTCGGCGCCTACAGCAGCACCGATGACGGCATCCAGCCTTATGGCCTGATCCTGATCTACTGGAAGGGCGATGAGATGACCGATGCACGCAATTACTACGTGCCGAAGTACATCACCATCCAGAACCTCAAGTTGACCAACGCCCGCAGCACCAAGACCTTCAAAAACGCACGCGGCCTGACAAAGAGCTACCTGAGCGGCGTGGGTGCGATCTACGCGGTCCGCGTGCAGCACCTGACGGTCGAAAACTGCGAAATCACCGAGAACGACAACGGCGTGTTCACCAACACCCGCGGCCAGAGCACCTCGGACTACAGCTCGCACATCATCTTCCGTCGCAACAAGATCCACTACAACGGCAACAGCACCCACAGCACCGAGCACAACCTGTACATCCAGGCCAAGCGCACCTTGTACGAAGGCAACTTCCTGGGCCAAGCGCGCGGTGGTGCAACCCTCAAAGACCGCAGCAGCGGAACCGTGGTTCGGTACAACTACATCCAATCCAGCATCCGCGCCTTGGACCTGGTTGACTCCGAAGAAGAGGACAACAAGATCGTCCGCGCCGACCCGCTGTATGACTACGCCTGGGTTTACGGCAACGCGATCGTCACCGACATCAACCTGCCCCTGAGCAACAGCGCAAGCCTGCTGGCCAGCCGCCCGATCCATTTCGGTCACGACAAGAACCCGCTGAACACCCGAAAGGGCACGCTGTTCTACTACGGCAACACCCACGTCCACCGCACGAACATCTCACAGTTCTACTACACCAACGCCTTCCAGGTGGGCGGCAACGACGACGACTACCCGTACCTGACGGCCCAGGTTGAAGCCTCCGGCAACATCTTCTGGAACGACGATGGCTCGACCTACTGGTACTTCATCGCCAGCAATCGTGTGGGTCGCCTGTCCTTGAAGGGCACCAACTATGTGCCCACAAACTGGGATCCCGCGGAGAAGGGCCGGTACGTTCAAACCGCGAAGCGCAACACGGCTGACATGAGCATGATTTTCCCGGCGACGTGGACCACCACCACGACCAAAATGATCGACCTCAGTGCTGCCACCCTGATCGTGGGCGACACCCGGAGCAACTCTCCGCAACTCAACGCCACGACCCTGGTTCCGACGGCCAGCTCTCCGGTGCTGAACAAGGGCATCAACGGCCCCAGCTTCACACCCACCGGCGCCACAGCGGCCAACCTGGTTCTGCAAGGTGAGTACACGAGCCCGATCGGCATCAAGACCCGCGTGATGAAGGGCACCGCCATGGACCTCGGCGCCTTCGAAGGCTCCTGATCCTCCCCATCGCCTGATGGACCCGAACGGCTGGCCTTGCGCCAGCCGTTCTGCTTTGTGCGCGTGGCATCATGGCGATCGATTTCGGATTCCCTATGGCTGGCTCTTTCACCCGCGTCGCTGCACTCAAGTCGGCAGCGATCATGACCCTCTCCACCTACGTGACCATCGCCCTGGGTCTGGTGGTGAGCGCCGTCCTGGCGCGGAGCCTGGGGCCACACGACTATGGCCGCTACGCCTACCTGCTCTGGCTGGTGGGCCTGCTCATTGCCTTCGGCAACCATGGCATCCCCATCACGGCCACCCGGCTCCTCTCCGAATCCATCGGCGCGCAGAACAGCCAGGCCACCCACGCCGTGCACCGCTGGCTGCAGCGGGCTCAATGGCTGAGCGCAGGGCTGGTCGCCCTGCTCTTCATTGCTGCCTTCCCGCTGTTCAAACCCGCCGGCTGGGAAGGCCAGGCCGTCCTGGTCAGCACGATCTGCCTGCTGTGCTTCATCCCCAAGTCGGTTTTTCAGTTCGACATTTCTGTCGCCAAAGGCCACGGCGCATTCTGGGTTGAAGCCGTCGGCAACATGCTCATCAGCGTGACCTACACCATTGGCGTGGTGGTGCTCGCGCTCACCCATGCCTCACTGGAGGCCAACCTGTGGTGGTTCGCAGGGGTGAGCCTTACCCACCTGCTGATCATCGCCCCCCTGTTGCGCCGGGCCCGCATCCGGACGGAAAAGGCCAGCCTCACACCCGAATGGCAAGGCAAGGTCCGCCACCATCTGGTGTGGACCTCGATGCAGGTTTTCCTCTACGCGATGAGCAACCGCACCTTTGAGACCTACCTCCTCAGTCGCCTCATGGGCCCGGCAGAGGTGGGATTTCTGGCGATTGCAACGAACCTTACTCGGGGCGGCATCGAACTGCTTTCTTCGAGTCTCTCGACCTTGTTGATGCCTTCTCTGGCCCATGCCAAGGGCGCAGGCGGCTTTGGCCAGGTTCGTCGGCTCCTGACCGATGCCACACGCTACTTCCTGTTCCTTGGCCTCTTCCTGGCGGGCGTGGGTGCGTTGTGGGCTGCACCGGGTATCCACCTCATGTACGGCGCTCAATACCAGGCCGTGGTGCCCGTGCTCCAGGCCATGCTGCTGGTCAGTGGGTTGCTGCTGCTGGACAACCCTCTTTCTTCGCTGCTGCTGATCATCGACGACCAACGTGTGCGAACGGTGCGCTCAGTGGCCTACTTCGTGATGAGCGCGCTGATGGCTTTGGCCTTTGTTCCCAGTTTCGGCCTGATGGGCGCTGTCATGGCCAATGCCATCACCGGCTTTGCCAGCTTTCTGGTCTTCGGTGTCTACGTGAGCCGGCAAATCGACTTCACCCCGCCGTGGCGAGACATGCGCCGCATCGCTGTGGCAGCGATCCTTGCAGGCGTTTTCGCGGGCGGACTGCTGTGGCTCAACGGTCATCTCTTGACCCAATGGCTGAGCGGGCTCCTCTACGCCCTGGTCTTGACCGTGGCCAGCGGCAAACTGGGCGTGTGGAAGCGCCATGATGTGGCACTGATGATCAACATTGCCGAGCGCAAACCAGCGCTCCTTGGTCGTTTCTTGCCCGGCCTGCGCCAATGGCAGACGCAGGCCGAGGTCTGACGAGATCTGCGCCTCACCGGGCGCCTTTGCGCCGTCAGCCCAGTCCGTCGAGGAAAGCGCTCAAAGCAGGCCCCTGCGCCTCGGCCGTGTACCGGCTTCTCGCCGCCCAAGCCTGCTCGTGCAGGGACTCGACCCAGGGCCTGTCGGCCAACTGTCGCCGAAGGTCGGCCACACTGCCAAATTCGATCAGCCCGGGGTAATCGGCCAGGTACTGTTTCAGCCCCTCGTATCCCTCGCGAGGCACGGCCACTGGCACCCCTGCCGCCACGCTGGTGATCAGGCGATCAGGCACGGTCAATCGAAAACGCTCATCTCGCCGGCAGGCCGCCGTGTTGTACGCGATCAGGCTGGCATCGTGACGCGGCATCATCGCGATCAACTCGGGTTGCGGCATCGACGCAAACGGTCGGCGCATGGGGTGCCCATCGTCTGTTTCCTGGGATTTCGCGTGGTGCAGCACGATGCCTGCGGCCAGAATCTCTGCCATCAAGGGGCGCATGTCGTCCGCCGCATGGATGGTCGCAGAGGAAAGGTCTGTGCGACCCGTGAAAATCAGGTTGGGCTGCGCATGCAGCGCAGGGCGAGAACCCGCCGCCTGAAAAGAGGCCGGCCAGCATGGCGGCAGGATCAGGCTCGGCAACTCGGGAGGGCAAAGCCGCTCGCTGAGGAAATGCGCTCGCATGGCCTCATCGGGAAACAGGATGCCATCCAGCACGCGGGTCGCGCGACGCATGAGCCAGTTTTGCCGCACGATGCCACCGTCGTCCAGGGCCACCGGGTAGCACAGCACCATCAGCACCAGCTTGAGCCGCGGACGAATGCGCCGAAGGGCCAACAGGTCCGGCAAAGGCTCGGTCCCCCAATAGGCCACGACGGTCTCGACGCCCTGGGCATCGATGTGCTCGGCCACATGCGCCAGATAGTCCGGGCTGCGCGTGCCCAGCACCCTGTCAAGTCGCCTCACGTTGCGCTGAAGCCAGGAGCCCCCTCGGCTGCGAAAGTAGGTGCTGGAATCGGGCAACCAGTTCAACGCGCCCCCTCGACCCAGCATGGCGTCCAGGCTGCGCCGATGTTCAATGTTGGGGCCCAGCAAGGTGATCGCCGAGGGACTCATGGCGACCTCTCAGGACTTCGGGGCAGGCATGACCACAATGCCATCCTCGTCCGCGTAAATGAACTCCCCGGGCCTCACCCAGACACCCTGGATCTGCACGGGCACGTCCGCCTGCCCCTCCTGCCGCTTTTCGGTGGGCCAGGGCATGGCCGCCAGGGCGCGGATGCCCACATCGCAGGCGGCCAGTTCGGCCACGTCGCGCACACAGCCATCGACGATCACACCGGCCCAGCCATTGCGTGCAGCCGCCTTGCCAAGGTTCCCCCCGACCAGTGCACGACGCAGTGAAGCGCCCCCATCGACCACCAGCACACGGCCATGGCCAGGCGAATCCACCGCAGCCTTGACAAGCGAGTTGTCCTCGAAGCACTTCACGGTGCTGACGTGGCCAGAGAACTTGACACGCTTGCCAAAGTCCTTGAACACCGGCGGCAGCACACGGAAGGCACCATCGGTGTCGTTTTTGTGTTCATCACACAGATCGCAGGTGGCAATCGTGGTGGGCATGATCGGACTCCTGAAAATGCGGTTGATCGGGCTGCAAGCATTCTCTCGCGACATTCAGCCCGCACAATGGCTGCACCGCACAAGACACCTCAAGACGGTGGAAAGACGTGGCGGTTTTGTCACCTGTCAAACCGAGCCTGTTTTCCACCGCACCAGCCCATCACCCCCATGACCCGCATCGCCCTCGTCACCCCCATGCTGCCGGTGCCGCACGACCAGACCCGCGGCCGCTACATCCATGAAACAGCCCGTTCGCTGGCCCGACTCGCCGATGTAAAGGTGTTCTTCCAGCAAGCCAGCTACCCGCGTCTCCCTTTCATCGCACCGCGCAGCTTCATCGATGGCAACGTTGGCCCCGACCACCAGGTCGATGGCATCGACCTCGAGACATTCACCTACCCAGTCTTCCCTGTGGTGTCACGGGCCTTCAACGGCCACGTCAGCAGCCTGCTGCTGACGCCCCGAGTGCGCCGCTTCCAGCCCGACCTGATCCTGGCCTACTGGGTCTATCCAGACGGTTATGCTGCCCTGCGCACGGCCCGCCAACTCGGGGTGCCGTGCGTGGTGGGCGCACTCGGCTCCGACATCCATGTTCGCTCAGGGATCAACGACACCATGACCAGACGGACGATCGCGGGCGTCGACGCCTTGCTGACCGTCAGCGAGGCCATGCGCCAGACCGCCATCCATGATTTTGGCGCGCAGGCCGACCAGGTGCACACCATCGTCAACGGCTTCAACACCAGCGTCTTTCACCCTCGCGACAAGGTCGCACTCCGCGCCAGGCTGGGCCTCTCGCCAGAGGCAGAGCAAATCATCTACGTTGGGCGCTTTGTAGAAGCCAAGGGCATGCGCGAACTGCTGGACGCCTTCGCTGCACTGTGCCGACACCGGCCCCGTGCGCGCCTGAGCCTGGTCGGTGACGGCGTGATGAAGGAAGAACTCCAAGGGCTCATCGCCGCGGCAGGGCTGAACGATCGCGTACAGCTGCCTGGCGGACTTCCCCCGGAACAGGTCGCCGAGTGGATCTGCGCCAGCGACGTTCTGACCCTGCCAAGCTGGTCAGAGGGTTACCCGAATGTCGTCGTGGAAGGCGTCGCCTGCGGCGTGCCTGTGGTGGCGACCGATGTGGGTGGCACCCGCGAAATCCTCCACGCCGGCAACGGCATCCTGATCCCGCCTCGTGATCCGGCCGCCCTCCACACGGCATTGGATCAGGCCTTGAGCCAGCACTGGGACCACGCTGCCATCGCCGCAGCCATGCGCCGCACCTGGGACGATGTGGCCGTCGAAACCCTGGCCGTCTGTGAGCAGGTCCTCCGCTCCACGCATCAACGCAAGGGCTGAGCGCACAGCTCGGGCCAGGCCTGTTTCAGTGGCGACGAACCCTCTGGAAGAACGCCACAAGTTGCAACACGTTGTCGCGCCATTGGCGGCTGGTCGCAATGTACTGCCGCGCCGCCTGCCCCACTGAATTCAGGCGAACAGGATCCTGGCTGTGTCGCAAGACAGCCTGCACTGCGGCATCCAGGTCCCCCGCCTTGAACATCCAACCGGTACGACCTTCCTCCAGAACCTCCTGAATCGGCAAGAAGTCAGGCGCAATGGGCGGCACAGCACAGGCCATGAACTCGAAAAGCTTGACTGGCGAGGTGTAGTCGCCAGCGCTGGGCAGCACGGCCATGTCCATGGCAGCCAGCAAACCCGGCACCTGATCGTGGGATACACGCCCCGTCAAGATCACCTGATGAGCCAAGCCTCGTTCATTGACAAAAGTCTGAAGCGCATCAAAACGCGCCCCATCCCCCACCAGCAACAGCTTGAGGTGAGGTGCCGCCTGAAGGTGATCTGCGATGCGAAACACGAACTGATCGATGGCATGCCAGGGCACAAAAGCCCCCAGATAGCCACACACCACATGACCATCCAGCCCCCATTTCTCACGGGCCTGCGCGCGCTGCTCGGGCGTGAAGCTGAACTGGCTGATGTTGGCCGCGTTCGGTGTGATGATCGTGGGCGCCAGCTTTCCGTGCGTCGCCAGGGCACGGTCGCGGAACACGGTCGACACAAAGACCAGTCCATCCGCCTTCTGGAACACCCAGCGCTCGATGGCCATGGCCAGGCCTTTGAAAAACAAGGGGCGCACACGCACCACCGCCGCCGAATCGTTCACCTCCAGGATGACAGGCAGCCCCTTGAGGCGAGCCAGCAGCACCGTGACAAACATGAACAGGGCATAACGCTCGTAAACGAACCCGACGTCACGATGCCGACGAAAATAGGCAAGCAGACGCCAGCCTGCCACCAGGTTGTAAGCCACCTCGGCCAACTCGAAAAGCGGCTCAGGAAAACGCGTGACCAGCTTCATCCACCAGGTGGCCTGACTGGTTGGCGACATGGCCTTGGGCGTCTTGTAGGGGTCCGCACCTGGCAGCGAGATGATGTCGACCGCAACCCCTTCTGCTCGCATGGCATCGGTGATGCCCCGAATGTGGACGCCCTCCACGGCCTTGCCTTGCGTACGATGGTGATACAGCATGCGCTGTACTTGCTTGAAGGGCTGATCTTGATGCATGGGAGCGAGGATGAGCCGCCCCAGGACTGATCGGGGCAAAGGGCGCGACCCAGTGTAGCATCCGACACCATGCCGCTTTGCCCCACACCGCCCCCCTTTCGCTTGCGTGTGCTGCACGTTGTGGACTCCCTGGAAGTCGGCGGCCTCGAGCGGGTCACCACCGACCTGGCCAAGACCCAGCATGCACTGGGACACGAGGTCACGGTCTTCAGCATCCAGAGCACCCACGGGCTCAAGCCGGAGTTGATGGACGCTGGCATCACGGTGATCGAGGGCCACAAATCCGGCACGCTGGACCGACGCGTCCTGCTGGCCCTGCGCCGCACCATTCAAGAACGTGACATCGATGTGGTCCACACCCACAACTTCGTCCCGAATTACCACGCGGCCATCGCGATGCTCGGCATGTGGCGCAAGCCACCCCAGGTGTGCACCTGTCACGACATGGGTACCCGACTGAGCAACCGCAAACTCCGCTGGCTGTTCCAGTGGTCCCTGCGTCACACCGCCCATGTCGCCATGGTGGGTCAGCAAGTGCACGATCGCTATGTCGGCAGCGGCATGGTGCGGGCGGCACGGGCCACGACAGTGCTCAACGGCATACCTGTGGATCGGTTCACCGGCTCACAGGCTCGCCGCACGCAGGCCCGGCAGGCGCTGGGGCTGCCTGCCGACGCGTTGCTCATCGGTGCCGTGGGGCGCCAGGTTCCCTTGAAGAATCACCACAGGCTGGTCGCCGTGCTGCCTGCTTTGCGGGCAAAGTACCCTGCGGTGAAGCTGGTGCTGATCGGGGATGGGGAGTGCGCGCAGGCACTGCAAGACCAGGTGCATGCGTCAGGGCTGGGCGACACGGTGCTGCTGACCGGTGCCCGCTCGAATGTGGCCGACCTCTTGCCGGCATTCGACGTCTTCGCACTGCCCTCGCAGACAGAAGGACTCTCCATCGCCCTGCTTGAGGCCTGCGCCACCGGGCTGGCCGTGGTCGCCAGCCGGGTCGGAGGCAACCCAGAAATCATCCAGGATGGGCAAACCGGCCTGCTGATCCCCCCGGATGACAACCCGTCGCTGCACGGTGCGCTGGACCGCTTGCTGGGCGAGCCGGAACTCAGGCAGCGGCTTGGTTCGGCCGCACGAGAATGGGTCCGCGAACACGCATCCGTTGACGCGCTGCAGGAATCCTACAGCCGCTGTTACAGCCTGGCCCGGCAGCGTGCCTGAGAAGGGTCAGCCCTTCTTGGCCTTGAGCTGGTCCTTGAAAAAGGCGAACGCTCGCGCCATGCCCTCGGCCGTGCTCACTCGCGGTTGCCACCCGATGCTTTTCAGGGCCTCGTTGCTGTAGCGCAGGGGCCGGTACATCGAATCGATCACGTATGGCGTGAAGACAGCAGGCAACTGCCCTTTCGAGCGCCTGTGATACCAGACCAACAGGCGAGCCCCCAAGCGGAAGGCCCAGTGCGGCACAGGCACACAGCGCATGGACTCAACCTCACGGCAATAGGCCTTGAGGTAGGCATGGCAGCTGGGGATGTCGTCATCGACCACATTGAAAGCGCTGCCAGCCGGCGCCTTGAGGGCAGCCTGGGCGACCGCATCTGCACAGTTGTCGACGTAGGTAAGCGGCAGCAGGCCGTGTCCACTGAGCGCAAAAAAGAATCCCATCGCACGGATGCCGACCCGCGACGACAGCGCGCCGCCACCTGGCCCATAGATCACGCCCGGACGCAGGATCACGGATTCGAAACCGAAACGCTGCTGGTACTCCGCAAACAGGTGCTCCTGCCGAGTCTTGGCGTAGCCGTAAGCCCCCCGGTCGACGCCCACCGCCTCGATGGGCGTGCGCTCATCGAGCACGGCACCTGGCTGCAATGTGGCGGCGTGGTAAACCGAAAACGAACTGATCAGCACGATGCGACGGACACCAGCCTGCCCCGCAGCCTCCAGCAGGTTGCGCGTGGTGACCACGGTGTTGGCGAACATGTCGGCAGCCGCCCCCTTCATGCCTGCGGCGGCGTGCACGATGCACTGCACGCCCTCGACCAGGGCTTCCAGGTCTCCACGCGACAACAGGTTGGCCTGCACGGTCTCGATGACAGCCTGGGGGTAGGCCTCACGCAGCCCTTCCACCATGCCAGCCGGCGGCGCCTGGCGAACGTGGATGCACACATGGTCTGCGCCACTTCGCAACAGGCTGTCGACGATGCGACGTCCGAGAAAACCACCCGCACCGGTGACGAGGATCTTCATCGTGCAGCCTCCATGCCTTCGACAATCTGGTCAATCACCCGGCAAACACGCCGGATGTGATCTGGCGGAATCGGGTCCGCCGCCTGATGCTCGATGGCATCGTAGAAGCGGCTCAGCAGGACACGCATGCACTCGAAGTAGTGGTATTCGTGCCTGCGAAACAGGCCCACATTGCGCCAGCCGTTGCGCCAAAACTGACGCGCCTGGACAAATGCGGGAAACAGCCGCCCCACCGAGGCAGGCTGAGACCAGTTCGCGCTGTGAACCAGTGTGCGCGCGGTGTAGTCCAGGTCGACCGAGTCTCGGGTGCCAACCACCCTCAGGGTGTGGGCCGCAGGACGACCATGGGCGCTCACCAGCCCCGACACGGTCACGGCACCACTGCGCAACATGAAGCGCAGCTCGTCTGGCAAGGCGTCCAGCGTGGGAACGCCACTGGCAGGGCGACGCCGAAAGGACAGCACTTGCACCGCCGCGTCGTCACCGATGTGGGCCACGACTTTCGCCAGCACATGGTCCAGCACATTGTGGAAGAGCTTGCCGGGAAGTCGGTGAACCCAGTGGTTGGGGTCAGACATCACGGCCAGGCCGTAGTCACCGCCAAGGTTGTAGCCGTACTGGGTGTCCAGGTGCACCAGATCGCCCAGGGCGCCGCGGGCCAGCAGCGGCTCCAGCATCAGCCCCGGAGGCTCGAAGTTGTAGAGGTAGTTGACGCTGACCCGCTTGCCCACTTCGGATGCGCAATCCAGAATCACCTGGGCATCGGCCGCATTCAAGGCAAAAGGCTTCTCAACAAACACATGACAGCCCGCCCGCAAGGCCATGCACGCCAGCATCACATGGGACTCGGGTGGCGTCGCGATGTGGACGACATCGGGACGCTCAACCCGCAACATCTCCGCCGCATCGGTGTAGCGTCCGGGGACCTTCATGCGCACGGCAAGCTGCTCGACCATCAGAGGCTCGCGGTCACAAACCGCCACCACCTCCCCACGACCGATGGCACGGATCTGCTCCACATGCCCGTCGGCAATCTTGCCGCACCCTATGACCGCTACCTTGAGCACTGGCTTCCCCGATGTGATTGGATGGATGTGGAGACCACGACGGGCGGATTCTATCGACCGCCCTGAGAACTGCAGCGAGTCAGCCCTGGTCGAGGCAGCGCGCATGCCCCGCAATCATCGCCTCCAGCGAAAACTCCGCCTGCATGCGTTGTCTGGCGGCCACACGCAGACGTTGACGTTGCGCCGGGTCACGATGCAGCTCTCTCAGAATGGAAGCCAGGGCGGTCAGATTCCCTCGCGGGAAAATTCGTCCGGCCACCCCATCCCCACCCAGGAC
>NZ_JAIZVX010000021.1 GCF_021768455.1 Aquabacterium sp. | reverse complement strand
CCTGCGTGACGTGAGATCGCCAGCCCCACGCAGGCCGCGCCATCGACATCCGCTGGAAAGCCCCGCAGGCGCCCGCGCTGCCTGGCTTTCTGGGCGCCCTGGCCTCTGCTGACGCCTGGACACCACCACCCCTTCGTCTGGTGATCACCCCGGCAGGACTGTTCGAGGCCGCGGATGAACCTTCGGTCACAGACCTTGCAGGGGTTTACGCAGGCAGTGCGAGCCAAGCCGCAGCAGGGCTCACCCTGACGGTGAGCCTGCCTGACCCGATCGGCCTGGCGAAACTGGCACTGACGGGGCAGCGCCCCGACGTCAACATCGAAGGCGACGCGTCGCTGGCCGAGGCCGCCTCCTGGCTGATGAAAAACCTGCGCTGGGACGTGCAGGACGACCTCGCACGCTGGCTGGGCAACACCCCGGCGGAGTTCCTGCGCCAGGTGGGCGGCAGCGTGAGTCAGGCGCTGCAGCGCTGGCGTCCGGGCCAGGCATCTGGCCACAGCGCACGCTGAAGGGCCAGTCAGCCCGATGCGCGCCCTCTTTCGCCCTTTGTACATTGGCCTGATCGCCCTGCGATACGGCCTCGACGGCCTGATCCTCGACAGCCTGCGGCGCCCGGGCTTCACCTTGATGCGCCGCATCATTTCGGTGGGACGCAAGCTGGACGCCCCACGGGGTCAGCGTCTGCGCGAGGCCCTGGAACGCCTGGGCCCGATCTTCGTCAAGTTCGGGCAGATGCTCTCGACCCGCCGCGACCTCATCCCCGCCGATGTGGCTGACGAACTGGCTCGACTGCAGGACCGCGTGCCCCCCTTCCCGGGCGAAGAGTCGGTCAAACTGATCGAAAAAGCCCTGGGCAAGCCGATTTCGGCGGTCTTCAAGCAGTTTGACGTCCAGCCGGTGGCCAGCGCGTCCATTGCCCAGGTCCACTTCGGCACGCTGCACGATGGGCGCGAGGTGGCCGTGAAGGTGCTGCGACCCGGCATGCTGGCTGTCATCGACGACGACCTGGCCCTGATGCACACCCTTGCCGGCTGGGTTCAGCGCCTGTGGGCCGATGGCAAGCGGCTCAAACCACGCGAGGTCGTGGCCGAATTCAACAAATACCTGCACGACGAGCTTGACCTCGTGCGCGAGGCCGCCAACGCCGCGCAACTGCGCCGCAACATGCAGGGTCTGGACCTCGTCATGGTGCCAGAGATGATCTGGGACTTCTGCACGCCCACGGTCATGGTGATGGAGCGCATGAAGGGCGTGCCCATCAGTCAGATGGCCCGATTGCGCGAAGCCGGGGTCGACATCAAGAAGCTCGCGCGGGATGGCGTGACCATCTTCTTCACCCAGGTCTTCCGTGATGGCTTCTTCCACGCGGACATGCACCCGGGCAACATCCAGGTCAGCCTGGACCCGACCACTTTCGGGCGCTACATCGCGCTGGACTTCGGCATCATCGGCACGCTGACCGAGGTCGACAAGGACTACCTGGCGCAGAACTTCGTGGCCTTCTTCCACCGCGACTACAAACGGGTGGCCGAACTCCACATCGAAAGCGGCTGGGTGCCGGCCGCCACCCGGGTGGATGAACTGGAAAGCGCCGTGCGCACCGTTTGCGAGCCCTATTTCGACCGCCCGCTGAAGGAAATCTCCCTGGGCCAGGTCCTGTTGCGCCTGTTCCAGATCTCGCGCCGCTTCAATGTCGAGATCCAGCCCCAGCTGGTGCTGCTGCAAAAGACCCTGCTCAATGTGGAAGGCCTGGGGCGCGACCTCGACCCGGACCTCGACCTCTGGGCCACGGCCAAACCCTTCCTCGAACGCTGGATGCACGAGCAGGTGGGCTGGCGCGGCCTGGTGCAGCGCCTCAAGCGTGAGGCCCCACGCTACGCCAAGCTCCTGCCCGAACTGCCTCGCCTGGTCCACCTGAACCTGGAGCGAGGCGACAGCGCCCTGCGCCACGAACTGCACGCCATCCTGGCCGAACAGCGCCGCACCAACCGCATCCTGTCGGCCGTGGTCTGGGTGGGGTTCGGGTTCGCCTTGGGTCTGCTCGTGGCGCGACTCTTGCTGCGCCTGCACGACCTGGGCGCCTGGTGACACGGGCAGCCCGCCGGTCGGCCCTGACGCCGTCCGATGCCCCCGCAATCCGGGGCAGACCCGCCTGAGCCGGCCTGCCCTACACTGCCCGCCCACACACGCTTCCGTCCCGGCCGGCCGCCCGCCGGGTGTCCTGTTGATTCGGCCTTGTCAGTTGAAAGGGTCCGCCGAACATGAACACCACACTGCTTGCTTTCGTGATCCTCTACCTGGTCGGCACCATGGCCATCGGGGTAGCCGCCGGCAAACGCATCAAAAGCACCGCCGACTTCGCCATCGCCGGTCGCAGCCTGCCCCTGGCCATGGTGATCACCACCACCTTCGCCACCTGGTTTGGTGCCGAGACGGTGATGGGCATCCCCGCCAAATTCGTCGAAGGCGGCCTGAATGCCGTGGTCGAAGACCCCTTTGGCGCCTCCATGTGCCTGGTGCTCGTGGGGGCTTTCTTCGCCTCGCGCCTCTACAAGATGAACCTGCTGACGATCGGTGACTTTTACCGGCAGCGTTATGGCGAGGGCGTGGAAATCTTCTGCTCGGTCGCCATCATCCTGAGTTACCTGGGCTGGGTGGCCGCGCAGATCACGGCCCTGGGGCTGGTGTTTTCCGTGCTGTCGGGCGGGGCCATCTCGCCACCGGTGGGCATGGCCATCGGGACCACGCTGGTGCTGGTCTATGTCCTCATCGGTGGCATGCTGGCCGTGGCCTGGACCGATTTCATCCAGATGATCGTGCTGGTGGTGGGCCTGAGCCTGATCGCCGTGATGGCCAGCGAACAGGCCGGTGGCGCCGACAAGGTGCTGGCCCTGGCCGAGGCAAAGGACTGGTTCAAGATCCTGCCCGAGGCCACGCCCCATGGCTGGATCTGGTTCATCGCTGCGGCCCTGACGATGATGTTCGGCTCCATCCCGCAGCAGGACGTGTTCCAGCGCGTGATGTCGGCCAAGAGCGCCGACGCCGCGCGCACCGGCGCCATCGTGGGCGGCCTGAGCTACCTGGCCTTTGCCTTCGTGCCCATGTTCATCGTGGCCTCGGCCCTGATCATCATGCCGAGCGAAACCCAGGACCTCCTGGCCAACGATCCGCAAAAGGTGCTGCCCACACTCATCCTGAGCAAGATGCCCCTGGTGGCGCAGATCTTCTTTTTTGGTGCGCTGGTATCGGCCATCAAGTCGACCTCGTCGGCGACGCTGCTGGCCCCATCGACCAGCTTTGTGGAAAACATCCTGCGCAACATCAGGCCAGGCATGAGCGACAAGCAGGTGCTGCTGGCCATGCGGATCACCCTGCTGTGCTTCACCGCTCTGGTGCTGACCTACGCCATCGTGATGCAGGGAACGGCCATTTACGACCTGGTGTCGGCGGCCTACCAGATCCCGCTGGTGGGTGCCTTCGTGCCGCTGGTGGCAGGACTCTACTGGCGCCGCGCCACCACCCAGGGCGCCCTGGCGTCCATCGTGCTGGGCATCGGCACCCTGACGCTGTTCACCTTCCACACCGAACTGGGTGAGGCTTTCCCTGGCCAACTGGCCGGCCTGGGCATGGCGGTGATGGGCATGGTGGCGGGCTCGCTGCTGCCGCAGTTCATGGGCAACTACCATTCGCGACACGCCGCCCTGCGCTGAGCGGATGTGACCCGGATTCGCGGGGTTTCACCGCGCACGAGGCCCACTTGAAACCTCGGGCCCGCGCCCCCACGTAAAATGGCGTTTTACGGGATTGCCCGAGGTTGTCACGATGCCCATTTACGCCTACCGATGTGAGTCCTGTGGCCATGCCAAGGACGTGTTGCAAAAAATGTCCGACCCGGTGCTGAGCACCTGCCCGGCCTGCGGCGCCGAGGCCTTCAAGAAGCAGGTCACGGCGGCTGGCTTCCAGTTGAAGGGGTCCGGCTGGTACGTCACCGACTTCCGCGGTGGCTCGGGCGGCACCAGCGCCCCCGCCACCGGCGCGGCCGCAGGCACCGCTGCCGCCACATCGGCGGACAGCGCTGCCGCCGCGCCTGCCAGCAGCGATGCGGGTGGCAGTTCGGGCAGCGCCAGCGCCTCGGGTGGTGGCGACACCGGGGCCGCGGGCTGCGGCAGCGCCTGCGCCTGCCACTGAGCGCGTCAAAGTCGGCCCCTGGGGCGCCCTCCGCCCCTGGCCTCCACCGGCCCGACACCGTTTGTCGGGCATGATGCGGCTCAGCCTTCGCGCCTCTCCGGCGCGCCCTCCCCTTTGCCCTCCTGATCCCACGTGAAGAAATACATCCTCACCGGCCTGCTCGTCTGGCTGCCTTTGGCCATCACCGTCTGGGTGCTGATGAACGTCATCGGTGCGCTCGACGGTGTTTTCGCCTGGTTCGTCGTGGCGGCGCAGACGGTGCTGCCGGAAAGCCTGCGCGCCTCGCTGCAGTCGCTGCGCGAGATCCCGGGGCTGAGCGTGATCATCGTGGTCGCGGCCCTGCTGCTGACGGGCATGGCCGTCTCCAACATGGCCGGCCAGTGGCTGCTCAACCAGTCGAACCGGATCTTTTCGAACATACCCATCGTCAAGAGCATCTACACCTCGGTCAAGCAGGTGTCGGACACGCTGTTTTCCAGCAGCGGCCAGGCTTTCCGTGAGGCGGTGATCGTGCAATACCCGCGTGCGGGCAGCTACACCATCGCCTTCGTGACCGGCAAACCGTCGGGTGAAGTGGCCCAGGCCCTGCCAGCCGACATGGTCACGCTGTACGTGCCGACCACCCCCAACCCGACCTCGGGTTTCATGCTGATCGTGCCGCGCGCCGATGTGACGGCCCTGCACATGTCGGTGGACGAGGCCCTGAAGTACATCATTTCCATGGGCGTGGTGGCCCCACCGCCGTCGGCCCCATCGGGCACTTTGCCGCCGACTTCGTCGGGCACGGCCCCAACAACCCAATCCTGAACGACAATCGAGGGTTTCGAGCCGGGCTGCTGTCGCGCCCGGCCGCTCGACCTTCCTCCCGGAGAGAACAAGAATGCGCACCACTTACTGTGGTCTGGTCAGCGAAGCGCTGATGGGCCAGACCGTGACGCTGATGGGCTGGGCCCACCGTCGCCGCGACCACGGCGGCGTCATCTTCATCGACCTGCGTGACCGCGAGGGCCTGGTGCAGGTCGTGTGCGACCCCGACCGTGCCGAATCCTTCAAGATCGCAGAAGAGGTGCGCAACGAGTACTGCCTGAAGATCACCGGCCTGGTCCGCGCCCGCCCGGCTGGTACCGAAAACGCCGGCCTGACCAGCGGCAAGATCGAGATCCTGGCCCACAGCCTGGAAGTGCTGAACGCCTCGGTGACGCCCCCGTTCCAGATCGACGACGACAACCTGTCGGAGACGACCCGCCTGACGCACCGCGTGCTGGACCTGCGTCGTCCCTACATGCAGAAGAACCTGATGTTGCGCTACCGCGTGGCGATGGAAGCGCGCAAGTTCCTGGACGAGCACGGTTTTGTCGACATCGAAACGCCGATGCTGACCAAGTCGACCCCGGAAGGTGCCCGCGACTACCTGGTGCCCTCGCGCGTGCACGACGGTCAGTTCTTCGCGCTGCCGCAGTCTCCCCAGCTGTTCAAACAGCTGCTGATGGTGGCCGGCTTCGACCGCTACTACCAGATCACCAAGTGCTTCCGCGACGAAGACCTGCGCGCCGATCGCCAGCCCGAATTCACCCAGATCGACATTGAAACGAGCTTCCTGAACGAGCAGGAAATCCGTGACATGTTCGAAGGCATGATCCGCCACGTCTTCATGAAGGCCTTGAACGTGGACCTGGGCGCCTACCCGGTGATGAAGTACGCCGATGCCATGTTCCTGTACGGCTCGGACAAGCCCGACCTGCGCGTGAAGATGCAGTTCACCGAGCTGACCGAGGTGATGAAGGACGTGGACTTCAAGGTCTTCTCGACGCCGGCCACCACCAAGGGTGGCCGCGTGGTGGCCCTGCGTGTACCAGGTGGCGGCGCCATGAGCCGCTCGGAGATCGACGCCTACACCGAGTTCGTCAAGATCTACGGCGCCAAGGGCCTGGCCTGGATCAAGGTCAACGAAGTGGCCAAGGGCCGTGATGGCCTGCAGTCGCCGATCGTGAAGAACCTTCACGACGCCGCACTGAACAAGGTCCTCGAACTGACGGGCGCACAGGATGGCGACCTGCTGTTCTTCGGTGCCGACAAGGAAAAGATCGTCAACGACGCCATCGGCGCCCTGCGACTGAAGGTCGGCCATTCGGAGTTCGGCAAGAAGGCTGGCCTGTTCGAAGACCGCTGGGCACCGCTGTGGGTGGTGGACTTCCCGATGTTCGAGTACGACGACGAGTCGGAGCGCTGGAACGCCGTGCACCACCCCTTCACCGCGCCGAAGGACGGCCACGAGGACTACATGGATTCGGACCCGGGCAAGTGCATTGCCAAGGCCTACGACATGGTGCTCAACGGCTGGGAGCTGGGCGGCGGTTCCATCCGCATCCACCGCGCCGAGGTGCAGTCGAAGGTGTTCAGCGCCCTGAACATCAGCAAGGAAGACGCCCAGGTGAAGTTCGGCTTCCTGCTGGACGCCCTGCAGTACGGCGCCCCCCCGCACGGTGGCCTGGCTTTCGGCCTGGACCGCCTGGTGACGCTGATGACCAAGGCCGAATCGATCCGCGACGTGATCGCCTTCCCCAAGACGCAGCGCGCACAGTGCCTGCTGACGGGCGCGCCCTCGAACGTGGACGAAAAGCAGTTGCGCGAACTGCACATCCGCCTGCGCAACAGCGCCGCGGCTGCGGGCCAGACGCCTGCTGCCTGATCCCGCGGACTGCGCGGATCGCATCCGCGCCACGCCTGCACAAGAGGCCACCTTCGGGTGGCCTTTTTTGTTTCCTCGGCGCACCGTGGGGCTGCTGTCGGCATGACAAACTCAAGGGATGACGCCCATGCCACCCGCCGCACCCAAGATCCCGCAGTCCGTTCTGGTGGTGATCCATTCGCCCGACCTGGAGGTGCTGCTGATCGAGCGGGCCAAGCAGCCGGGTTTCTGGCAAAGCGTGACAGGCTCGAAGGACCACCTGGACGAAGACTGGCGCGAGACGGCCGTGCGCGAGGTGGCCGAGGAAACCGGCATCGTCGTGGGTGGCCCTGGCGTGCCGACCCAGGCCCTGAGTGACTGGGCCCTGGAAAACGTCTACGAGATCTACCCCGTGTGGCGCCACCGTTATGCCCCGGGTGTGACACACAACACCGAGCGGGTGTTTGGCCTGTGCGTGCCGCGTGACGTGGCCGTGACCCTGGCGCCGGACGAGCACACCGACCACGTCTGGCTGCCCTGGCAGGCGGCGGCAGACAAGTGCTTCTCACCCTCGAACGCAGAGGCCATCCTGCAGCTGCCGCAGCGGCGTGCCGCGCGCTGAATCCTCCCGCTGAGGCCTTCACACCGAACGGAACGACCGCCCCCGCCAGACCATGCTGAACCCGCTCCAGTCGACGCAACTGCCGCCCACAACGCTGTCGTCCAGCCACCTGCGTGTGGCGACCTACAACATCCACAAGGGTGTGCGTGGCATGGGGCCCACCAAGCGCCTGGAGATCCACAACCTGACGCTCGCGGTCGAGGCGCTGGACGCCGACATCGTCTGCCTGCAGGAGGTGCGGCGTTTCAACCATGCCGAGGCGCAGCGCTTTTCGCACACGAACTTTGGCGCGATGGCCTGGCCTGATGTGCCCCAGGCAGATTACCTGGCGCCAGAGGGCTATGAGGTGGCTTACCGCACGAATGCGGTCACACGCCAGGGCGAGCATGGCAACGCCTTGCTGGCGCGCTGGCCAATCGGCGACATCGCCCACCACGACGTCTCGGACCACCGTTTCGAACAGCGCGGCCTGCTGCACGTGCCGGTGCGCTGGCGCGGCGTGGAGGTGCACGTGGTGGTGGTGCACCTGGGCCTGATCCACGCCAGCCGGGTGCGCCAGGCCGAGCGCCTGACCGAGTTGGTGGCCCACCGGATCCCGCCACGCGCGCCGGTGGTGGTGGCAGGCGACTTCAATGACTGGAACGAAAAGCTGGACGGCATCCTGGCCTCGGTGGGGCTGGACCGGGCGCGCCGCGAGGACGAGGCCCGCGTGGCGACCTTCCCGTCGATGGTGCCGGTGCTGGCCCTGGACCGCATGTACACCCGCGGCCTGCGCTGCGCCTCCATCATGGTGCCGCGGGGCCAGGCGTGGGCAAGGCTGTCGGACCACCTGCCGCTGGTGGTCGAGTTCGACCTGAGCGACTGAGCATGGTCGGCCTGCGGGAAGACCCGCTCGAGCGCACGCTGGCGTCCCTGGCCTGGTATGCACAGCGCAAACCGGTTTACACCGGGGGCAACCAGGTGCAACTGCTGCGTGGGGGGCGGGCGCTGTTTCCGGCCATGGTGAACGCCATCGAACAGGCTCGGCTCAGCGTCTGGGTGGCGGTCTACCTCGTGTCGGCCGAAGGGCAAAGCGGTCAGGTGCTGGCGGCGCTGATGCGGGCGGCTCGGCGTGGCGTGGCCGTGCACATGGTGGTCGACGCCCTGGGCTCGGACATGGCGCCCGCCGGCCTGTGGCGCGACCTGAAGCGCGCTGGGGTCGCGCTGGTGCAGTTCCGCCCGCTGCATCGGCTCTGGGGACTGCTGGACCCGGGCGCCTGGCGGCGCATGCACATGAAGCTGTGTGTGGTCGATGACAAGCTGGGCTTTGTGGGCGGCATCAACCTGATCGATGACCGCTACGACGCCCACCACGGCTGGATGGCCTCGCCCCGGCTGGATTACGCGGTGGCCCTGCAAGGCCCTGTGGTGGCGCCGGTGCTGCACACCGCCAAGGCCATGTGGACACGCGCGCAGTTTGGCCGCGACTGGCGCGACGAGCTGACACAACTGGCTCAGGAGCCCGGGCGCATGCAGCGGCTCAGGGCCCTGTGGCAACAGGCCCGGTTGCGCCTGCACCCTTCAGAGCAGGCCCGCCTGGCCGATGCGGCGGCGCTGCACGCACCGGTGCGCAGCGCCTTCGTGTTGCGCGACAACCTGCGCCAACGGCGCACCATCGAACAGGCCAGCCTGCAGGCCATCCACCAAGCGCGGGCGCAGATCGACATCGTCACGCCCTACTTCTACCCCCGCCTGGCCATGCGCCGGGCCCTGGGCCAGGCCGCGCAGCGCGGCGTGCGGGTGCGCTTGCTGCTGCAGGGCAAGGCCGACTTTCGCATCGCGGCGATGGCCGCTCAGGCCCTGTACGCCGAGTTGCAGCAGGACGGCGTACAGATCCACGAGTACCAGGCGGCCTTTCTGCACGCAAAGGTCATGCGCGTGGACGACGAATGGGCCACGGTGGGCTCGTCCAACCTCGACCCGCTTTCGCTGGTGCTCAACCTGGAGGCCAATGTGATCGTGCGCGACCGCGGTTTCGTGAAGGCGTTGGGCCAGGCCCTGGACGGCGACTTCGCGCACAGCCGCCTGGTGGACGCGGCAGATGCCGCTTCGGGCGGCCTGGCAGCCCGCCTGCGCCGCCGCTTTGTGGCCTTCCTGGCCCAGGGCTACCTGCGCCTGGGCGGCGTCACGAAGCGATACTGAGGCCATGGTGAGCGACCTCGTCGTGCGCCGGCCCGAGGGGCTGTACTGCCCGGCTGGCGACTTCCACATCGATCCCTGGCGTCCCGTGCCACGCGCCGTGATCACCCACGCCCATGCGGACCATGCGCGGGGAGGCCATGGCCGCTACCTGTGCGCAGCCCCCGGCGCAGGGGTGCTCAAGGCCCGGCTGGGCCAGGGGATCGCGCTGCAGACCCTGGCCTATGGCGAGACCCTGCAGGTCAATGGGGTGACGGTGTCGCTGCACCCGGCGGGTCATGTCCTGGGATCGGCCCAGGTGCGGCTGGCGCACGGTGGGCAGGTCTGGGTGGTGTCGGGCGACTACAAGACCGAGCCCGATCGCACCTGCACCGCTTTCGAATCGGTCAAGTGCGACACCTTCATCACCGAATCGACTTTTGGCCTGCCGATCTACCGCTGGCGCGCCTCCTCTGAGGTCTTTGCCGAGATCAATGCCTGGTGGCAGGCCAATGTGGCCGCAGGCCGCCCTTCCCTGCTGCTGGGTTACAGCTTTGGCAAGGCGCAACGCCTGCTGGCCGGGGTGGACGCAGGCATCGGGCCCATCGTGGCCCACAGCGCCATGGAAGGGCTGAATGCGGCCTACCGGGCCGAGGGGATCGCCCTGCCGGAGACCCTGAAGCCCGCCGAGGTGAAGGACAAGGCCGTGTGGCAACGGGCCCTGGTGATCGCGCCGCCCAGTGCCGCCCGTGGCCCCCTGGCGCGCCAGCTGGCCGACGCCTCGGACGCCATGGCCTCAGGCTGGATGCAGCTGCGCGGTGCGCGCCGCAGGGCAGGCCTGGACCGGGGTTTTGTGCTGTCGGACCACGCCGACTGGCCAGGCCTGGTGGGCGCCATCGCGGCCACCGGAGCGGAGCGGGTGATCGTGACCCACGGGCAAGAGGCTGTGCTGGTGCGCTGGCTGCAAGAGCAGGGCCTGGACGCATCGGCCATGGCCACGGACTTTGGCGGCGAAGCGGCCAACGACGCGGTGGAAGCCGAGGCTCAGCCCCTGAGCCTGAACGCCGTGGACGACAGCGGCGACCCCAGCGACCAGGCCTGACCGTAGGCCGGAGCGCGGGGCCATTCGGCGGCCGCCAGAGGAGGTTCCGCATGGTTGGCACACCACTGGCGGGCCAGCATCCAGCCAGCATGGGCCACGATGAGGAAGGGTGCAGAGGTGGGGGACGCGGCGGGCAAGGTGGCAGGCGGGGTCTGACACGGCGCCCAGGCCGCGACACGGGTCAGCATGGCCTGGAGGGATTCGCCTTCGCCGGGGGCATGGCCGGCGAAATCGGCCACCCAGGCATCGACCTCGGCGTGGGGGATGTCCGCCCAGGCGAGGCCGTCCCAGCGGCCGAAGTCCATCTCCAGCAATGCAGGGTCGACGTGGTGACGCCAGCCCCAGCGGCGCAGCCAGCGGCCCACCTCGGCGCAGCGACGCAGGGGCGAGGTGTGGACCACCTGCGGCCAACCATGGCGGCGTGCCGCCTGGCGGATGCGGTGGGCCAGGCGCTTGGCCTTGCGACGGTCGACCGGCAGGTCGGTGCGGCCGATGCAGCGCCCCTCGAAGCCGATGGGACGAGGATGGCGCCAGGCCTGTGCCCACGGCTGCGGCTGCGTGGGCGCGGTGAGGTCAGGCACCAGCGATGGTGAGGGTGAGGCGCACCGGTTCACAGCACGGGGTGGACCACGGTGAGCCAGGCGAGCAGGCCCAGGACCTCGGTCAGCTGCTGGGACGCACCCAGGGTGTCGCCGGTGTAGCCGCCCAGGCGCTGCTTGAACCAGCGTGCGCAAAAGAGCCCGCCCAGGAGCATGGCAGCGCTGGCGCGGCCCAGGGCTTCCTCCAGGGTGGGTGTGGGCCAACCGGCCTGCCAAAGGCACAGCCAGAGCACAGCGGCCACCAGGGCCGTGCAAAGGACGGCGCCCAGCGCGGTGCGGCGGTCCACCTGCAGCGCCAGCGGCTTGGCCTTGGCGTGATCAAGGTCGCCCGCATAAGGCAACCAGCGGGTCAGCAGCACCGGCACCAGGCGCGAGGCGGCATGGCACCAGACCATGCCGAGCATGGTCCAGGCCAGCAGCACCTGTCGGATCTGGCTGGTTTCGGCGCTGGTCAGCTCGGTGTGCAGGGGCGTGGCAAGGGCCATCAGCACACTGGCCTTGAGGCCCAGGATGCCGATGAGGCCGAGTGCCCCATAGGAGCCCAGGCGGGAGTCCTTCATGATGGTGAGCGCCCTTTCCCGACTGACGCTGCCGCCCAGGCCATCGCAGGTGTCGGCCCAGCCATCTTCGTGGAAGCCGCCGGTGAGCCAGACGGTGAAGGCCATGCTCAGCACCACGGCCACGGAGGGCGGCCACCAGAAGGCTGTGGCGGCCAGCACCAGGGCGCCACCCAGCCCCACCAGCGCCCCCACCAGGGGAAAGCAACGCAGGCACTGCTGCAGCCAGGTCGCCTCGAAGCCCACCCAGGCAGGCACGGGCACGCGGGTCAGGAACTGCAGGGCGACCAGGAAGAGGCGCAGCTGGTGAACGAGGCTTTTCATGTCGGGACCGTGGAAGGCCGCTGCGACGGCTGCGGCCCGATCATCATGCCTGATGGCATCGGCGGAAGGCTCAGGAGGCCTCGCTCACGCCCGCCGACTGGAAGCTGGCCATCTCGCGCAGGATGCGGCAGGCCGATTCAAGCAGGGGCCAGGCCAGCGCGCCGCCGGAGCCCTCGCCCAGGCGCAGCCCCAAGTGCAACAGGGGTTGGGCCTGCATGGCGGCCAGCATGCGAGCATGGCCGGACTCGTCGGACTGGTGGGCGAAAACGCAGCGCTGCAGCACCAGGGGTTGAAGCGCCTGGGCCACCAGCACGGCGCTGCTGGCGATGAAGCCATCGACCACGATGACGCGGTTCTGCGCGGCGGCCTCGAGCACGGCCCCACACATCATGGCGATCTCGAAGCCGCCCAGGGCGGCCAGCACCGCGAGGGGTTCGCGCACCTTGGCATGGAGGGCAAGGGCCTGCGCCAGCACGGCCAGCTTGCGCGCCACGCCGGCATCGTCCAGGCCGGTGCCACGGCCCACGCACTGTGCCAGCGGGGTGCCAGTGAGGTGGGCCATGAGCAAGGCGGCACTCGATGTGTTGCCGATGCCCATCTCGCCCAGCAGCAAGGCGTTGCCGGGCAGACCCCGCACCACCTCGGCACCGGCTTGCAGCGCCTGTTCGCATTGGGCGAGGCTCATGGCCGGGCCCTGGCTGCAGTCGGCAGTGCCGCGGGCGATCTTGCGCAGCTGCAGACCTTCGCGGGGTGCGATGTCCTTGGCGACACCGGCATCGACCACGGTGAGCGCCAGCCCATGCTGGCGGGCCAGCACGCTGACAGCGGCGCCACCGGCCAGGAAGTTCTCGACCATCTGCCAGGTCACGTCACTGGGGTAGGCCGACACACCCTTGGCGGCCAGGCCATGGTCGGCGGCGAAGACCACCATCTGCGGCTGCAACAGGGCAGGCGCCTCGCTTTGCAGGATCTGCCCAAGCTGCAGGGCCAGCGATTCAATGCGGCCCAGCGCGCCCAGAGGCTTGGTCTTGTGGTCGATGAGGTGCTGCAGGCGCTGGGTGAGCGCGGGCGTGTGCAGGTCGGTGATGGCGTCGAGCTGGGTCATGGTGGATCCCTTTCCTGTGAAGTGGTCCTGAGGCTCATTCACTGAGCTCGGGGCGGGTGAAGCCAAGGGCTTCGGGCATGGTGCCAGCGGCACGGCAGACGGCGTCGAACACCCAGACCAGGCCGCGCTCGATGGCGACGGGCCCGGGGGCCAGGATGTCGGAAGACGGGATGTCGAGCACCAGGGCATTCAGCGCGGCAAAGCCCGGACGGGCCTGCACGGCCTCGGTGTCGAAGCGCTGGCCACACCAGGAGCCCAGGATGAGCTGGGGCTGGGCCTGCAGGACCTCTTCGGGTGTGACGGCGCGGGCGCTGAAAGGATCGAGCGGGGCCCGGTCGGCGAACACGTCGACGCCCCCGGCCAGGGTGATGAGCTCGCTGACCCAATGGATGCCGCAGGTGAGCGGGGTGTGCCACTCTTCAAAGTAGACCCGCGGCTTGAAAGGCAGGCGAGAGGCGGCCACCGCCACCTGGGCCTGGATGGCCAGCAGGTGGCGGCTCAAGGCCTGGGCCTGAGGGCGTGCGCCGACCAGCTCCCCCAGGTCGGTGACCATTTCGTGGATGCCCGCCAGGTTGCGGTGGTGGTAGCAGCGCGTGGGCACGCCAGCGAGGTCGACTTCGTCCAGCAGGCGGCGCTGCACATGGGAGTAGCCGATCACCAGATCGGGCTGCACCGAGAGGATCTTCTCCAACTTGCCGGTCTTGAAGCCGCTGACCTTGGGCTTGGTCTCGCGGGCGCGGCGGGGGTAATGGGTGTAGCCCGAGACGCCGACCACACGGTCTTCGGCGCCCAGGCGGTAGAGCACGTCGACGGCTTCGGTGGAGAGGCTGGCGATGCGCTGGGGAAAGGACACTGCAGGGAACAAAGTCATGAACCGGTTGGGGTGGAGAAGCCGCGAGACTCAGCGGCCAAGCAGGCGCCACAGGGCACCAGGCTGCATGTGCTGGTCGATGAAGTCGGCCAGGCCGTCCATCACGCGGGGCAGAGAGGGGGCCTGGGCGCCGAAGAGGGCCTGCATGACGGCCGGGTCTTCGAAGAGGCCATGGAGGTAGCAGCCCAGGACGCGACCTTGTTGCCAGCCCAGGGCCTGGCCTTGGGCATCGTGCAGGATCGCGCGCAGGCGGGGCTCTTCTGAGGTGGGCTGGCTGCTCGAGGGCAAACGGGGGGCGCTCAAGGGTTCGGTGCGGCCGTGGTGGATTTCGTAGCCGCGTGCGGCCACGCCCCCCAGAGGCTGCCAGGGGCCGGCCTCCGTGCCCAGAGGCGCGAAGGTGGCGGCGGTATCGCGCAGCAGCTTGTGGGCGTCGAAGGTGGTTTGCAGGGGCAGGAGGCCCAGGCCGGGCACACGCGCCTCGGGCGCACCCTCGATGCCATCGGGGTCACAGAGCCACGTGCCCAGCATCTGCAGGCCACCGCACACCCCCAGCACCGCCCTGCCCTGCTGGGCATGGCGAAGGATGGCGTCGTCCAGGCCCTGGCTGCGCAACCAGGCCAGGTCGGCGCGGGTGTGTTTCGAGCCGGGGAGGATGAGCCAGTCGGCACCATCCAGGTCACGCGGGTGGCGGGCCCAGACCAGGCGCACACCAGGTGCCGAGCGAAGGGGCTGGAACTCGTCGAGGTTGCTCAGGCGCGGGTAGGCGATGACGGCCACGCGGCTGAGGGCCTGGCCTGCGCCGCCGATGCCACCACCGGTGGGCGCATCGTCGAAGACGCCATCCTCTTCGGGCAGGCCGTGGCCCCGCCACATGGGCAGCACGCCCACGGTGGGCACGCCGGTGAGAGCCTGCAATTGCTCGGGCCCCGGCGCCAGCAGGCTCGCATCCCCGCGGAAGCGGTTGAGCACAAAGCCCTGGATGAGCGCGCGCTCGGCGGGCGGCAGGAGCTGATGGGTGCCATAGAGGTGGGCGAAGGCGCCGCCGCGGTCGATGTCGGTCACGAGCAGGCAGGCGGCCTGGGCGTGCAGGGCCGTGCGCATGTTGACGTAGTCGCTGCTGTGCAGGTTGATTTCGGCGGGCGAACCGGCCCCTTCGATGACGACGAGGTCGTGCTCGGCCATGAGGGCATCGAGCCCCTGGCGGGCAAAGGGCCACAGGGCCTCGCTGCGCTGGCGCCAGGGCACGTCTCGCAGGTCGTTGCGGACTTCGCCGAGCACGATGACCTGGCTGCCCGTGTCGTGCTCGGGCTTGAGCAGCACGGGGTTCATGCGCACGTCGGGCGCCACACCGGCTGCGAGGGCCTGGAAGTATTGGGCGCTGCCGATCTCGCCAGGCTGGCCCTTCAGGCCGGGCACGACGCGGGCGTTGTTGCTCATGTTCTGCGCCTTGAAGGGCGCGACCTTCAGGCCCTGGCGGGCGTACCAGCGGCACAGGGCGGTGGTGAGCCAGCTCTTGCCGGCCCCGCTGGTGGTGCCCAGCACCATGATGGCTTTGGCGCTCATGCCTGCACCTCGTTGGAAACCGTGTGAGAAGTGAGAGGACGCGGGCCAGGCGCCGAGCCCGGTCCCGCACTGGGGGTGTGGCACAAGGCCTCGGGCAGGCTCAGCCAGGCTGCGCGCAGGTCGGCCTGGGCTGGGGCCGGCAGGGTGCTCAGCCGCCACCAGCCGGGCAGGCCCATGCTGGTGGTGTCGCGCAGTTGGATGCCCTGGGTGCGCAGGTGGGCCAGGGCCGCCGGCATGGCCTCGGGCGCCAGGCAGGCGGGGCGGCTCAGGCCAAAGGGCACGACCGAGGGGCGGTGCACCCAGCCCAGCGCACTGAGCTGGTCGCGCTGGGTCTGCATGGTCTCTAGCAGGGTCGCGCGGCACTCGGCCAGCCAGGACTGGGTCTCGGGCAACCACCAAGCTTGCAGAAGGGCCACACCCTCGGCCGACAGCACCCAGCTGGGCGCCAGGCTGCCGAAGGCCTGGCGCAGCGCGCTGTGCAACCGAACCGCTGCGCCATCGAGCGCATCGGTCTCGGGCGCCACCACCACCCCGGCGCGCACGCCCGTGAGGCCCAGGGCCTTGTTGGGCGACCACAGTTGCCAGCAAAGGTCGGCGGTAGCCGCGGGAACCGGGTCATCGCCGAGCAGGCGCAGGGGCTCGTAAGCACGGTCCAGCCCCACGATGCAGGCGCCTTCGGCGATGGCGCCTTGCAGGCAATGCCACACGTCTGCCGACAGGCTGGCGCCGGTGGGATTGCAGGGTTCGTTCAGCCAGACCAGCACCGGACCCCGCCCGACCTGGGCCTCATCGACCAGGGCATTGAGCAGGCCGGTGGCGTCGGCATGGTGGCGAACAGCCATGCCCAGGGCCTGGGCTGCGGCCGCGTAATCGCCGTAGGCAGGCCAGGTCAGCCAGACCTCGTCGATGCCCCGAAGGCGGGCGGCCAGGGTCAGGCGGCGAATGGCCTCGCTGCTGCCCGATGTGGGCTGGACGCGCTCTGGCGCACAGGACCAGACCGCGCCAAGTTGGCGCCGCAGGGCTGCGTAAGCGGGATCGGGGTAACGGTGGCGATCGGCCTGGGCCAGGGCCTCGGTCAGGGCCGGCGGGTGGGGCAAAGGGTTGGCGTTGGTGGAAAAATCCCAACGCACAGGCGGGCCACCGTCGGGGCCGCCGTGCACGACCCGGGGAGAAAGCGGCGGCCACGATGGGGTCACGCGAACCATGCCCGCCCTCCCGTCCACACCAGGCTGCACAGCGCGCAGAGCAGCACTGCCAGCCCCGCCGCCGCGCCCACGGCCCGGCCCGACCAACGCAAGGCCTGCGCCGTGTGCGCCGCATGGGGCGGCTGCGCTCCCTCGTTGAGGGCGTACACACCCGGCTTGTGCAGGCTCACGCCCAGCAGCCAGGCCATGGTGCCCATGGGCCAGCCGCCATTGGGCGAGGGGGTGATGGCGGCCTGTTGCCGCATCCTCCGAAGCGCCGGGACACGGCCCGCCACCAGGCACAGGCACAGCGCCGTGAGGCGAGCGGGCAGCCACGAAAGAACGTCGTCCGCCCGGGCCGCCCACTTGCCCGCCCACTCGTAGTGGTTGCGGTAACCCCACATGGCATCGGCGGTGTTGGCGAAGCGGTAAAGCGCCGCACCGGGCAGACCGGCCACCGCGAACCAGAACAGCGGGGCGACCACCGAGTCATTGAGGTTCTCGGCCAGAGATTCGATGGCACTTTCGCGCACGGCGGTCTCGTCCAGCCGGGTCACGTCGCGACTGACCAGCCTTTGCAGCCGCAGGCGACCGGCGTCGAGCGACTCGCCCAGGGCCTGCTCGACCGCAGCGACCTCTTCACGCAGCATGCGCCAGGCCAGCAGGGGCTTGAGCAGCACACCCAGGCACAGGCCTTTGAGCACCAGGCCCAGTGCCTCAAAGCTCCGTGGGGCAAAGCTCAGTGACTGAGCCACTGCGGCCGCCAACAGGTGCACGACGATGTCGGCAGCCAGGGCCAGACTCGCCACCACCAGGGCGCCGAACAGCCAGCCCAGGGCGCCCCCCAGAAACGCAGCCCCCGGCGGCAAGCGCGTGAGGGCGGGCCCCAGGCGGCCCAGGTAACGCCCCATGCCGACCACCGGGTGGGCCCACAGGGGGGGCTCACCCAGGCGGCGGTCGATGGCCAGCGCCAGGCCGATGGCCAGCGCCACGGTCAGGGTCGGACCCCACGAGGCCAGGCTGGCGTGCACGCCGATCTCGCTCACCTGCTGCGCCTCAGTCCTCGATGCCGCGCTGTGCGGGCACCCCGGCGTTGTAATGGTGCTTGACCAGGGTCATCTCCGTGACCGTGTCGGCCAGGTCGACCAGCTCCTGCGGCGCACCACGGCCGGTCAGCATCACATTGACGTGACTGGGACGCAGGCGCAGCACCTCGATGACGGACTGCAGGTCCAGCCAGCCGTAGCGGATCGGGTAGGTGATCTCGTCGAGCACCACCAGGAAATGCTCGCCAGCGGTGATGGTGGCCGCGGCCTTGGCCCAGCCATCGCGGGCCAACTGGGCCGAGTGTTCGAGGTCCTTGCTCTTCCAGCTGAAGCCGTCGCCCAGGCCCTCGATGGGGATGCCGATCTGCTCGAACATGCGGTGTTCACCAAAGCGGGCCGATGGCACCTTCATGAACTGGTAGATCTTCACGGCCTTGCCGCGACCATGGGCACGCAGGGCCAGGCCAAAGGCCGAGGTGCTCTTGCCTTTGCCATCGCCGGTGTTGATGAGCAGCAGGCCGCGGCGGTCGCCATCGGGCTTGTCGGCTTGGCGGTCAACGGGGGGCTTTTCGATTTCCATGGGGGACTCCAGAGAGACTCAGCAAGACGGGGCGAACAGGGCCGCCACCGCCCGAGGGTTGGAAGGGAAATACAGATGCAGGAAGGACGCATGCAGACGCCCGATGCGGTAGACCGCTTCCGGCGTGCCGTTGTGTCGCTGCGATCGGGTCTGCGTGAGGGGCGACAGGCCCGATGCCATGCGGGCATGGTGGTAGGTGTGGCCACGCAGCGTGCCCTCGGGCAGGTCGACGCTGTGCAGGCCCAGGTTGACCAGGCGCTTCTGTAGCGCGCCTTCGCCCGGCAGGATGCCCCACATGGGCTGGGCATCGCCGCCCTCGCCAGCCAGGGTGTCAAGCAGCGCCAGCATGCCACCGCATTCGGCCACGATGGGCTTGCCCTGGGCATGGTGGCGGCGCACGGCCTCGCGCATCCCGGCATGACCCACCAGGGTGCTGAGGTGCAGCTCGGGATAACCGCCCGGCAGGTAGAGCGCGTCCACCTCGGGCAGGGCCTCATCGGCCAGGGGCGAGAACCAGTGAAGGCTCGCACCCAGGGCCTGCAGCACGTCGACATTCGCGCGGTAGAGGAAGGCAAAGGCCGCGTCCCGCGCCACACCAATGCGCACGCCCTCCAGCAGGCGCTGGCTCACCACCTGATCCGCAGGCATCACCGGCCGCACAAAGCGCACGGGCTCGGGCATCTCGGGGTTCAGGCGCCCCAGGGCCTCGGCCGCGCGGTCGAGCCGGGCCTCGATGTCGGCCACTTCTTCTGCCTGGACCAGGCCCAGGTGGCGCGACGGCATGGCCATGGCCTCCTCTCTGGGCAAGGCGCCAAACCACTTCAGCCCCCCGCTCAGGCTTTCGCGCAGCATCTGGGCGTGGCCCTCACTGCCCACGCGGTTGGCCAGCACACCGGCCAGTTGCAGGCCAGGTCGGTAGGTGGCCAGGCCGTGGGCGATGGCCCCGAAGGTCTGCGCCATGGCCGAACCGTCGATCACGGCCATCACCGGCAAGCCCAGCGTCATGGCCAGGTCGGCGCTGGAGGCCATGCCATCGAACAAGCCCATCACCCCTTCGATGAGGATGAGGTCGGCGTCCTGCGCCGCCTGCCAGAGCAGCTCACGGCAATGCGCCTCGCCGCCCATCCACAGATCGAGCTGGTAGACCGGATGACCACTGGCCGCCTCCAGGATCATCGGGTCGAGGAAGTCCGGCCCGGTCTTGAAGACGCGCACGCGGCGTCCTTGCTGGCGATGCCATCGGGCCAAGGCCGCGGTCGCGGTCGTCTTGCCCTGGCCAGAGGCGGGGGCGCTCACCAGCAAAGCGGGGCAAGCGTGGGTGTCGTGGTTCATGCGTGGGAGGCGGTGTGGGAGGTCGGGATTGGCACCGCACAGGGTGCGGGCGCAGCGCAAGGCAAGGCCACCCACTGCGCGCCCACGGCGTGCAGGCTGATGCGGCCATCGAAGACCTGGACCAGGGCCGCGTGGGCCTGGGGCGCATGGGTGGGGCCCTGGTGCAGGACACGGCCCTGGGCCATGACCACCAGTTCGTCGGCATGCAGGGCCATGTTGAGTTCGTGCAGCACGCTGACCACGGTCACGCCACGGTCTCGCAAGGCCTGGACGATGCCCAGCCAATCGGCCTGGTGGGGTGGATCGAGGTGGGCCAGGGGCTCGTCCATCAGCAGCACCTGGGCCTGTACCGCCAGGGCGCGGGCCAGCAGCACACGCTGGCGCTCACCGCCGGAGAGCTGACCCATGGGCTTGCAGCGCCAGTCCCAGCAATGGGTCTGCTGCATGGCCTCGCGCACGGCCGTGCGATCGGTCTCGGTGGGCGAAGCCAGCCAGGCCTGGTGTGGCAGGCGCCCCAGCATGACCACGTCTTCGGCGCGCAGGTCGTCGGCCCCCGTCTCGGTCTGGCCCAGCCAGGCCAGCGTGCGGGCGCGGGCCTTGGCAGGCCACTGGCTCAAGGGGCGATCCTGCAGGCGCACCGCGCCCTCCCCCGCCTGCAGGCCGGCCAGGCTGCGCAGCAGCGTGGACTTGCCTGCGCCGTTCGGGCCCACGATCGCCGTCCATCGCCCCGCGGGCAGGGCCAAGGAGACAGGGCCCAGCACCGGCAGGCCGCCCAGCGCCACGCACCAGCTTTCGGCGGCCAGGGCGTTCATCAGGGGTGCGTCATGGCTCATGACAGGGCCCCCATCCGGCGCATGCGCCACAGCAGGTAGCCACCGCCCAGCACGGCCGTGAGCACGCCCACCGGCAGCTCCTGCGGCGCCCAGACCCAGCGGGCCAGGATGTCGGCGGCCAGCAGCAGGGCGCCCCCGGTCAGCACCGAGAGCAGCAACAGGGGCCCGTGCGTGGTCTGCACCCGGCTGCGCACCAGGTGGGGCGCCACCAGGCCCACGAAAGAAATGAGGCCGGCCTGCGCCACGGCCGCACCGGTCGACAAGGCCAGTGCCAGCACGAGCAAGGCCCGCACCACGCCCAGGCTCACACCCAGGCTGCGCGCCGCGGCATCGCCCAGGCTGAGCGCATCGAGCGCGCGGCTGCAGCCCCAGGCCAGCAGGCCGGTGAAAGCCAGCGCGAGCAACAAGATCAGCACGCTGGTCCAGCCCATGAAGCCCGTTGTGCCCAGCATGAAGGCCTGCATGGCACGCATGATGTCGGGCACCAGCAGCATGGTCAGGGCGCTGATGGCCCCCAGCACCACACCCACCACCACGCCCGCCAGCAGCAGGCGCAAGGTGTGCTGCACCCCGCGCGACAAGGCCAGGGTCAGCAGGACCGCGCCCACCGCGCCCACAAAGGCGGCGCCCGTGAGCCCCAGGCGCACCAGCCACAGGGTGGAGGCCGGGCTCACGCCCAGCAGGGCCAGGAACACGGCCACACCCAGGGCCGCCCCCGACGAACTGCCCAGCAGGTAAGGATCGGCCAGCGGGTTGCGGAACAGGCCCTGCGCCACGGCGCCACTCAGGCCCAGAAGCCCCCCGGCCAGCCACGCCCCGGCACAGCGCGGAGCGCGGATGTCCCACACGATCTGCCAGGCCATCGGGTCTTCATGGGCCAGCCACGGAGGCGACCAGCCGGTGCTGCCCACGGCCACGCCCAGCGCCACCAAGGCCAGGGTCAGGGCCAGCAGGGCCAGCCCCCATCCCAGGGGACCCGTGGTGGCGGGCAGGCGCCCGTGACGGCGAGAAATCATGTGCGCGCTCACCGCTTGCCCTCGCCCGTCACCGCGTCACGCAGGCAGGCCGCCATGATCTGCGCTGCCTCGCCCATGCGCGGCCCTGGGCGCGAGAGCACATCGCCCTGCTCGGGCGTGAAGGCGCACACCCTGCGTTGTTTGACGGCGCGGATGCGGTCCCAGCCCGGTCGGCCCGGCAAGGCCGCAGCCCCCTTGGCCGACACCATGATCAGCTGCGGATCGGCCCGCACCACGTACTCGGGGTTGAGCTTGGGGAAAGGCCCCAGGCTGGAAGGCACGATGTTGACCGCGCCCAGGCGCTTGAGGGTCTCGCCGATGAAGGACGACTCGCCTGCCGCATAGGGGGCGCTGTCGACCTCGTAATACACGCTCAGGCCACGGGCCGAGGCCGGCACCGAGCGCGCCGCCTGCTGCACCTGGGCCTCCATGCGCTGCCACAGGCGCGTGCCTTCGGCGCCCTGCCCCAGCACCTGCGCCACCTTGCCGGCCACACGCTGCACATCGGCGTAGGTGCGGGGCTCCAGGGCCAGCACCTTGAGGCCCAGGGCCTCCAGCCGGTCGGTCACGCGGGACGACATCGCCAGCAGCACCACATCGGGCTTGAGGGCCGCGATCAGCTCCACATTGGCGTCGTCCAGGCCGCCGGTCTTGGCGACCTTCTGCACCGCCGCCGGGAAGTTCGAATACCGATCGGTGCCCACGATGCGGGCACAGGCGCCCAGTTCGCACACGGTCTCGGTCAGGGAAGGCAACAGCGTCACGATGCGCTGCGGCGGGGCCGGCAGGGACACGGTCACGCCACGGTCGTCCTGCAGCACGATGGCCGCCTGGGCCGATGCCATCGCGGTGAGCGACAGCATGCTGATGATGAAGCCGACCACGCGGGCGCTCATGCCACGTCCCCTGGATACGCCTCGGAGGCGTCCACCGGACGGGTCCAGGGCTGGCCCGCCACCATCAGGGTGAGCTGGCCACAGCGCGCCGCCACGGCCTGGTTCAACCAGCCCAGCTCGTCCACAAACACCCGCAGTTCTCTCGACATCGGCACCATCCCCCAACCCACTTCATTGGACACGAAGACCACTGGCGAACCCAGCCCGCTCAGGGTTTCCAGCATGGCATCGCGCTCGCGGCGCCAGGCTGCATGGTCGGCCACGCCTTCGGCCGGCATCAACCAGTTGGTCAGCCACAGCGTCAGGCAATCCACCAGCAACATCCGCCCGGGCCGAGCCTGCTCGCGCAACACCCGGCTCAGGCCGCGCGGCTCCTCCACCGTGGCCATGCCTGCAGGCCGGTCGGCCTGGTGGCGGGCGATGCGCGCGCGCATCTCATCGTCCCAGGCCGTGGCCGTGGCCAGTACCACCACCTCGTGTGCGGGCGAGGCGCCCAGCCATTGCCGGGCCAGGCCCTCGGCCTGCCGCGACTTGCCGCTGCGCTGGCCGCCAACGATGAGGTGATGGGCTGAGGAGGTCATGGATCGGCTCCGTGGCAAAGCGGTCACTGGGCGGGCGTCCAGCGCACCGCCAGGTAGAAGGCGCGCGGCGACGAGGCGTAGGTGCTGGCCGTCTGATAGGCCTTGTCGAAGACGTTCTCGACGCGTGCCAAGAGCTTCCACGAAGCGCTCAGGTCGCGCGAGGCGTCCAGCCCCCACACGCTGTAGCCAGGCAGGACCGTGCTGCCTGAGCTGCTGTCAAAACGCTTGCCATAGGTTTGCCCCTGCACACCCACCTGCCAGTTGGCCAGATCGGTTTCCGCACGGACGCTGGCATGGCGGCGCGCTCGGCGGGCCAACTGGCGATCGGTGTCGAGGTCTTTGGGCGACCCCACGTCCAGCGAGCCACTCAGGCGCACGCCGACCAGGGTGGTGGCCACCGTGGCCTCCAGACCCTTGAGCTGCGCTCGGGCGGTGTTGCGATAACAGCCCAACGTGCTCACGCAAACGCCGGGCTGGGCATAGTTGATGAGGTTGTCCACCCGCGTCTGGTAAGCCGTGAGGCCCGCCTGAAGCGCGCCCTCATGGAACTGCAGCCCGAGCTCGCGGGTGCGCGAGTGCTCGGCCTGCAGACCGGGGTTGCCGTACTCGCTGAAACGCTGGAAGAGCGTGGGCGCCTTGTACGCCGTGCCCCACGATGCCCGCACACGCCAGGCATCGCTCAGGTCGTAGCCACCGGCCACGGCACCGGTGACGTGGTCACCAAACTCGCTGTCCTGGTCGCGTCTCAGGCTGCTCGAGAAGGTCAGCGCCTCGTGCTGCCAGCCATACCTCAGGCCCAGGCCGTTGTCGGCACGGTCACCCTTGCCGCGCGTGGTCGAGGCCACCAGCGAGCTGTTGACCAGGTGGTCTTCGCGGCGCTCCAGGGTGGCGTGCAGGGTGTGTTCACCCAGCACCAGGCGGTTCAGCAGGCTGGCCGTCTGCACGCGTGTGTCGGTCTGGTAGACCGAGGGGCGTGTCTCATAGTGGTCGGTCGCCTGCCCCAGGGTCAGCACGCTTTGCCACTGCGGCAGCCACTGGGCCGACCAGGACGCGTTCGCGCTGCTCATGTCCTTGATCGACCGGTCGTCCACCTTGGACTTGGTGCTGGCGTCGTAACCCGCATTCAGGTGCTGCGAGACCAGCCCCAGTTGCAGGCGTTGCCCCGGGCTCAGGCGATAGCCCAGGCGCAGCTGGCTGCTGTGGCTGCGGTAGCCGTCGCGGTCGGCGGCATAGGAGGTGGCCGAGGCATTGGTCCGGGCATTGAAGCCTTCGCTCTGGGCCGTCTGCACCGCCACGGAGTAGTCCAGCGCCCCGATGGCGCCCAGTGCGCTCAGGTCGGTGCTCAGGTAGCCCTGGTCGCCAATGCCCACACCCCAGGCCAGGCGCGGTGCGCCCTCGCCTTTGCGGGTGAAGATCTGGATGACACCGGCCACGGCGTCCGATCCATAGGCCGCACTCGCGGGGCCGCTCAGCACCTCAATGTGGTCGACCGCCTGCAGCGGCAGAGCCTCCCAGGTGGCGCCCCCGGTGGACTGGGAATCAAAGGGCACACCGTCGATCAGGACCAGCACATGGCGCTTCTCGGCGCCGCGCAGGTAGATGCTGGTGGTGCTGGCCGAGCCACCGTTCTGAGTCAGTTCGATGCCTGGCACACGGCGCAAGACCTCGCTGACCGAGCCGCCCACCTGGCGGTCGATGGTGTCGCGGTCGATGGTGAACACATCGGCCAGCACCTGCGTGGCCGGTTGTGCAAGGCGGGTGGCGGTCACAACGACCGCCTCGGCTGCCACGCCCTTCACAGGGAGAGAGAAAGCCAGCGTGGCCGCCACGGCACAAGCCGAACGCAGCCCGGGTGCAGAGCGCACCGAGTTCAAGGGAGACATGATGAAAGCAGACAGGACACAGGCTCTGGCCAGCGTCCCCGCAGGCCTTGAGCGACACGGCGGGGACGCTGAACGCGCGCACCCACCCCCTGCTGGCCGGTATCCGGGCTGGGCGATGCTGCTTGCGAAACCTTCCCAGGCCCGAAGGCCCAGTGGCTGAAGAACGCAAGCTGAGTGGCAAGAGACTGAGTCCGACACCACTCGACCGCCGACCGTTGCGGGGGCAGCGCAAGTCAGGCTGGCATCGGCGATGCGACAGACCCTCTTGCTTCCCGTTTAACCGCGCCAGGGGACCCCAGCGCAAGCACCAACGCCTCGATTGTAAACGCAGGGCATGCCTTCCTGCCCTGCCCTGTCAGAACTGGCGCGACACCGTGGCCTTGAAAGCGCGACCGGCTTCGGGGTAGAGCCCACCCGTGGCGCAACGGTAGGCGTAGTTGTAGCCCTTCTGGTCGCCCAGGTTGGTGCCAGCCAGGGCCAGGGTCCAGACCTGGTTCGTCCAGGCGTAACGCGCATCAAACAGGGTCGAGGTCGGGATGCGACGGCTGCACTGGTTGTCGTTGTCGTCGCCAAAGCGCATGGCGCCCAGGTGCTGCACACCCAGCTCGACGAGGTGCTGCGCATTGAAACGGTAGGTCGCCCGCGCCGTGGAAGACAGCGGCGCCACCAGCACCTGCTCCTTGCCGGCGTTGACGCCCGCACGGTAGCGCGCGCTCAGGCGCTGCCAGGTGCCACGCAGGCTCAGGGCCTCGCTGACCTGCCATTGCGCCTCCAGCTCGACGCCCTGCTTGCGCGTCGGGTCGGCGTTGAGGTTGTAGCTGTAACCGTCCACGGGCGACGGGGCATAGAGGATCTCGTCCGTGTTGTCCTGCCGGAACACGCGCACCGTGCTGCGCACCGCCTGCGCCTGCCAGCGCAGCCCCAGTTCGCGATCGCGGCTGCGCTGGGGCCTCAGGGGCTGGCCATCGGGCGTCCAGGTGTTTTCGTCGACGTTGCCCAAGCGGAACGAACGGGCCAGGCGGCCATACACCGAGACCTGCTCGCTCAGGACCTGGTTCACCCCCAGCTCGGCCGCATCCAGCGTGCGGCGCAGGTCGTAGGCGGCCGAATACAGCGGCACTTCCTCCTTGTGCACGCGCTCACGGCGCAGGCCGGCCACCACCCGGGTCTGCGACGGCAGGCCCACCTGCCCTTGCCAGAACACGGCCGCATTGGTCTGGTGAGCCGTGTCCGGCCCATAGGGATCGGGCGTGTCCATGCGCCAGCGCTGGAAATCCAGGCCCATCACGCTGCCGACGTCCACCTCGGCCCAGCGGGCAGCGTGGCGGACCTTGGGCGTGGCCTGCACGCTCTCCACCCGGCGGGCGAAGGAGTTGGACTGGTAATCGCGGCGGCGGGAAGCGAGGTCCAGCTGCCAGGTCCAGTCGCCCTGCCGGAGCTCGGTGTTGCTGGCAAAGCGGCCTTCGTCGGTCCGGCCATGGCTGCTCAGGCTGCTTGGGCTGGCCTGCCTGGGGTCCTGGTCGTATTGCGCAAAGGTGAGGCTGCCCGGCCATTGCGCCGACTGGCTCTCCTGCTGCACCCTGAAACGCTGGGTGAAGACCTCGTTGCCGAACTGCAGGCCCGCATTGGCGCTGTCCTGCTTGAACACGCTGTGCGCACGATACCCTTCGCTGCGCACGCGCTGCGCGGACGCATCCAGTGCCAGAGCCCCCACCTGCTGGGCCGTGCTCAGTTGCAGGTCGTTGCCCCCAAAGCTGGACACCGAGGCCGACAGGCGCGTGGCCGAGCGGGCCCGACTGCCCTGCTTCAGCACGATGTGGATGACGCCAGACGTGGCGCCTTCGCCCCACAGCACGCTGTTGCCGCCGCGCACGATCTCGATGCGCTCGATCTGGTCCAGCGGCACGGCAGACAGCCGCGCGGGCGTGAGTTCGTTTTCGCTGATGCGGATGCCATCGATCAGCACCACGGTGTTGGCGCTGGCGGTGTCGCCATAGCCTCGCAGGTCGAGCACGTTTTCGCGGCCGCCAAACAGGTCGCTTCGACCCACGATGCCCGCGAGCTTGCGGATCGCCTCGTTTGCGTCGGACACGCCCGCATTGGCGATCTGCTGCGCGGTGATCACCGTCGCCCCCACGGGCATGGCAGACAAGGGCTGGGCAGAGCGGGTGGCCGTCACGACGACCGCGTCCAGGGCCTCGTCGGGGGAGGCCGTGGCCAACGCAGGCAGGGCCAGAGACAAGGCGATGGCCAGGGCCGAACGCACACCGGGTGCAGGACGCACCGAATTCAAAGACAACATGAGGGATCCAGCAGACATGAGGCCCTGGCAGCGTCCCCGCAGACCTTGGGCGAATCGGCACGACCGCACTGCGCCGAGCGCAGGCGTGCCCCTTGTTGGCCGGTATCCGGGCTGGGCGGTGCGACCTGCGGAACCTTCCCAGGCCCGAAGGCCCAGTGGCTGAAGCACGCAAGCGGGGTGGAGGGGCAAACGCCCCCTCACCCGACCGCCGACCGTTGCGGGGGCAGCGCAAGTCGGGCTGGCATCGGCGATGCGGCGGCCCTCTTGCTTCCCGTTTGACCGCGCCAGGTGAGCCCCGGCGCAAGCACCAACCAGGGCATTGTAAGCACGCCTACAATGGTTGCCCACCACCGAATCGGGCGCCGCCCATGTCCAGAATCGACGAACTCACCGATCGCATCGAGAGACTGCTGTTGCGCCACGAAGAGCTGCGGCGCACCAACGCCTTGCTCCAGCAACAGGTCCTGGTCACGGTGCAGGAGCGTGACTCCCTGCGCGCCCGCCTGTCGGCCGCGCGAGCCCGCATCGACGCCCTGATCGACAAGCTGCCCACACCGGCCCCGGATCCCGAACCGCCTCACGACACGCCCCAGGCCTGAGCCCAACATGAAGCAAATCGAAGTGGCCATCATGGGCCAAAGCTACCTGCTGGGCTGCCCCGATGGGGGCGAGGAACGCCTGAAAGAAGCCGTGTCCAAGGTCGACCGCGAGATGTGTGCGATCCGCGACAGCGGCAAGCTCAAGGCGCGCGAGCGCATCGCCGTGCTGGCGGCGCTGAACCTGGCCTACCAGCTCACCGAGCGCCCGGCAGCCGCCCCCGCCGCACCCGTGGCCGCCAACGATGCCGATGGCTCGCCCCTGCCGTCGCCCGAGTACATGGACCAGCTGATCCACCGCCTCGACCAGGCCCTGGGCAACGACGGCCACCTGATCTGATCCCGACAAAATCCCCATGGCAGCCGCGCATTTCTTGCCGATGCCATCGGCACCTCGCTTAGAATGAGGCTGTCCGTCGAGTCCGTGCTTGCTTCTATTTCCTTGAACCGATGCTCTACGAGCAAGGGCTTGGAACATTGCGGCGCTGGTGTGATCGTCTCGCGTCAGATGAACCCGAAGTGCTGCTGACCTCGCCCACCTGAATCCCCTGGGTTCAGGAATGCGGCAAGCAGTTCCCGGCGGACCCTTTCAACGCAAAAAAGCCAGACACCTTCACAGGGTCTGGCTTTTTTCTTGGCGAATCAACTCAACTTGCCGGCACGAACTGGATGCTGGCCAGCACGATGCGGTTGCCGCCCTTTTCGCGGGCACTGGCCAGGGCACGGTCGGCGCTGCGCATGAGGTCGTCGATGGCACCCGCCGTGTGCGGGAAGCTGGCCACTCCCATGGAGACCGTGAACGGGATCTGCTGGCCGTTGAACGACACGATGTGCTGCGCGCAGGCACGGCGCAGGTGCTCCATGCGCGAGTGCGAGGTGGCCAGGCCCACACCCGAGAACAGCACGACGAAACGCTCGCCACCGAGGCGGCAGGGGGAGTCCATCGCGCGGGTGTTCGCACGCAGCAGACGCCCCAGGGCCTCGATCACGCGCTCACAGCCCTCGAGGCCGTGCACGCGGCGGATCTCGTCGAGGTTGTCGATGGCCACGGCGACCAGGGCGAACTCGCGTTGCTCGCGGCTGGAAAGGTCGGCTTCGCGGCGAAGCTGCTCTTCAAAATGGGCACGGTGGTAGAGGCCCGAGACCCCATCGCGCACCTGGTTGTCTTCCATGTCGCGGCGCAAGGCCTCCATGGCTTTTTGCTGCTGTTCGATCTGGGCCAGCGCGGTCTGCAATTGGGCGTCGCGCTTGCGGACCTCGGTCTGGTCCTGCCAGACCGAGAGCAGCTTGGGCGCACCGCCATCGACATCGTTGACGACCTGGCGCCAGGCCACCAGCTCGCGACGCTCGCCGGCCAACTCGAGCCGGTGTTCGGCGCGCACACCCTGGAAGGCGCCCTGGGCCTGCAGGTCGGCGGCACGCAAGGCGACGGCCTGCGCCGCGTCAAAGAGCTCGGGATCGGCCGCGCCCAGGGCACTGCCCGCGGGCAAGCCCAACAGGCGCTCGGCCGCTTCGTTGCATTGCTCGTAGCGCCCCGAGGCCAGGTCTTTGACCATCACGGCCAGGCCCAACTGCGCCAAGGCATGGCCCAGCGCTTCGTGCACCACGGGACCAACAGGGGAGACGCTGGGGGGGAGCTCGGACATGGTCATGCGAAAGAATTTATGGTTATCGGTATGGGCACGCCTGACACCCTGGCGCGCATGGGTCTCTCAGAGGGGATGTTCGCCCAAAACCCCTGTCAGGGCCCTCCTTCAAACAAGGGATGACGCCTGCATTTTCGGCCCAGTTGTGCCATTTCCCACGGATGAAGGGGGGACTCCCCACAGTGCTGTCGCCTCGGGGCAACCCTCGGTGCTGCGCCACAATGGCCCCACCCCCACCCCTTGCGTTGTCACCATGACCCAGATCTGTTTGTTGGGATGCGGCCTGATGGGCGCCCCCATGTCGCGCCGGTTGCTGGCGGCCGGCTTCCCCCTGCGCGTGTGGAACCGCAGCCGCCACAAGGCTGAAGCATTGGCGCCCTTCGGTGCCGTCGTGGCCGACACCCCGGCCCAGGCCGTGCAGGGCGCCGACCTCGTCATCACCATGCTGGAACACGGTGGCGTGGTGGAGGAGGTCCTCTTCGGCCTGGGTGCCGAAGCGGCATCGGCCGGACTGCGGCCTGGCGCCCTGGTGGTGGACATGAGCTCCATCCTGCCGGAGCAGGCGCAGGCCCATGCGCAGCGCCTGGCCGCGATCGGCGTGCAGGCACTGGACGCCCCGGTCTCCGGCGGCACGCTGGGTGCGGAAGCTGGCACCCTGGCCATCATGGCCGGGGGCGAAGCGGCCGACTTCGAGCGGGCGGTGCCGGTGCTGCAGGCCATGGGGCGCCCGGTTCACGTGGGCCCGCATGGCGCCGGGCAGCTGGCCAAGCTGGCCAACCAGATGATCGTGGGCATCACCATCGGGGCGGTGGCCGAGGCCCTGCTGCTGGCCGAACGGGGTGGGGCCGACCCGGCCAAGGTGCGCGAAGCCCTGCGCGGCGGCTTTGCCGAAAGCCGCATCCTCGAGGTACACGGCCAGCGCATGGTGGAGGGTGACTTTGCCAAGCGGGCCGCCCTGGCCATCCAGCTGAAGGACATGCGCAACGCCCTGCACACCAGCGCCGGTCTGGGTCTCGATGCGCCCATCACGGCCTGTCTGAGCGACCTCTACGAAAACGCTGTGCAGCAGGGGCTGGCCGAGCTCGACCAGGCCGGGCTGTACCAGGCCCTCAAGGCCCGTCAGGCACCAGGTACGCCAGGCCGCTGAGGCACATCGCCCGGCTCGCTTTCGGCCTGGGCCTCCGGGCCGCCGCCCGTCCAGCGTCTGTAGGCCCGCCGGAAATTGCCCGCATCGGCAAAGCCGGTTTCGGCCGCGACCTCGGCCACCGACAGGCCGCCGTGGCGGATCAGCTCGAGGGCCAGCGCACGCCGGCCTTCGTCCAGCAGGGCGCTGTAGCTGATGCCCTCGTCGGCCAGGCGGCGGCGCAGCGTGCGCTCGCTCAGGTGCAGGGTTTCGGCCACCTGCGTGGGCGTGACCACGGCCGGCAAGGCCTTGCGGATGGCACGCTCCACCGCCTGCCCGGTCACGGCCAGGTTGACGGTGCGGGCGGCTTCGCGGTCGAGCAGGCGGGTGGCCAGCAGGAGGCTGGTGGGGTGGGCCATGGGCAGCGGCCGCGCCAGGGTGGTGGCATCGAAGACGACGCGGTTGTGCGCTGCGCCGAACACGAGGGTGCAGCGGGCGTGGTCGCGCCAACGGGCCAGGGCGTCGGCCGAGGCGGGCGGTGGGCGCACCAGTTCCATCAGTCGGGGCGCGGTGTCGACCCCGGCCAGCTGGCGACAAAGGGTGAGCAGGCCGGTGAGGGCATCGTCGATCAGGAGGGGGGCCAGGTCGTCGTTGCCCAGTTGCGCCTCGGCATGCAGGGCCTGCCCCTCGGGGCTCGCCACGCTGCACCAGTCGACGAGAAAGCCGGCGCTGGTCGCAAACCGCAGGTTCAGGGCCAGAGCGTCGCCCAAGGTGGGGCTGGCCATGAGGCCCAGGGCCAGGGCGCCACGGTCGAGCAGCAGGTGGTGGCAGCCCAGGGTCAGGCCCAGTTCACCATCGGATTCGGCCGATTGCAGCGCGGGCAGTGCCCGCCGGATGAAGCGCACGGCTTCGGCGCGGCTGAGGGTGAAGCCCGGGCTGAGCAGGTCGTCGGCCTCGTAACCCAGGCCGCGGCAAAGCGCATCCAGGGCCTGCCCGGTGCGCTGCAGGGCGGCGAGCATGGGCAGGAGCACCACGGGGGCCAGGCGGTTGGCGGACGCGCGCGTGGCGATGGCGTGCAACGGGGCACGCGGGCTGCGGGGGTCTTGGCTCACGGGGCCCTTTGCTGGGGTGGCTCGGCGAGCCGTGAAGCCAGCATACCAAGCCGAACGACGCCGCGGGCGCCGACCGCCACCGCCCCCTCACTTGGCCGCGTGGGCCGTGACATTGGCCGCACAAGCCCTTCTGCCCTCAGTTCACCCTCCGAAATCCAGAGGCGGGCATCGGGCCTGCAGACCGGCACAAGCCCGGCCCACCCCATCCCAGGAGTCCACCCATGTCCCTCGTGCGCAGAAGCCAGCCCAGCCCTGAAACGCCCACCTTGCAGGCGGTGGCCTCGACGGGGGTCAGCCGTTCGGTGGCCCGCGAGGCCGATGTGCAGCGCAAGCGCGCCCGGACCCTGGCCAAGCAGCAGCAGGCTTCCGAGCGCGTGGCCGCGGCGTCCAGCGAGCTGTCGGCGGGCATCAACGAGGCCGCCTCGGCGGCGGAGGAACTCAAGCGCGCTGCCCTGCAGATCGCCACCGGCGCCGAAGAGGCCGCGGGCGCTGCCCAGGAGTCGCTGGCGGCGATCACCCAGGTGACCGTGGCCATCACGCGCCAGACGGCCGCCGTGACACAGGCCAAATCGACCGCCGAAGACATGCAGACCCTGGCTTCGGAGATCAACAGCCAGGTGCAGTCCACCACCCAGAATGTGGCGACCGCGGCGCAGCGGCAGGCCGAGTCCGTGAAGATGGTGGCCGAGCTGGAACGTCAGGCGGCCAACATCGGCGAGATCGTCAAGGCCGTGGCCCGCATCGCCGACCAGACCAACCTGCTGGCCTTGAACGCCGCCATCGAGGCCGCCCGCGCGGGCAAGCATGGCAAGGGCTTTGCCGTGGTGGCCGACGAGGTGCGCACCCTGGCCGAGACCTCCGAGAAAAGCGCCCGCCAGATCCAGGAGCTGGTGGGCCAGATCCAGGGCGAGGTCAAGACCATCGCCGAGGGCATCAACCAGGGCGCCGACGCGGTTCAGGAAGAGGTCAACAAGAGCGCGACCATCCTGTCCCAGCTGGAACAGATCCGCCATGACGCGGCCGACATCGCCGGCGGGGCCGCCGAGATCGCCACGGCCGCCGTGCAAAGCAACGTCGCGGCCCAGCAGGCGCTCAAGGGGGCCGAGCAGATCGCCGCAGCCTCCACCCAGCAATCGACCGCCTGCGAACAGGCCAACAAGACGGTGTCGGAGCAGACGGTGGCCCTGTCTCAGTGCGAGCAGACGGCGCAGGGCCTGTCCGAAATCGCCGACGAGCTGAAGAACTCGACCGACATCGCCAAGAGCGCCGAAGAGGTGGCCAGCTCGGCCGAAGAGCTCTCGGCCGCCGTGCAGGAGATCTCCCGCTCGGCCAGCCAGATCACCGTGGCGCTGGACCAGATCCGCCAGGGCGCCCAGACCCAGGCCGCCGCCAGCGCGGAATCGGCCGCGGCCGTGACCCAGATCGAGCAAGGCGCCCAGGTCGCCCAATCCCGCGCCGCGCAAGGCAATGAGCGTGCGGCCGCCATCAAGGCCCTGATGGGCGACAACAAGGCCAACATCGACAGCCTGATCCGAGGCATCACGGCCAACGTCGACAGCACCCAGGTCAGCATCGGCCAGGTGAAGGACCTGGAGCTGGTCAGCCGCAAGATCGACAAGATCGTGGATGCGATCACGCAGGTGTCCATCCAGACCAACATGCTGGCGGTCAACGGCAGCATCGAAGCGGCCCGCGCCGGCGAGTACGGCAAGGGTTTCGTGGTGGTGGCCACCGACATCCGCAACCTGGCGCACGACTCGGCCGAAAACGCCGACCGCATCAAGGACATGGTCAAGTCCATCCAGGACCAGATCGCCAAGGTCGGCACCGACCTGCATGCCATCGTGGCCTCCGGCCAGGTGGAGGTGGAGAAGGCCAAGGTCATCACGGCCAGCCTGGTCCGCATCGAAGGCAGCGTGGCTGAAATCCAGAGCGGCAACCAGGAGGCCGTGAGCTCGGCCCAGGAGATCGCCGCCGCCGTGAGCCAGGTGAAGGTGGGGGTGGAACAGGTGTCGGCCGCCGCGGCACAGGCCGAGAAGGCCGCCGAACAGGCCGCCGTGGCCGCCAAGCAGCAGGCCCAGGGCGCAGAGGAGCTCTCCGCAGCCATCGAAGAGATCTCGGCCCTGGCCGACGAACTCCAGAGCGCCTGAGCCCCGCCTCGCCTCGCACCTCCCCGACGCCCACCACCACAAGGCCCGCCATGCGCAACAGCCCCCCGTCCGACGATGACCTCTCAGCGCAGGACAAGCCAGGCCTCACGCCGGGCCAGCCTGTGGACGACGACGATGCCCTGGAGACCAGCGACGGCCAGTACGTCAGCTTTGCCGTGGGGGGGGAACTGTTCGCCGTGCCCACCGGGGCGGTGCAGGAGATCATCCGCGTGCCGCAGGTGGCCCACCTGCCACTGGCCCCGCCCACGCTCGACGGCCTGGCCAACTTGCGCGGCCGGGTCCTGCCCATCATCAACCTGCGGCGCCTGCTGGGCTGCGCGCCCCGCGACAACGACGACGCCACCCGCGCCCTCGTCATCCACATCGGCCAGCCCTTGGGCTTCCTGGTCGACCGCGTGGCCAGCGTGCTCACGGTCGAGCGGGGTCAGATCGAATCGGCCGATGCCATCCAGAGCATCGTCAACGCCGACTACCTGCAAGGCGTGATCAAGCGCGCCCGCAGCGACGGCGGCCAGGACATGCTCATGGCCATCGACTTCGGCAAGCTCATCCAGGACGCCTTCCAGGGCCGCGGCACCGGCGCCTCGGTCGACATGGGATCGGCCCACACCGGCCCACAAGCCGACGACGACGCCCAGGGCGACGCCAGCCTTGACGAGCGCTGCCTCGTCTCCTTCACCGTGGCCGACCAGGAGTACGCCCTCGACATCGCCGAGGTGCAGGAAATTGTGCAGCTGCCCGAACGGGTCAGTGCCCTGCCCAACACCCCGCCCCACCTGTTGGGCATGATCACCCTGCGCCAGCGCCTGCTGCCCCTGGTGAGCCTGCGCGCCCTCTTCGACCTGCCCGATCTGGCCTACTCCGAACAGCAGCGCATCGTCGTGATCGCCCTGCCCGGCGGCCAGCACGTGGGCCTGGTCACCGATGCCGTCAAAGACGTGCTGCGCGTGCCCCTCAGCCTGGTCGACCCGCTGCCCGGCATGCTGGCCAAGGACCTGCCCCGCCAGGAGTTCTCCGCCATCTGCCGCCTGGACGATGGCAAACGCCTTGTCTCGCTCATTGCCACCGACCGCCTGCTCAAGGTGCCCGGCCTGGGCCAGGCCATCGACGGCGTGAGCGCCAGCCAGGGCACGAACGGCCAGTCGCAACCCCTGGCACACGCCGACACCGAATCCGACGACGACGCCTTCTCCGCACTGTCGGGCGACGACGACGCCCAGGTTGTGGTCTTCCGCCTGGGCGACGAGGAATTCGGCGTGCCCATCATGAGCGTGCAGGAAATCGTGCGCGTGCCCGAGAGCCTCACCCGCGTGCCCCGCACGCCCGAGTTCGTCGAAGGCGTCATCAACCTGCGTGGCACCGTGCTGCCCGTCATCGACCAGCGCAAGCGCCTGGGCATGGACAGCATCGCGCGCTGCGACAGCCAGCGCATCCTCGTCTACATGCTGGGCGGCCTGCGCACCGGCTTCATCGTCGATTCGGTGGCCGAGGTGCTGCGCATCCCGCGTCAGCACATCGTGCCGGCCCCGGCCCTCTCGGCCGAACAAAGCCAGCTCATCGCCCGCGTGGCCAACCTCGAAGAAGACCAACGCCTGGTCATGCTCATCGAGCCCGAGCGCCTGCTTCAGGGCGCCGACGCCCAGGCCGTGCAGGAACTGGGCGGCAGCCTGGGCAACGCCCCCTCCAGCGGTGAGGACCTCGCCTGGGCCGCCTGAACCGGGCCGCCTGAGTTATCCACGCTTCCTGTGGATAACTGTGTTGGCAAGCTTGGGGCAAGCGCGTACAGCCTGTGTTCCGCCCTGGGAAGGGCCCTGGATTGCCTCCAAATGAGGCAGCCCCGTGACAGGGCTCACGCAGCCCAGGCCTGGCTCACCCCCAGGTCGGTCGACAAGGCCTGCGAACCACGCACCGGCGCCACCCAGCCCTTGGTGGCATCCTCCACCGCCCAGGCCCGGATCACCGGTGCGCTCGCCTGCACCCCGCCAAAAATGGTGGCGAAGGCCACGTCGGCCGCATCGCGCCCGGTGCCAAAGCGAACCAGGCCCATGGGGATGGCCGTGCCCGAGGGATCGAAGATGTACCAGCGGTCACCCAGGTAGACCTCCACATAGGCGTGGAAATCGGGCGGGCCCAGGGCCGGATCGGCGCCGTAGTCCGTGCCCGTGGTGAAGCGCGCCGGGATGTTCAGCGCCCGGCACAGCGCGATCATCACGTGGGCGAAGTCGCGGCACACCCCTGCCCCCTGCTGGATGGTGTCCAGCGCCGAGGTGTTGCCATTCGAGGTGTTGGAAGTGAAGGTCACGTGCCGCTGAACCCAGTTCTGGATGGCCTGCACCCGGCCCATGCCCTGCCACAGGGCGCCGAACTCGCGGTGGGCCAGCTGGCCCAGCTGGTCGGACTGGCAATAGCGGCTGGGGTAGATGTAGCCCATCACCTCGGGCGGCAGGCGGTGCACCGGCACCTCGGGCACCTGCGCGGGATCGGCCACATGGTGGGAGAGGTCGATCGTGGCCGCGTACTTCAGGCGCAAGGGCCCGGGCAGCGCCCGCAGGCGCATGTAGCGGTTGCGGGTGAAGGGATCCGTGTGGATCTGCGGAGTGACCGGCTGGCTCAGCACCAGGCTTTCGGCCGACACGACCTGGCTGGGCGTGCGTGCGGCGTGGATGTTGAAGACGAAATCGGCGCCATAGGCGTCGACAAGGTAGCTCAGTTCGATCTGAAGCTGGATGCGGATCATCGTTGCGGGCCTCGGTGAGACGCCGCGGTTGCGCGCCTGGGAAGAAGACTTGTCATGTGCAAGCAGTATGCATGCCCGCAACGGATCGGGACTGTGCGCCCGCGCAGCAGGCACCCATCTGTTTTGATGCCGTTTTGACATCCGACATGCCAGAATTTTCAACATGCTGACGTCAGCCTGCGCACACTGGCTGCACTCCGGCTCGATTCCCACGCATGCCTGCCCCC
>NZ_JAIZVX010000241.1 GCF_021768455.1 Aquabacterium sp. | reverse complement strand
GGTAGCGCAGTTTCTTCACGGCCCAGAAGATGGGGGCTCCCTGTCTTCGGAGCGAAGTTTCCTTCCCTTTTGCGCAGGCTCTGTAACTATTCGTGAACCTGGCGTACGCTTGAATCGGGGGGGTATGGCGGATGAGGGGACGCTGGGCCGTTAAAAATCACACGGTTTCTTGGCTTCCTTTGTCGGGATCTGTGAAAAGATTTGTCCAGGACCTCGGCGGCCGGTGAAAGAGAGGTGTTGATTGCATTGCGGACTGCTTACATGTGCCCAGGAAGTCCGGTCTTTTCCTGTGAGGCATTGAATGGGTTTCCGCTGCTACCTTCTCTATGTGTTCATGGTGTTCGTCAGGCCGATCGAGCAATTTGCGCCCGATCTGATGGCTTGGCGCCCGATCCTGATCCTGTGGTGTGTGACCTTTCTGGCTTCCCTGGCAGAGTCCGCCCGTGCGGGCAAGCCTCCGGTACCACGAAGTTTTGGTTTGCTGGCAGGGCTCAGCCTGGCGGTGGCGTTGTCACAGTTGTTCAACGGCGGTTTCGGTGGCCTCAGTTGGGCTGTGGGTGACTTCAGCACCCCGGCGATGCTCTTTGTGCTGACTGCATTGAACGTCAACACGTTTGCACGTTGTCAGACGGTGGTGCGACTGTTCATCTTGTGCCTGACGCTCCTTTGTGTGGAGACGCTGGCTGCCTACCACCTGGGCTTCCGGGTCGAAGAACTGGTGATTCCACAGATGGCCAGCGAAGACGTCGAGTTGCCCGTGGACATCGCGGTGATTCCCGCTCAGGACACCTCCGGGGCCTATGTGTGGCGGGTGCGCTCTGTTGGCTTTTTGCGCGATCCCAACGACTTTGCGCAGACCTTGGTGATGATGGTTCCATGGTTGCTCATGCAAGTGTCGGCAACCGCGAGCCGGTGGCGCGTTCTGATGTCAATCGGGCCCTTCATCGGCCTGTTTGGCTACGTTCTTTACCTCACTCATTCGCGAGGCGGGTTGGTTGGCCTGGGTGCGATGGGCTTGTTTGCGCTTCGCAAGCGCATTGGGAACGTCAAGACGGGTCTTCTGGCTGCCTTGGCCCTGGCCGCTTATCAGTTGAAAGGATCCATGGGCGGGCGCGCGATGTCGACCAAGGAGCAGTCGGCCAACGAACGCATCGAGGCGTGGTCTGAGGGATTGATCATGCTCAAGGAGCACCCGCTTTTCGGGGTGGGCTATGGCAACTTCATCGAGCACCACATTCGCACCGCCCACAACTCTTACGTGTTGTGCTTTGCAGAGTTGGGGCTGGTCGGCTACTTCCTGTGGATGGGCATGATCGTGATCGCCTTCAAGGCGGTGACGCGTGTCATCGAGTCGACGCAGGTTTCGCCAGAATTGAAGCGCACGGCCGAATTTTTCAGGTATTCCATGATCGGTTTCATGGTTTGTGCCTGGTTTTTGTCCCGCGCCTACATACCGACCTTGTTCATCATGTTGGCGATGGCCATTTCTTTGTGGGCCTGCGCCTGCAAAGAGGTTTCGATCAAACAGGACGCCGGGCTTCACACGCCGATCCTGTGGCGCAAGACCACACTTTGGGCCATGGGCCTGACGATGGCGGGTGTATCGATGTTGGTTCGAATTTCCACCATGTGAGATGTTGCCGAGGGCATCCGCTGCGAACCCAATGTGGGCCGTGCTGATCTTTTTTTGATCAGTCGCCGAATATGGTTTCATGCAGGTTGATTGGGTTTCAATGAGATGAACAGACGAATGCCGGCGGTGGTGGATGAATCATTTGTCATCGCTTGATGAAGCATATTTCTGTGGCTTTTCCAGGCTTTCTGTGGTTTGCGCATTTTGTTCTGGCGCTTCTCGCGCGTGGTGGTGAGGGCTGCGCTGGTCGACCTGGCTTCAGTGCATGGATAGCTTCTCGCTTCGGGGCTCAATCGTGCTCTGGCGCCACCCAGCGCTGGCCGCTCTCCAGCTGCCAGCGCCAGATGGCCAGCCAGGTGTCGACCTCGGCCTGGGCCTCCTGCAGGGCCGCTTCGTTGGCCAGGCGTTGGGGCTGGATCAGTTCTCCCAGCTGGCCTTCCCCCAGGCGGAACCCTTTTTCCAATGACGCGGCAGCCTGGCTCAACTGGGTGTGGGCTTCGTGCGCGAGGGCCCAGCGTGCGGCGGTGTCCTGGGTGTCCTGCCAGGCCTGGCGCAAGTCGGCCAGCAGGCGGGTGCGCTGGTCGTCGGCCAGTCTCGCTGCGGCGTGGGCATCTTGCTGTTGGGCCGCGGCGTTGAGGCGGCGATGTTCACCGCCCCAGGGCCAGCTCACGGTGAGGGCCAGCAAGCGCTCGCTGCCGCTGCGATCCTGGGCGATCTGAACACCCACGATGGGGTCGCTGACGCGTTCGGCGTCGGCCTGGCGGGCGAGGGCCCCGGCCAGGGCCTGAGCACGCTCGCTGGCCAGCAGGGCCGGGTGTCGAGTGGGTTCACCGGCCTGGGGCGGAGAGGGCAGCCCTGCCATGGCCTGGCGGGCGAGGTCGAAGCTCGACGCCTTTGCCGCATTGCCCGGGGCGGTTGAGGCGTCGGTGGGCTGCAGAGGCCAAGCCGGGTAGCGCGACCCCAATTGCGCGGCGAGGGCCTGCCGTTGCTGGGTGGCCGCAAGCAATTGGGCCTGTGCCTGCGCCTTTTGGGCCGCGAGTTGGGTGACTTCGATGCGGGCGGCGTCGCCGAGTTGCAGCCTGCGCTGGCTGGCCTGCCATTGACGGTCGGCCAGGTCCGCCTGCGCCCGCCAGATGGCTTCCTGGCGCAGGGCCTTGAGCCAGCTGCCGTGAGCCTGGATGAGACCCAGGGTTAGCTCGTGCCAGGCCAGACGGGTGTCGGCCTGGCTGAGGGCGATCTGGCTGTCGGCCAGGGTCTGGTCGGCGCGGGCCTTGGCCGGCAATCGCAGGCCGCGCGCCAGTTCGGCGGACCACTCGCGGGTGCGGGGCTCGCCGGCCGATGTGCCGTGGTAGGAGCGCTGGCCAAGGCTGAAGCTGGGCGTCCATTCGGCACCGCCTTGTCGGGCCATGTCGGCGCGGTGGCGTTCGGCATCGCCCCGGGCCTGGCGCGCCAGCCACAGCGGGTGTTGGCTGAGTGTGGCCTGGAGCACCTCGTCCGGTGGCATCAGCGGGCTGCCGAGCGGGCTGCTGCGCGGGGTTGGGGGCGGTGTGTCGGCGGCGCTGGGCGCTGTTCCGCCGAGCGTGAGCAGGGCCAGCGTCAGCAGCATGGC
>NZ_JAIZVX010000137.1 GCF_021768455.1 Aquabacterium sp. | reverse complement strand
GCCCTGCAGGCCGCCGTGGCCGGCTGCCAGGCCTGCACCTTGTGCCAGAGCCGCACCCAGACCGTTTTCGGTGTGGGCCACCCGCAGGCCGACTGGCTGATCGTGGGCGAGGCCCCTGGCGAAGAAGAGGACAAGCGCGGCGAGCCCTTTGTGGGCCGCTCCGGCCAGCTGCTCGATCGCATGCTGCACGCCCTGGGCCTGAGCCGCCAGGAGGCCGATGCCTCGCAGCAGGTCTACATCGCCAACGCCATCAAGTGCCGCCCACCGGCCAACCGCAATCCCCAGCCTCAGGAAATGGCCCAGTGCGAGCCCTTCCTGATGCGCCAGATCGCGCTCACCCAGCCCAAGGTCATCCTGGCCATGGGGCGCTTTGCGGTGCAGTCCATCCTGCGCTCCAACGAGCCCATCGGCAAGCTGCGTGGCCGTGTGCACGACTACCAGGGTGTCCCCCTGATCGTCACCTACCACCCGGCCTACCTGCTGCGCAACCCGGCCGACAAGGCCCTGGCCTGGGCCGATCTCTGCCTGGCCCGCGAGGTCATGGCCTCGCGCTGAGGCCTGCGCGGCGCACGCCCGCGTTCATTCGCCCAGGTAACGCTGGCGCCGGAACCACCACACCAGGCCGATCACCACCAGGGCCATCAGGCCCAGGGCCACCCAGAAGCCCGCACCCGAGTGGATCAGGGGCAGGGCGTCGAAGTTCATGCCGAAGACCCCGGTGATCAGGTTCAGCGGCAGGAAGACGGCCGTCAGCACCGTCAGCGTGCGCATGATGTCGTTGGTGCGGCTGCCCTGGGCCGAGAAGTGCATCTGCACCGCGCTCTCGGCCGAGTTCTCCAGCCGCCGCACATGGCTGAGCACGCGCTCGATGTGCTCCTGCACGTCGCGCGAACGCACCCGCAGCACCTCGCGTTCGCGGGCCGCGGCCGTGTCGGTGGGCACGGGCCACTCCTGCAGGGCGTCGATCCATTCCTGCACGGCGGCGCGCTGGTCCTCGCAGGTGTCTTCCAGCGCATGCAGGGTGTTGCGCGACTCCAGCAGCGCCTGCCAGTGCTTGAACTGGTTGCGGTTGCTCAGCAGCTCCTGTTGCAGGTAGGCGAACTGCCGCGTCAGCAGGCGGCGCAGGTCGAGGTAGGAGTCGACCATGTGGTTGACGATGCGCAGCATCAGGTCGGCCGGGGAGGGCGGCAGGCGCGAGGGCCCACGGCCTTCGGTGCGGGGCGGCGAGCCCCCCATCACCGAGGGGTCCAGCCGGGCCTGTGCGCCCAGGTGCGCGTCTTCTTCCGTGTCTGCGCCGCCCTCGGGCAGGCCGTGCAGGGCGGCATGGCCGTGGGCTGCATGCGACTCGGCCGGGCCTCCGGCCAGCTGGCTCAGGCGGGCCTCGAAGAAGTCGCGCACCGAGCAGTCCGCCGGGTGCACGGTCAGCAGCACGCGATCAAACAGGGCAAAGCCCACCGGGCTGGTGTCAATGCCCGCCAGGGCGCGGCGCGCGCTGGTGGCCGTGCCCTGGGCCTCGTCCAGGAACATGCGCTCCGTGCCGGGGCCGGCGGCCAGGCGGCGGAACACCAGGATGTCGTACCAGGAGGTGTAGTCGTACTGCGAGGGCAGCTGCGGGTTCAGCAGGTCGGACACATGCAGGTCGACCAGGCTGCCGCCGGCCAGGCGCTGCAGGTGGCGCTGCACATTCGGCAGCTGCACCTCGAACACCCGTCGCCCCGTGGTCACCCACAGAAAGCCATGGGCGGGCAGGGTCTCGGGCCATTCAGGCAGCTCGGTGAAGTGCTCGTTGATCAGGAAAAAGCGCACACGGTCTCCCGCCGTTGAAGCGATGGGGCCGAGCGGCTCAGCCGCGCAGCTTGGCGGCCGCGTCGAGGGCGAAGTAGGTCAGCACGCCATCGGCGCCGGCGCGCTTGAAGGCCAGCAGGCTTTCCATCATCACGGCGTCGTGGTCCAGCCAGCCGTTCTGGGCGGCGGCCTTGATCATGGCGTACTCGCCGCTCACCTGGTAGGCAAAGGTGGGCACGCGGAACTCGTCCTTCACCCGGCGCACGATGTCCAGGTAAGGCATGCCGGGTTTGACCATCACCATGTCGGCGCCTTCGGCAATGTCCATGGCCACTTCCAGCAGGGCCTCGTTGCCGTTGGCCGGGTCCATCTGGTAGACCTTCTTGTCGGCTTTGCCCAGGTTGGCCGCCGAGCCCACGGCATCGCGGAAGGGGCCGTAGAAGGCGCTGGCGTACTTGGCGCTGTAGGCCATGATCTTGGTGTGGACCAGACCTTGCGATTCGAGGGCTGCGCGGATGGCGCCGATGCGCCCGTCCATCATGTCCGACGGGGCGACGATGTCGACGCCGGCTTCGGCATGGGTCAGGGCCTGGGCCGTCAGCACGCTCACGGTGGGGTCGTTGAGGATGTAGCTGCGCTCGTCCAGCAGGCCGTCCTGGCCGTGGCTGGTGTAGGGGTCGAGCGCCACATCGGTCAGCACGCCCAGTTCCGGGAAACGCTGCTTGAGTTCGCGCACCAGGCGCGGCACCAGGCCGTCGGGGTTGGTGGCTTCGCGGCCATCGGGGGTTTTCAGGCTGGCGTCGATCACCGGGAACAGCGCCAGCACCGGCACGCCCAGCTCGACGCAGCGCTCGGCCGCAGCCCACAGCGGGCCTCGTCCCAGACGGGCCACGCCGGGCATCGAGCCCACGTCCTGCGTGCCGTCGTCCTGGTCCAGCACGAAGACGGGGTAGATCAGGTCGTCGGCCGTGAGGGTGTGCTCGCGGACCAGGCGGCGGCTGAAATCGTCCTTGCGCAGGCGGCGCGGGCGGTGCTGGGGGAAGTGTTGGGAAAACGACATGCGGTGCTGTGAGAAATCTCTGTGAAGGATTGCAAAGGGCGCCAGGGAATGTCGGCCGAAGGGGTTATTTCGACCGGGTCTGGACGACATGTGCGTCCGTTCGCCCTATAATCGCGCTTGAATGATACGCCGCAAGGCTTTCATTCCCTGCTTTTCCTCCCTGAGCAGGTGCCTTACCGTGATGACAGCGTTAAGGCTTCAAAGCCCCGGCCATGCCGGGGCTCTTTTTTTTGCTGCGGCGCCGCAAAGGCGCACGGTCGGCCGCGGGGCGTCTGGTCATAATCCAGACCATGAACACCGCCCTCAGCAACCCCTACCTCTGGGTCAAGGCCCTGCACATCATCTTTGTGGCCAGCTGGTTTGCCGGGCTGTTCTACCTGCCTCGGCTCTTCGTGAACCTGGCCATGGTCCCGTCCGACAGCCATGCCGAACGCGAGCGCCTGCTGCTCATGGCGCGCAAGCTCTACCGCTTCAGCACCCTGCTGATGGTGCCGGCCCTGGCCTTCGGCCTGCTGCTGTGGCTGTACTTCGGCATGGGCAAGGGGCCGGGCCAGATCTGGCTGCACGTCAAGCTGCTGCTGGTGCTGGGCGTCATCGGCTACCACCATGTGTGCCGCAAGCTGCTGCGCGAGTTCGAAGCGCTGCAGAACCGCCGCAGCCACAAGTGGTTCCGCGTGTTCAACGAGGTGGCGGTGCTGCTGTTCGCCGCCATCGTGATCCTGGTGGTGCTCAAGCCCACGCTGGGCTGAGCGCGGGGCGCGCGCGCGTGGTGTCCCTGCACCGGAGTTCGGCCTGGCCGCTGACCTGGCTGGCCGTCGCCCTGATCACCTACGCCACGCTGCACCCCCTGAGCGGCTGGCACTGGCCCGATCACCAGGTCTTCTCCTGGGTGCTGCCCAAGCTGGGGCAGGAGTACACCAACGACATCATCGGCAACCTGCTGGGCTACCTGCCCCTGGGCGGGATCCTGTGCCTGGCCCACCTGCGTTCGGGGCGCCAGGCGGCCTGGGCGGCGCTGCTCACGGTGCTGGGTTGCATGGCCCTGTCCTATGCGCTGGAACTCCTGCAATTCACCCTGCCTGGTCGCGTGCCTTCCATCTCCGACTGGGCGCTCAACACCCTGGGCGCGGCCTGGGGCGCACTGGCTGCCGTGACGGTGCACGCCCTGGGGCTGGTCGACGTGTGGCACCGCCTGCGCGAAAGATGGTTCATCCCCCAGGCCGGTCATGGTCTGGCCTTGTTGTGGGTGTGGCCCGTGGGGCTGCTGTTTCCCCCGCCCTTGCCCTTGGGCGAGGGGCAGCTGTTGCCCCACCTGCGCATCGCCCTGGTCGAGCTGACGGCGGGCTCGCCCATCCAGGCCTGGTTGCTGCCTGAAGACCCCCTGCAGCTCTGGGCCTCGGTGCACATGGCCGTGGCCCAGTCCAGCTGGGTGGGCTGGATCGAGACCCTCACCGTCGCCGCCGGCCTGCTGCTGCCCATGTGTGTGGCCTGCGCCCTGGCGCGCCCGCGGCCCCTGCGGCTGATCCTGCTCAGTGGCGCGGTGCTGATGGCCGTGGGCGTGACCACCTTGTCGACCGCGCTCAACTTTGGCCCTGAACACGCCTTCAGCTGGACGACGCTGCCCAGCCTGGTCGGCCTGCTGCTGGGCGCCCTGGCCGGCAGTGCCCTGGTGCAGCGCACGCGCACCACCAGCGCCTGGGTGGGCGTGCTGGCCGTGCTGGCCCTGGTCGTGCTGATCCACCTGGCCCCGGGTGACCCGTATTACGCGCAGACGCTGCAGGAGTGGGAGCACGGGCGGTTCATCCGCTTCCACGGCCTGTCGCGCTGGATCGGCATGCTCTGGCCTTATGTGGCCCTGCTGTGGCTGCTGGCCCGGGCCCTGGGTCGGGATGGCGGGGGCGACGAGGCAAAGGCGCCCCCGATTCCCTAGAATGCCGCCATGAGCTATTACCAGCGCCACATCTTTTTCTGCCTGAACCAGCGCGTCAACGGCGAGTCCTCCTGCGGGGACCACGGCGCCAAGGAAGGCTTCGACCATTGCAAGGCCCGCATCAAGGCCGAGGGCCTGAGCGGCCCCGGCCAGGTGCGCGTCAACAAGGCCGGCTGCCTGGACCGTTGTGCCGGCGGCCCGGTGGCGGTGGTCTACCCGGAAGGCACCTGGTACACCTTCGTCGACAAGGCCGACATCGACGAAATCGTCGACCGTCACCTGATCAAGGGCGAGGTCGTCGAGCGCCTGGTCCTGCCCGGAGACGTGGGCCGATGAGCAGCAGCAAGATGGTGGGCCGCCCGGCCTCGCAGGTGATCCAGGGCCCCGCAGGCCAGCTGGAAGTGGTGATCGAAGACCCGGTGGGGGCGCCGCGCGGCCTGGCCGTGGTGGCCCACCCGCATCCGCTCATGGGCGGCACCATGGACAACAAGGTGGTGCACACCCTGGTGCGCGCCTTCGTGCTCTCGGGCTGGCGCGCCGTGCGCTTCAACTTCCGCGGCGTGGGCCATTCGGCGGGCGCCTGGGACGAGGGCCGTGGCGAGTCGGATGACATGCTCGCCGTGATCGCCGCCCAGCAGGCCGAGTCCACCATGCAGGGCCTGCCGCTGGCCCTGGCCGGTTTTTCCTTTGGGGGCTTTGTGGCCGCCCGCACTCACGCCCGCCTGGTTGAGGCCGCCGAGGCCGATCCCGCGCTGAGCGCCCCCCAGCAACTCGTGCTGGTCAGTCCGGCCACCACGCGCTTCGAGGTGCCCAATGTGCCGGCCCACACCCTGGTGGTCGAGGGCGAGCAGGACGATGTCGTGCCCCTGGCCTCCATCCTCGACTGGGCTCGCCCCCAGAGCCTGCCGGTCACGGTGGTGCCGGGCACGGGCCACTTCTTCCACGGGCAGCTGCCCACCTTGCGCGAGACCGTGCTGCGTCACCTGAAGGCCATGGCCCAGGGCTGAGCGCTTTCCCGCGCAGCCCGGGTTGTCCCGGGCCGCGCACCTTGTTTTCCGGGCGTTCGCCCCCATCTCTCCTGGCTGGCCTTGTCAGGCCAGCCTTTTTCCCTTTGTGGACCCATCCATGACCGTCACCCTTTCCCGCCGCGTCTCCCGCCGCGCCGCGCTGGCCTGCCTGATGGCCGCTTCGGCCCTGGCCAGCGCGCCCGCCTGGTCGCAGGCCGCGCCCGCCGCCCTCTTTGCCGAGCCCACGGCCGCCATGCCGCAGCCGCCCGAGGTGGCCGCGCGCGCCTACGTCCTGCAGGACGTGACCAGCCGCCAGACCCTGGCCTCGCGCAACGCCGACCAGACCGTCGAGCCCGCCTCGCTGACCAAGCTGATGACCGCCTACCTGGTCTTCCAGGCTTTGCAGAACGGCAAGCTCAGCCTGGGCCAGGAGCTGCCCGTGTCGGAGCGCGCCTGGCGCACCGGCATGACCGGTGCCTCGCGCACCTTCATCAACGTCAACAGCCGCGTCAAGGTCGATGACCTGATCAAGGGCATGATCGTGCAGAGCGGCAACGACGCCACCGTGGCCCTGGCTGAAGGCGTGGGCGGCACGGTCGAGGTGTTCGTCGAGATGATGAACCGCCAGGCCCAGGTGTTTGGTCTGAAGACCACGCACTTCGCCAACCCCGAAGGCCTCACCGCCCCGGGCCACGTCAGCACGGCGCGCGAGCTCTCCATCATCGCCACCCGCCTGATCACCGACTTCCCCAACTCGCTGCCCTACTACTCGATGAAGGAATTCACCTTCAACGGGATCAAGCAGCCCAACCGCAACCTGCTGCTCTTTCGCGACCCCACGGTCGATGGCCTGAAGACCGGCTACACCGACGCCGCCGGCTACTGCCTGATCGCCACCTCGCACCGTCCCACGCCGGGGGGCGACCGCCGCCTGCTCAGCGTGGTGGTGGGCACCGCCTCGCCCGAGGCCCGCGCCAACGAAAGCCAGAAGCTGCTGAACTGGGGCCACAGTGCCTTCGACGTCGTCAAGCTCTTCGACGCCAACCAGGCCATCAGCACCGCCCCGGTCTGGAAGGGCAAGGCCGCCTCCGCTCGCCTGGGTCGCACCGCACCCGTCGTGGTGGTGGTGCCCCGCGGCCAGGCCGCCCAGGTCAAGACCAGCCTGACCCGCAACGACCCGCTGCTCGCCCCCTTGCTCAAGGGCCAGACCGTCGGCAGCATCCAGGTGTCGCTCGGCACCCAGCCCTGGCAGACCCTGCCGCTGCAAAGCCTGGACGCCGTGCCCGCCGCCGGCTGGCTGGGCCGCACCTGGGACGCCATCCGCCTGGGCATCAAGTAAGCAACCGAACAAGGACGCGCACATGGCTTCCCAATTCCCTCCCGGTCACCCCCTGCATCCCGCCGTGGCCGATGCCGCAGCCCAGGCTGCGCAGCCTGCCAACCCGATCATCCCGCCGGAGCAGTCGCTGATCGAGTACCCCAGCCGCTTCCCGATCAAGGTCATGGGCGTGCACCACGAGACCTTCATCGAGGCCGTGGTGCGCATCGCGCGCGAGCACGACCAGACCTTCGACGAGGCCACGCTGGAGCACCGCCCCAGCAGCAGCGGCAAGTACCTGGGCCTGACGGTCACCGTCACGGCCACCAGCCGCGAGCAGCTCGACGCCATCTACCGTGCCCTGACCGGTCACCCGCTGGTCAAGTACGTGCTCTGACCGATACCCCCTGTTCCGGCGGGCGCGCCTCTCGCCAACCCGCAGCAGGGCCGTCGTGGCCTGACGCATACAATGTTTGACCCCGGCCGATCCGCCTGCCCTCACCTGAGGCGGGTGCCTCGGCCCTTTCTTTGAAGGATTGCCCCGTGTTTCTGATTTCCGATGCCTATGCCCAAGCCGCAGCCCCCGCTGCCGGTGCCTCCGGTGGCCTGATGAGCATGCTGCCCCTGGTCCTCATGTTCGTGGTGCTGTACTTCGTCATGATCCGCCCGCAGATGAAGCGCCAGAAGGAAACCAAGGCCATGCTCGACGCCCTGGCCAAGGGTGACGAGGTCGTCACGCAAGGTGGCGTGATCGGCAAGATCGCCAAGCTGGACGACACCTTCGCCCGCATCGAAGTCGCCAACGGCGTCGAGCTGCAGGTGCAGCGCGTGGCCATCATCCAGGTCCTGCCCAAGGGCTCGTACAAGTAAGCAAACACCGGACGGCGCCCGCCCCGCGGTGGGGCAGGGTGCCGCCATCGCGTTACAGCGCCATTGACCGCGCCGTTGAGGACCTCATGAACCGCTACCCCTGGTGGAAGTACCTGATCATTGCCATGGCCCTGGTGGTCGGCCTGGTCTATGCGCTGCCCAACGTGTTCGGCGAAGCGCCGGCCGTGCAGCTCTCCAGTGGCAAGGCCACGCTCAAGCTCGACAGCAGCGCCGTGGCGCGTGTCCAGGAGGTGCTGACGCAGGCCGGTCTCAAGGCCGACTTCGTCACCTTCGAAGGCAATTCGGTCAAGGCCCGCTTCCAGGACACCGACACCCAGATCAAGGCCCGTGACCTGCTGGCCAAGGCCTTCAACCCGGATCCGGCCGATCCGCGCTACATCGTGGCGCTGAACCTCGTGTCGCGCTCGCCGACCTGGCTGCATGCCCTGCACGCCAACCCCATGTTCCTGGGCCTGGACTTGCGCGGTGGCGTGCACTTCCTGATGCAGGTCGACATGAAGGCCGCGCTCACCCAGAAGCTCGACAGCCTCGGCGGTGACGTGCGCACCCTGCTGCGCGACAAGGACATCCGCCACAGCGGCATCCGCCGCGAGGCCAACACCCTGACCGTGCGCTTCCGCGACGAAGCCGGCCGCAAGGCCGCCCGCCCGGTGCTGGAAGACAAGCTGGCCGACCTGGTCTGGACCGACGCCACCGACACCGGCGGCTCGGGCGACCTCACCCTGGTGGGCGCCCTCAAGCCCCAGAGCGAACGCGCCATCCAGGAGCAGGCCCTCAAGCAGAACATCACCACCCTGCACAACCGGATCAACGAACTCGGCGTCTCCGAGCCCGTGATCCAGCAGCAGGGCATCGACCGCGTGGTCGTGCAGCTGCCCGGCGTGCAGGACACCGCCAAGGCCAAGGACATCATCGGCCGCACCGCCACGCTGGAAGTGCGCCTGGTCGACGACAGCACCGAGGCCCAGGCCGCCCTGGCCGGTGGCCCCGTGCCCTTCGGCACCGAGCGCTACCTCGAGCGCGGTGGCGTGCCCATCATCGTCAAGCGCCAGGTGGTGCTGACCGGCGACAACCTCACCGACGCCCAGCCCGGCTTCGACGAGAACCACGAAGCCGCCGTGCACCTGACGCTCGACGCCCGCGGCGCCCGCATCTTCAAGGACGTGACCCGCGAGAACGTCAACAAGCGCATGGCCATCATCCTGTTCGAAAAGGGCAAGGGCGAGGTCGTGACGGCGCCGGTCATCCGCGGCGAAATCGGTGGTGGCCGCGTGCAGATCTCGGGTCGCATGAGCACCGAAGAGGCCGCCGACACGGCCCTGCTGCTGCGCGCCGGTTCGCTGGCCGCGCCCATGGAGATCATCGAAGAGCGCACCGTGGGCCCCAGCCTGGGCGCAGAAAACATCGCCCAGGGCTTCAACAGCCTGATCTACGGCTTTGCCGCGATCGCGCTGTTCATGATGGCCTACTACCTGCTGTTTGGCGTGTTCTCGACCATCGCGCTGTCGGTCAACCTGCTGCTGCTGATCGCCGTGCTGTCGATGCTGCAGGCCACGCTGACCCTGCCGGGCATCGCGGCCATCGCGCTCACCCTGGGCATGGCCATCGACTCCAACGTGCTGATCAACGAGCGTGTGCGCGAAGAGCTGCGCAACGGCTCGGCCCCGCAATCGGCCATTGCCGCCGGTTACGAGCACGCCTGGGCCACCATCCTGGACTCCAACGTCACGACCCTGATCGCCGGCCTCTCTCTGCTGGCCTTCGGCTCGGGCCCGGTCAAGGGCTTTGCCGTGGTCCACTGCCTGGGCATCCTGACCTCGATGTTCTCGGCCGTGTTCTTCTCGCGTGGCCTGGTCAACCTCTGGTATGGCGGCAAGAAGAAGCTCAAGGGCGTGTCCATCGGGCAGGTCTGGAAGCCCCAGGAATAAGCGCAACACAGCGGAGCACACACCATGGAATTTTTCCGCATCAGGCGCGACATCCCCTTCATGCGCCACGCGTTGGTCTTCAACGCGATCTCCTTCCTCACCTTTGCGCTGGCGGTGTTTTTCATCTTCCACCGCGGCCTGCACTTCTCCATCGAGTTCACCGGTGGTTCGGTGATCGAGGTGCAGTACGCCCAGCCGGCCGACATCAACAAGGTCCGCACGGCGGTCGAATCGCTCAAGCAGGGCGAGGTGCAGGTGCAGAACTTCGGCACCTCGCGCGACGTGCTGATCCGCCTGCCGCTGCGTGAAGGCGTCAAGCAGGCCGATCTGGTCAGCCAGGTCTACGGCGCCCTGTGCAAGGCCGAAGGTGCCCAGCTGGTCACCCAGGCCGCCGACAAGGGCCCTGCCCAGGTCTGCCAGGCCGCCGGTGGCGCCCAGCCTGTGGTGCTGCAGCGCAGCGAGTTCGTCGGCCCGCAGGTGGGGGACGAGCTGGCCCACGACGGGGCCCTGGCCCTGGGCGTGACCGTGCTGGGCATCATGATCTACCTGGCGATCCGCTTCGAGTGGAAGTTCGCCGTGGCCGGCATCATCGCCAACCTGCACGACGTGGTCATCATCCTGGGCTTCTTTGCCTTCTTCCAGTGGGAGTTCTCGCTGTCGGTGCTGGCGGCGGTGCTGGCGGTGCTGGGCTACTCGGTGAACGAATCGGTCGTGATCTTCGACCGCATCCGCGAGACCTTCCGCAAGTTCCGCAAGCTGAACACGCCCGAGGTCATCGACCACGCGATCACCAGCACGACCAGCCGGACCATCATCACCCACGGCTCGACGCAGATGATGGTGCTGGGCATGCTGCTGTTTGGTGGTCCCACGCTGCATTACTTTGCCCTGGCTCTGACCATCGGCATCCTGTTCGGCATCTACTCCTCGGTGTTCGTGGCCGCGGCCATCGCGATGTGGCTGGGCGTCAAGCGCGAAGACCTGGTCAAGGCCAGCAAAAAAGACATCGATCCCAACGACCCGCACGCTGGCGCGGTGGTGTAGAGTCTCCGCAATCAGGAACTTCAGGGCTGAGGGCGTCGCTGTGACGCCCTCAGTGCATTCTCGCCCCCCATGTCCGCAGGACCCCACCGAGCGCTGTCACTGACCGCCCGCGTCAGCTTCACCGAATCCCTCGTCAGGGGCGTGGCTGGCGTGGTCAAGGCCTGTGTCGACGGCGCCAAGGTGCTGGCCACCCAGACGGCCGAGCCCGCGCTCTACCAGCGTCGGCGTGACCTGGTGCTCGACTTCCCCCGCTCGCAGGCCCTGTGGCAGCAGGCCATGGAGCAGCGACTGCGCGATGCGCTGCACGCCCTGCGGCTGGGCCGCGAGGTCGATCCCAACCAGCGTCCGGGCCGTGACGCCCCGCAGGCCGGTGGCGGGCTCTCCCTGGTCGAAGAAGGCAGCATCGAGCGCGACCTCGTGGCCGTGCGCCTGGGACAGGCCGTGTCCGACCTCACCGGCTCCGAATACACCGACCTCAATGCCCGATTGCAGTCGGTGCAGGGCGCGGTGGTGGCGGGCAGTGGCTCGGTCGATGTGCTGAGTCCGTCCTGGCTGGGCCGCGTGGTGCTGGACGCCTGGTTGCAGTCCGGCCTGACCCTGGTCCACTGGGCCACGCTGCAGACCGTGCTGCAAAACGAGGTGGCCGCCTGGGCCCAGGAGGGCTACCACCACGCCAACCGGTTGTTGCTCGATCAGGGCCTGCGACCCGAGATCGACCTGCGCCCCTTCATCCGCCGCACGCCCGACGCCGGGGGGGCGCGCCCCTCTGGCGCCTCTCAGTTTGCCGACCTGGGGGCGCCCTCGGGCGGCTTCCACGCTGGCGGCACCTCGGGGGGGGCTCTCGG
>NZ_JAIZVX010000136.1 GCF_021768455.1 Aquabacterium sp. | reverse complement strand
GAAACCCAGGGCGACAGCACCGTGCTGCGCATGCAGGACAGTTCGGCCAGCCAACCCTTGAGCGAAGCGGAGCAACACGACTTTGCCCAGTGAGCGCCTGCTACCGCGCCTGTTCCTGATCCTGCTGGTGGCCGTGCTGGCCCTGGCTGGCTGGCAGTGGCGCCACGGTGCCCCGCTGTCGGCCAACCTGATGGAACTGGTGCCGGGCAACACGCCGGATGCCCTGGAACTGCAAGCCGAACAGCGCATGCAAGAGCCGCTCAACCGCGAAATGCTGGTACTGGTGGGGCATGCCGACCGCCAGCAAGCAGTGGCGGTAGCCCAGCAGTTGGGCGGCGAGGGCGCGGCAGCGGTCGACGGCATGCAGTTCACGCGACACGTGGCCGGTGCGACCGTAAAAGAAGCTGGCCAGCGGTTCGCGGATGCTGTGGCGGTCGTAGCCGGCGCGTGGGCCGTTCGCAAAGCAGGCGAAGAGCGCACTTTTGAGCAGACCTTGCAGGTCGATCACCAGGTCGTAACGCTCGCGGCGCATTTCGGCGCGCCAGTGCGCGAGCGCAGCGCGTGTCTCGGCCGAGCGGAGCGACTTGCGCCACTTGCGCCATTGCAGCGGGATGACACGCTGGACGGCGCGGTGCTGGGCCGGCATCGCCGAGAAGCCTTTCTCCACCACCCAGTCGATCTGGACGCCGGGGATGGCGCGGGCCATGTCGGAGATGGCGGGCAGCGCATGGACGACGTCGCCCATGGAGCTGGTTTTGACGATGAGAACGCGCATGCGGCCGGGTCAGCCCTTTGACTGCAGGACTGCCTGCTCGGCCACCAGCGCGGGGTTGAAGCGCGGGTCGTTGTACATCTTGAACTGTCGGTAGACCTTGAAGTAGGCCCGGCCGGCTTGCGTGTCTGCCAGCAGTTCGTCGAGGCAGGTACCGAGGTCGCCGCGCTGCTGCAGCAGCTTGTCGAGCTTGACCTGGCTGCCGTCGCGGTGAGCCTGGTCGACGTCGGTGCGCAGCGTCTGCTCGCGCATGGCGTGGATCTTCAGCGCCATGATGGACATGCGGTCGATGATGCTGCCGGCGGTCTCGCTGTTGAGGCGGGCACCTGCGGGCACCTTGGCCACGGGCGCATCGGTCTGGGCCGAGGCGGCGTCCACCAGGCCGAGCTCGGTCAGCAGGATCTCGTCGACGCGCTCGGTGGCATCGTTGCGGGCCTGGTTGAACTTGTCGATGGCGCGCTTGTTCTGCGCGATCTCGTCACCGCTCACCGTGGTGCGGCGCGCCAGGTCTTCTTCGGCCCACAGGCTGCTGTTGAAGAAGTGGTTGGTGCCGATCCATTGCCACAGCAGGGCCGTGCGGTCCGTGCCATCGGCCACGGCAGGCTGGGCCACGGGTGGGCCGCCGGCGGCAGCCAGGGTGGTGTCGTGGAGGGTGGCGACTTGGGTGGAAAGCCGTTTGAATGTGGTCATCGGGGGGGTCTTTATGAGCTGCTATGGGTGCCGGGAATTCCACGCCTGTGAACCAAGAAAGTTCAATACATGACGTATTGAAATATCGACAGTGTTGAGCGATGGGGTCTATGCGCCCTGACCTGCTGCCTGTTCTGAACAGAGGAACTTATCGTTAGTGGCTCCGGGGAGCTTGACCACCACGTTGATTGAGTCTGTGATGGCTTCGAAGTCGGTCGCTTCACCCGGTGAAAGAACGATGATGTCCCCCTCACCCCATTCTTTCCCCATCATGCGAATTCTCCCGGTTACTACCACCGTGATTTCTGTCGCTATTTTATGGTAATGCTTGTCCTCCTTGGTGCCTGCGGCGTATTTCTTTACTGCCACCTCGCAGGATTCGGTGGGGAATAATGTTGGAGAGAAGTTTCCAACAAACCATCCTTTGACCATGGCGTCAATGTGTGCGCTTATCATTTTGTGCTCCACCCCTGCGATTCAATTTGATTTTCAAAACTTGTTATTTGGCGCTCGGATTTTAGCGGGTGGTATTGTTTCGCTTCAATCCTGTGTGAGCCGATTTTCCCTTGTTTAAGGATTATCTCATTGAAGGTTGGGCATATGTAGAATATTCCGTCCGTGCTGGCGCCTTTGCGGATCATTTCTTTGGCAGCCTCTACAAAATGGCTTCCTTTGGCAAACCAAAATATGCCTACTGTTGCCTCTCGACTAATTGGCCTCTTCTGCGCTGCCTCTACGATGTAGCCGTTTGCGTCGGCTTTAATGTAGGAATATCTTGGGTGGATTGATGGAAATGTGATTGTTCCGGCGTCCAGTTTTCTATTCTTGAAGTCGGCGATTATTTCAGGTAGGTTCGAGTCCACCAATTCGTTGGCGCTGATTATCAGGAGCTCATCATCGTTGTCAATGTGCTGTGCTGCTAGTAGTGCGGTGCACGCAGCTCCCTTGGTGGTTGCTCTGGTGATGGCTAGTGCAGATCGGGGAAATAATAGCTTGACAATGCTGTCAAGGTGGGCAGCTTCGACATCCTTTTCTTGTAAAGCAACAATAAATTTGGCTGAATCAAAGGCTTTCAAGCGATGCGAAATTGCCTCAATGAGAGGCGTTCCGTCGAATTCCGCAAGGCACAGCGGGAACTTTTCCTCCGTAGCGTCGGTCGGTTGATGTCCTGCGGCAAGAATTAGTACATTCATGTCAAATTCCGTTGATTTCTTCGATCATCTTTGAGATGTTCTCAAGGTTTGTTTCCGTAACGTCTCGCACTACAAGTACATGCGCGCCTGCGGCCTTTGCGGCCCTGATTCCATTTTCATTGTCTTCAACAACGAGGCATTCTTGCGGGGTCAATCCCAGGCTGTGAATTGCTTTTGTGTAGATCTCTGGATCAGGCTTCCCTTTTTTCACATCTTGGTTGGAGAGCATCACGTCAAAATAATCTGTCAAATGTGCTTTTTCCATCATCAATTCGACTGTGTCGCGAATGGAGTTGGAGGCAACTGCAATTTTTAAGCCTCTCGATTTTAGTTGGGATAGCGCGTACTCGTGGCGAAATGTCGGGCGGCATTGCGTGTGAATAATCTCAGTGGTATAGATTTGCTTCATCTCATTGATGAATTCATGTAGCTCAACCGGTAGGCCGGAGTCCACAGAGAGCATTTCTAATTTCTTTTTTGTGGGGAGACCATCATACGTTGTCAAGTGATCGTGACGGCTAATTCTGTATCCGAACAATTCAAGTGCACGGTTGAGCGCGTCATAGTGCCATTCCTTGGCATCAATCAGTACGCCGTCCATATCGAAAATTACCGCTTTGATCATGGCTTGCTGCTGTTTTTAGGTGCTGAGGAGAAGTAACTGCGTGCAAGTTCAGGGAGGTCTGTGCACAGGAGCAAATTTGGATTTTGCGCTAGAGGGCGAAGCAGATCCCATAAATCGGCGTGATCACGGCCATGGAGTTCCGCTGAGACGACGCAAACTTTCAAATTTTTTCTCAGGTAGCTTTCAATGAGCGCTCGGTCATACCAGATTGATTCGAATGCATCGAGCCATATGCCGGCTGATTTTTCTAGCCAAGGCGGATGTCTTTCGAACTCGCTGACCCTTATGAACACGGGGTTGCCTGCGGCAAGGTGATGTCGAGTGTCTGGGATCGACATGTCGAAAGAAAACCAGTCCAGCTGGCGCTCTTTCATGTGTTCAGCCAACTTAAATGCGAGGCCGTCTGATTTAATGTTGAGGGCTAATGGTAGTTCGTTGGTAAGGTTTTTGTATGATTCAAGGAAGTCTTTTAGTTTGATGGCGCCCCGCCTTGCAGGGTCATGGGATATTACCAGTTCGCCATCGAAATCTCTTATGTCCGTTTCTGTGCCGAATGCAAGGTTAAACGACCGATCAAATGCGATGTTGGTGTTCTTTTCCTCTTCGCTTTTCCAGTAGCCTCTGTGCGAGATGATTTTCATAGGGAATCCTCTTTTGCAATGTGGCTAACGGCGCTGTGTAGGAACAAATTAAGATCATCTGGGATGCCAAGGCCATACATGCCGCTGCCTTCGGATCCAATATTGTAGGGTCTGACTTTTGCGCCCTGAGATATCAGCGAGTTGTACGTGGGTGCCACGTAGAACTCATTATTCACCCTGTCGTCTGACTTGATCATCGATTCTGCTGCAGCCACAAAATCGCTTCCGCGGGAGAAGTTGTATATGCCTACCGTTGCTTCATTAGATATCACCTGTTTTTCAACAACTTTGGTTACGTTGTTGCTGTCGTCAAGGCCTACAAATGACCATTTTGGGTCATTGGCTGTCATGGTCATGATGAGGCCATCGAGCGCTTCCTTGTGCATGAATGAAAGATAATGATTGATGTCGTGATCGATGTACTGGTCGCTGTTTGCGATCATTAGTTGATCGTCATTATTTATAAGTTCCTTGGCGGCTAACACTGTACATGCCGCACCTTCCGTCAATCCATTGATCTCTATCACCTCACATCCGGGAGCCCAAGCGCTCAGCTTTGAGCGTAAATCATATCTTTGCACGTGATCTGCCTGGCAAATAAATATAAAGCGGTGGCTTTCGCGAGGGCGCAAGTTTTCGATCACAAGCTTAATCATCGGTTTGGAGTGAACCATGATGAGTGGCTTGGGGTCTGTGTAGCCAGCTTTGGCAAAACGACTGCCTGCTCCAGCCATCGGGATTACGATGTTGATCATGTTTACCTCTGTATGTTGCTATTTTCGTTTTTGATGGGTTGCCTGTGTTTTTTAGGCTGTTTTTTGAGTAATAATGCCGCGCAATGAAGTGTGAATTTAAATATCCAGAATAACGTTATGGCTGCTTCGGCTAGAAACTTGTGGCCATACATTCCAGATGTTGCTGCATATAATCGGGTTCTTTTTGAGTGTTTGAGTAGACCCTCGACGATCTTGAAGTCCAGTGCTGTTTGGCCATATATTTCGGAACTCCATTTTTGTCTTGGTGCTGTGCTGTCGAAAAATAATCTGTAAAGATATTCGTATTGACTCTTGGAATAGCAGGTTATTATGTCTGACTGGACTTGAAGGCGGAGTTTGTCTTTTTGGTGGAGAAGCCCGAATTCGCATTCGGGGATGATGATATAGTTGTTAATTAGCAGCTTTTGAGAAAGGGTGGCAAGCTGTGGTGTGCTCTCAGCCGCATGCTCCAGATTTATCTTGAAGCCACCTTTTACTAAGGCTTTGATGAAAATGTGTTGCTCTGGGACCCACTTGCAAAGAAGGTCTCGTTCCATCAGCGCGGCTTTTGTAGAAGGGTTCGTGCAGTTCTTAGCCCATTCAAATTCCTGCTGAGTGACTAGATCTATATCAAATAGCCTCTTTATGTCAGTTGTAAGGCCAAAGAGTGCAATATCTGCCGGATGGAAGAGGTATGGCCTTTTTGCTGTTTCAATCCGGCTGGCATATCGTGGGGCAACAATTTTCTCTTGGAAAAGTTTATGCTCCGATGATCGGGTTGTGTATTTGCCAAACGCTTCAATGAATCCGACACCGTTTAATACGCAATCTGATCGAAATTTTAGGGTGTAAGGGCGGCTTGCTTCATTTACGCCATTGATGGTTGATACTATCTGGCGATTTGTGTTGTTCAGTGCGCCGCCTGAGCTTATGGGTTTCGCTCCTGGATCTGTGTTGAGAATTATTTTGTTGAGTGGGAAGGTGATATTTGCTTGGCTACCCTCCCATGTTGATAGAATAATTTCGCAGTCGGGTAGGTGTTTTAGAATGCTATCTACGCATTTTTTTAGAGGTATGGGTTCGATGCTGCCTTGTATTACGACGGATATATCGCTGCTTTTGATTTTCATGATTTTTGCCCCTTGGATTTATATGTGTTTTTGTATTTTACTGCGGAGGTGTCCCATCTGTATTTTTGGGCGTGGGTGATGGTGCTCTGTGAAATTGATTCCGCTTCTTTGTTGTCAATTTTCTGTAAGACTTTATCGCGCATCTCGATTGGATGAAAATTCCTCCAATACTCTCCGGCAGGGCCGCATACTTCGGGTAGGCTCGTGCGTTCAGATACGATAATCGGCTTGCCAAAATACATCGCCTCGATCGGCGGCAACCCAAATCCTTCCAGCAGAGAAGGGAACAAAAACGCCTTGCAATTCGCGAGCAGCCAAGCCTTTTGTGCCTCGGGCACATCCGTCAGAAAGTGTACGTTGCGCAAGCCGAGGCGCGCCACATGCGCCCGGTGCTTGTCCACTTCTTCACTTTGGGGCCCGACCAGCAGCAGCGCCTGCTCGGGCCACACGGCGGCCATCTCGATCAGCGCGCCCACGTTTTTCGAGGGCGACATGCGGCTGATGTGCAGCAGGTAGTCGCCTTCGTTGAGGGCGAAGCCAGGGGGCTTCTCGCGCGGAGCCTGGCTCAGGTCGGCCACGCCGTTGTGGATCACGGTGGCGGGGGGCGCCCAGGGCAGGCAGCGGCGGATGTCGTCGGCCACGAACTGGCTGATGGCCACGAGATGGTCTGCGCGACGCAGGTGGCGGGTCAGGCGCAGGTTTTGCCACCACAGGCTCAGCCCTTTTTTGGCGTAGACGTGGTTCAGATCGTGCACCGTGATGAGCTTGCGACGGCTGTTGGTGGGCGGGCGGTAGCGCATGTGCTGGTGCAGGCCATGCCACACGTCCAGGTCGACCGGGAAGCGGTGGCGCAGGCGCATGGCATCGGTGAGTTCGTGGTACGTCACGTCGTGACCGAACATGCCGTGCCATTGCTTGGGCAGGATGAAGTGGAAATGCCAGTTTTGCGTGGCCTTGAGTTCGGCCGCCTGCCCGGCGAATTGCAGGGCGAGCTGGCGAGAGAACTCGGCCAGACCTTCGTTGAAGTGCTTGATGTGGCCAAACTGCAGGGCCACGTGAAAGGGTTTGGCCGTCGATGGCGTGGTCATGGGCGCACCTTGTTGACGGCCTGAAGGACCTCGTCCAGGGCAGGCCAGCCTTGCGCCGGTTTCAGCACGGTGACGTGTTCGCCCTGCGGCCACCACATGTCGGCGGCATCGGGGCCCAGCACGCTGACCACATGGCCGTTCACCGCGGCGGCCAGGTGGCCGGGGCCCGTGTCGTTGGAGACGGTGCAGCGCGCGCGCAGAGCCAGCGCGGCATAGGTGCCAAGGTCGACACCGCTGAGCAGCTTGGCGTCGGGGTGCTCGCTTTGGGCCTGGGCTTCTTCGCCTGGGCCGGGGCAGATCACCACGTCCAGGCCTTGCAGGTGGAGTTGGCGCGTCAGCTCAGGAAAGGCCGGCCAGTGCTTTTTGCCGGTGGTGTCGGCCGCACCCGAGAAGGGGCAGGCGAGCACAAAACCATGGGTGACCAGGTCGTGGGCGTGCATCAGGGCCTTGGCCCGTTCGTGCTGGGCCTCGCTGGGCGAGAGACCCAGCTTTTCGGGGCGCACGGTGCCCACCCGGGCAAAGTGGGTGCCCACGCGCCAGTAGTTGTCGGCGGCATGCAGGCCGTCGATCCAGGGTACGCCGTGGGCCAGCAGCATGGAGCGGCCATCGCGCTGGTAGCCGATGGGGCGCAGGCCGGCCAGCCGGCCCTCGAGGGCGCTGGAAAACGAGCTGGTGAACAGCAGGTAGTTGGGGCGTGTGGCGAAGCTGGCGTCGGCCTCGCCCAGCTGGCGTTTGAGCTCGCGCAACTGGGCGATGGCCTCGCCGCGCTTGGCGGGACGCACGTGCACCGGCCAGCCGTGGCCTTCGAACAGGCTTTGGGCCCAACGCTTGCCGATCAGGTGCAATTCGAACCCCTGCGCTTGCAGCATGGTGAGCGTGGGCAGCGAGAGGGCGGCTTCGCCCACCCAGTTGCACAGGCGGACGATGAGGGGGCGGCGCGGGGCGTTCATGCGTTCAACAGGGTGTGGGTGGCCTGCATCACGGCCTCGACCGTGGGCCAGGCCGGCCGGGTGCCTTGCACGATGGTGTTCTGCGGGCCCCAGGGGCGCCACTGTTCGGGTTTGGTCGGGCCGAGCACGCTGAGCACGCGCGTGCCCACGGCGGCGGCCATGTGGGCCGGGCCTGTGTCGTTGGAAATGACGAGGCTGGCGCGGTGCAGCAGGCCCAGGTAGGTGCCCAGTCCGACATCGGGCAGGCTGAGGGCGGCCGGGTGTTGGTCGCGGGCGATGCTTTCTTCACCGGGGCCAGGGCAGGTCACGATCTGGCGGCCCAGCGTGCTGAGGCGGTGTGTGAAGGCGGGGAAGTCGGGCCAGCGCTTGTCGAGTCCGTCGACGTCACCCGCCGCAAAGGGGACGATGCAGACGAAGCCAGGCTGGATGCCGTGGCCGGCCAGCAGGGCATCTGCCGCAGCCTGGTCTTCCGGGCGGATGCGCAGCTGGATGCGATCAGGGGGGGCGCCCGTGTGGCCGGTGAGCCGGCATGCCAGGCCCCAGAAGCCTTCGAGGGCGTGGTTGGGCGGGTCGGGTTGCCAGGCTTGGCGCAGCAGGAGGCGGCGGCCGTCACGGGCGTAGCCGGCGGGCTTCAGCCCTGCCCAGCGCATCTCGAATGCGCTGGAGAACGAATTGGGCATCAACAGGGTGTTGGTGCGGTCGTTGAAGCCTGGATCCTGGCTGGCGCAGGCCGAGCGCAGGGCCTTCAGCTGCGCGATGCGTTCACCAAAGGGGCCGGCGCGCTTGGTGCAGGCCCAGCCTTCCCCGGCGAGCAGCGCGCCCGCCCAGCCCTTGCCGTACAGCTGCAGGCTGTGGCCATGGGATTGCAGGAGGTGCAAGGCGGGCAGGCCGAGCACCACGTCGCCCACCATGTTGCACAGTCGGATGACAAGAGGGCGGGGCGACGAGGGCACCTGAGAGGACGGTAAAGACATTGGCCCAATTTTGCCAGCGCATTGCCCGCCCACCGACCCGATACGCCGTCTTTTGGTGCGTGCATCCTCCCGAATGGTGAGGGGCTCCTGCGTCGTCTGGGGCGAGACCGCGCCCGTGCGCGCTGACCCGCCTCAGGCGGCCAGGATCGGTGAAGACCAGGCGATGGCGTGGGCGGGGGGCGCAGTCTGCGCGCTGCGGCGGGAATGGGCTTCGCTGGCCTGGATGGCCGCGTGCATGTCGGCGGCCACCAGGGTCCAGTCACGCAGGGGGGCGTGCAGCACCTGCTGCGTCCACAAGGCCAGCAAGTGGGGGGTGGTGATCAGCAGGCCGATGAACTGAGACCAGGTCTCAGGGTCATCGGGGGGCAGGCAGGGTGCAGCCTGGCCCAGGACCTCGGGCACCGAAGACGCATTGGAGGCCAGGCACACCTTGCCCAGCCAGGCGGCCTCGCCCACCGGCAAGCCCCAGCCTTCGTAGAGGCTGGGGAAGACGGTGAACCAGGCCTGCTCGTAGCATTGGGCCAGTTCGGCATCGGTGGGCGCCGGGAGGATGCGCACCTTGGCCTGCAGGGCCGGGTCCTGGGCCAGCAGGCGCTTGAAGGCTTCGGTCTTGCTGCCGTACTTGCCACAGAGCACCAGTTCCGGCGTCTGCTCGCCAAAGCGCGCCAGCAGTGCCTGCCAGACGCGGAGCAGCAGCACCTGGTTCTTGCGGGCCTCGATGGTGCCCACGCACAGCACCTGTCGCTGGCCAGAGGGCACGTCGGTCACCTCGCTCAGGTCCATCACCGTGCGGCGCGGCAGGTCGCCGAACTCGTGCGCCAGGGGCACGACCTGCACGTCTTCCAGGCGCACGGCGCCCAGCATGGCCTTGACGAAGTCGCGGGCTGTGTAGTGGGACACGGCCATGAAGCGGTTGGCCACCTGCGGAAAGATGTGCATGCGCTGGCGGAACAGCCTGACCTGCCCGTCGGTGCACAGGGCCGGGGCGGCATCGGGGATGACGTCGTGCACCAGCATGACCACGTCGCCCTCGGCCCGGCGGTGTGCCTGGGCCAGCTGGATGACGGCGGGCTGGTCCCAGTAGGCGCCGAGGAGCACCAGCTTGTCTTGCGCTTTCAGGCTCAGCGGCTGAGCCTGTGTGGCGGCCACCGGTGGGGTTTTGCTGTCGCGCCATTCTTCGACGCCGCGGGCCAGCAGGCGTTCTGGCTGCAGCAAAGCGGTCAGGTAGAGCTGGCCTTTGAGCACGCCCCGCAGCCATTTGCGGTCTTCATACGGCTTGAGCAGGCGCTTGACTTCGTAGCGAGGGGGCATGAGGCCGCTCTGGATCTCGCCCAGCGTGCGAAGGAAGCGTCCACCATGGAATTCGGCCCGCCGGTGCGTGAACACGGCGCGGGCCGGGATGCTCAGGTGCTGGCCACGTTCGCTGCTGTGGAAGCACAGGCGCACACGATCGCCCTGGTCGCCGTGGGCCAGTTCAGACAGGATGCGCCATTGCACGCGCTGGATGCCCGAGACACGGTTGTGCCCTTTGGCGTACTGGACGAGATCGGTGACATCGAAGTAGGTGGTGGACACGGCTGACAGGCTCCGGCTGAACGACGTCGGTGAGTAGACGTCGGCCGGGCGCCGGAGGGTGTCTCGCGGGGGAAAAGCTCGGCAAAGAAGCCGGCTCGGGCGTGTCGTGGCGGTGCGCTGTGGTCGCTTGCGTGAAGCGGGGTGTGTCTTGGTAAAGAAGTGTGGCCGGGTGTGCTCAGTTGTCAGGGGCCGTGGCGGGCGGGCGCGTGCTGCGTGCGCCGTAAGGGCAGTGGCCAGGCCGGGGGCTGACTTGCGGGTGCTTGCGGCAGGTGTTGGGGCGCTTCTCGTAGACGGTGCAGCGGCGCGTTTGCGCGTCGAGGAAGCGGCAGTCGCCGCTGGCGCGGCGGGCCAGGGTGAAGATTTCGTGCTTGAAGTTGAAGTGGTCGATGAGGCCCGCCTTGCTCAGGCGCTTGGCGATCTGTTTGGGCGCCTCGTGTTCGGCCTCGAAGGGGTCGACCAGGCCCAGGCGCACGAGGTCGCCCAGCTTCACCTCGACGGGCATGGTGCAGCAGTTGGCCATGCAGGTGTCGCACAGGCCGTTGCGGTAGCGGGTCCAGGTGTCGGGGCGGTCCACATCGACCACGTAGATCGAAGACTTCATGGCAGGGCAGGGGCTTGGTACAGCAGGACCTTCAGCGCGCGCTCGGGCGAGGCGTCGGCGAAGGCGGGAGGGTTGGGCAGGCGCTCGATGAAGCGCAGTTGCGGCGCGAGTTCGGTCATCTGGTCCTGCAGGAATGCCTGGCCCAGTTCGGGCGCGTTCAGGCAGAGCAGGGCATGGCCGCCGGGGTTGAGCAGGTCGTCAAGCCGGCGCATGAGGCGGGCGTAGTCCTTGGTGGCGACGAAGCTGCCCTTCTGGTAGCTGGGTGGGTCGACGATGACCAGGTCGTAGGGACCGCTGCGTGTGAGTTTGCCCCAGGTCTTGAAGAGGTCGTGGGGCAGGAAGCTGGCGCCGCTGACGTGGCCGTTGAGCTGGTGGTTCTGTTTGCCCAGGCCCAGGGCGCCGTCGCTCATGTCGAGGTTGGTGACCTGGCGGGCGCCGCCTTGCAAGGCCGCAACCGAGAAGGCGCAGCTGTAGGCAAAGAGGTTGAGCACGGTGAGCCGCGGGTGGCTGGCGGCGTGGTTGCGCACCCAGCGGCGGCCTTCGGCCATGTCGAGGAAGAGGCCGTGGTTCTGGCCCTTGAGCACGTGCACGCGGTAACGGGCGCCGTCTTCCGTGACCACATGTGGCTCGGGCACGGTGCCGGCCATGAGGCGGGTCTCGGCGCGGCCTTCGTGGCGGCATTGGTAAACCCAGTTCAGCGCTTGGCCTGGGGCGATGTCGGCCCAGCGGGCCTGCAGGGCCGCGTGGATGGCGGCCAGTTCTTCATCGCTGGCTGGCTGGAAGCTGGTGAGGACCAGCACGGGCGGGAAGGCGTCGAGCACCCAGTGTTCGCAGCCCGGGTAGAGGCCGCCGCGGCCGTGGAAGAGGCGCTGGGCGTCGGTGGGCAGGGCCATCGTGGCGATGG